>NZ_JBFANH010000027.1:82133-150146 GCF_040674755.1 Nocardia sp. NPDC049737 | reverse complement strand
GCCGTCGAAGCGCATGCGACGAAGTCGCGAGTCTCGACGGCTCGGACGCGAGACACGGGGGGCCGCGAACACGCAGCGCCGGAGGCGCTGCCAAAGTTACAGTCATGAGTGATTCGAAGGTATGGGAGTACGCCACCGTTCCGCTGCTGACGCATGCGACCAAGCAGATTCTGGACCAGTGGGGCGCCGACGGTTGGGAACTGGTTACTGTGCTGCCCGGTCCGACCGGCGAACAGCACGTCGCCTACCTCAAGCGCCCCAAGTAATCGAAGGGACTGCACCTATGACCCAGTGGGAGAAGAACCTCGCCCAGCTCGGCCTGACCTTGCCGCCGGTTGTGGCACCGGTCGCCGCCTACATTCCGGCGATCCGCACCGGTTCGCTGGTTTACACCTCCGGCCAGCTGCCGTTCGTGGACGGACAGCTATCGGCGACCGGTAAGGTCGGCGCGGAGGTTTCGCTCGAACAGGCCAAGGAGGCGGCCAAGTTCTGCGCGCTGAACGCGATCGCAGCGGTGCACGATCTGGTCGGGCTCGATGCGGTCGTGCGCATTGTGAAGGTCGTCGGATTCGTCGCTTCCGCACCGGGATTCACCGATCAGCCGCAGGTCATCAATGGCGCATCGGAATTGCTCGGTGCGGTTTTCGGTGATGCGGGCGTGCACGCGCGTTCCGCGGTCGGCGTCGCCGAACTGCCCCGCAACACCCCCGTCGAAGTCGAACTGATCGCCGAAGTGCGCTAAACAGGTTCGATGACGCTCACCCATCCCGCATACGGCCAGCTGCGGCAGGTCACGCCGACTGCGGCGGTCGTACTCGCGGACAATCCTGGCCAGATGACGCTGGAGGGCACCAATACCTGGCTGCTGCGCGCGCCGGGACAATCGGAATACGTCGTCATCGATCCGGGACCGAAGGATAAGGCGCACAGCGAAACGATCGCCCGCGCCACCGACGGCAATATCGCGCTCACCCTGATCACCCACCGGCATCACGATCACACCGGCGGTATCGATCGGCTGGCCAAGCTGACCGGTACGCCGGTGCGGGCCAGGACCACCGAATTCCTGCGTGATTCCGATGCGCCGCTGGTCGACGGCGAGGTGATCGAGGCTGCCGGATTGCGGATCACCGTCCTGGACACCCCCGGCCACACCAAGGATTCGGTGAGTTTCGTCCTGGACGACGCGGTGTTGACCGGTGACACCATTCTCGGCTTCGGCACCACTGTGCTCGATTCCACCGACGGCGCCCTCGCCGATTATTTGGCATCCCTGGACAAGCTGGTCGAGGTGGGTGTGGGACGCGCGCTACTGCCCGCACATGGTCCGGACCATCCCGATCTGGAACCGATCGCGCGGTACTACATCGCGCACCGGCAGGAGCGGCTCGATCAGGTGCGGGAGGCGTTGCGCATCCTCGGGCCGAACGCCGGCGCGATGTCGGTGGTGCGCAAGGTCTACGCCGATGTCGACAAGCGGCTCTGGCCTGCCGCGCGTAGTTCGGTGCAGGCGCAGTTGGAGTACCTGCGCGCCGAGCAGAACTAGCAAACACCGAAGCACGCTGAGTTCATTCGAGCTGAACTCAGCGTGCTTTTGCATAACTCAGCGTGCTTTTGCATTCAGATGCCACGGCGTCCACCTGCCGCAGCGCGTCTGGTCGGCGGCCGGGCTCTCCGGTCGCCTATGGGGTTCGAGCGTCAGCGCGCGCGGCGGGCCAGGCGCTCGGAGTCGGAGATCAGCACACTCTTGCCCTCCAGCCGTAGCCAGCCGCGGTGCGCGAAGTCGGCCAGAGCCTTGTTCACGGTCTCGCGGGAGGCGCCGACCAGCTGCGCGATCTCTTCCTGGGTGAGGTCGTGGGTGACCCGCAGCGCACCGGCCTCCTGGGTACCGAACCGCTGCGCGAGCTGCAGCAACGCCTTGGCGACCCGGCCGGGGACGTCGGTGAAGATCAGGTCGGCCAAGTTGTTGTTGGTGCGGCGCAAGCGACGAGCGAGGACGCGCAGCAGTTGCTCGGCGATCTCGGGCCGCTGGTCGATCCAGGACTTGAGCGCGTCACGGTCCATGGTGACCGCACGGACCTCGGTCACGGTGGTAGCGGTCGAGGTGCGCGGACCCGGGTCGAAGATCGACAGCTCACCGAACATGTCCGACGGACCCATGATGGTCAGCAGGTTTTCTCTGCCGTCCGGGGAACGCCGTCCTATCTTCACCTTTCCGGAGGTGATGATGTACAACCGGTCGCCGGGTTCGCCCTCGTTGAAGATGACATGGCCGCGCGGAAAATCCACGGGCTGCAGTTGTTTGGCGAGGGCCGCCACCGCGGTGGGCTCTACGCCTTGGAAGATGCCTGCTCTGGCGAGGGCCTCGTCCACGAATGTGCTCCTTATGGGAAATGGCTCTGTCCTGGACCGAAGCGAATCGGCCAACAGCGCAGTCTACGCGGCATTACGGCAGCGTAGTGACAGACACCACGTAACGAGTGGATTGCGCGGCGTACCAGGTACCGGTCGGTAGGGGATTCAATTCAGATTCAGCTGGCGCGTGCGACGTCCAGCTCTTCGCCACGGGAACGGCGCCTGCGCATCCGTGCCACCGCGGCGGGCAGTCCGAGCTTCGTCAGCTCCTTCACTTCGGCGTTGCTTGCCTTGTCCAGGTACTGCTGAACCTCTTCGTCGGGTTCGAGAAGTTTGCGGAGCCGATTCTCGACCCGCTCCATGCCCAGTGCGAAAAGCATCAGCACCACTGGGAAGAGCACCACAGCGAGTCCTTGCATGACGAGCAGTAAACACGGTCTAGGTCTCAGATGGAACACGGCAAGAGATCTAGGAGGGCACCGTTGTGGAGTGGTTCCGTATGGTGGACGCGTGCGTGTCTCCCCCTCCACTGCTGCCGTGAGCGGGCCTGCGCCTGCCGTCGAGGCGACCGATGCGCAACTTGCCGCGGTCCCCGCGCCGAAGCGCAAATCCCGAGCGCGACAAGCGGAAACCCAGCTCGGCCGCACCCGAAGGGCCCGCCGGATGAACCGCGCTCTCGCGGTGGCCTTTCCGGACGCGCACTGCGAGCTCGACTTCGGCACACCGCTCGAATTGGCGGTTGCGACAATACTTTCCGCGCAGTGCACCGATGAGCGGGTGAATCTGACCACACCCGCGCTCTTCGCCAAGTATCCCGACGCCCGCGCCTACGCCGAGGCAAACCGCGCGGAGCTGGAGGAATACATCCGGCCCACCGGCTTCTTCCGCAACAAGACCAGTTCGCTGATCGGACTCGGCCAGGCACTGGTCGAACGCTTCGATGGTGAATTGCCTCACACCCTCGACGAACTGGTGCAATTGCCCGGCATTGGCCGCAAGACCGCCAACGTCATCCTCGGCAACGCCTTCGGGGTGCCCGGCATTACCGTCGACACCCATTTCGGTCGGCTGGTGCGACGCTGGGCGTGGACCACCGAGGAAGATCCGGTGAAGGTCGAACACGCCATCGGCGAGCTGATCGAACGCAAGGAATGGACAATGCTGTCCCATCGCGTGATCTTCCACGGGCGTCGGGTCTGTCATTCCCGCAAGCCCGCATGCGGTGTCTGCCTGTTGGCCAAGGACTGTCCATCGTTCGGGGTCGGGCCGACCGACCCGGAGACCGCGGCGAAGCTGGTGAAGGGTCCGGAGGCGGAGCATCTGCTCGAGCTGGTGGGCCGGTGAAACGAATACCTGTCGCGGCGCGCTTGGCGCTGGCAGGGTTGATCACCGTAGTGGCCTTGGCGGTCGCGCTGTGGCCCCGCGATCACGATGACACCGCGACGAGCGGCAACCATCCGGCGAATTCCCCAGCGAGCGCATCGGTCGAGGCGCGCACCGCTGCCGGGCTCGCGAATTGTCCGGCGCCGAGCGCGGATACGGTGGGCCGCGGCCCGCTTGCCGGACTCGGCCTGAGCTGTCTATCCGACGGCAAATCGGTCGACCTGGCGGCCGCACTCGCGGGCAAACCCGCACTGCTGAACCTGTGGGCGTACTGGTGTGGACCGTGCGCCAAAGAGTTGCCGGATGTGCAGGAGTACGCGCGACGAGCCGGAAACGCGATTACCGTGCTGACCGTGCACAGCGATCCGGATGAGGCGAGGGCGCTCGCGTTGCTGACCGACCTGAAGGTGACGTTGCCCGGCGTCCTCGACCCGCGCACCAAGGTGCGTACCGCGGTCGGTGCGCCCGCGGTGCTGCCGGTGTCAGTGCTTTTGCGTGCGGATGGTTCGGTCGCCGAGGTGGTGGTGCGTGCCTTCAACGGCGTCGACGATATCGCCGATACGGTCGCGAATAACTTGGGAGTTGCGGCATGACCGAGATCTCCATGCCGGACAGCATCCCGAAGTGGCTGCGCCGAGCGGCGGACCCGAATACCGATTCCACCGACACGCTGTCGTTGGCGCGCGCGGTCCGGCGGGCCATGACAATCAGCACCACACCGCGGCAGGCGGCCGTGCTCGTGCTGTTCAGTGGTTCGCCCGAAGCAGATCCCGAGACCCCGGGCGGGCTGCCCGCCGATGCGGATGTGCTGCTGACTCAGCGCGCGTCCACCATGCGCCAACACCGCGGTCAGGTCGCATTTCCCGGCGGTGCGGTCGACCCCGGCGACTCCGGACCGATCGATACCGCCCTGCGCGAGGCCTGTGAGGAAACCGGGCTGGCACGCGAGGGCGTCGAACCCTTTGCGGTGCTACCGAAGCTGTTCGTGCCACCGTCCCGATTCGATGTGACCCCGGTGGTGGCCTATTGGCACACCCCGAGGACGGTTCGCGTGGTCAATCACACCGAGACCGAACGTGTTGTGCGAGTGCCGCTCGCCGATCTGCTGGACCCGGCGAATCGCTTCATGGTGCGCGGCAGCCTCGGCTATCAGAGTCCGGCATTCCAGGTGGACGGAATGCTGGTGTGGGGACTGACCGGCGGCATTCTGGCGGGCATCTGCAAATCCGCCGGGTGGGAACGGGACTGGGACCACAGCGATGTTCGCGATCTAGAGTCCGCGCTGGCGGCCGTAGGGATGACGTTATGAGTTCATCGGCTTGGCTCGATATCGCGGTAGTGCTGCTCGCGCTGCTTGCCGCCTCCTCCGGGTGGCGACAGGGCGCGGTAGCTTCCGCGCTGGCCTTCCTCGGCGTCGTACTCGGCGCGGTCGCGGGCATTCTCATCGCGCCGCACATTCTGGTCCACGTCGACGAGGGCAGACCGCGGGTGCTCACCGGCGTGCTGTTGATCGTGCTGCTGGTCATCGTGGGTGAGGTCGCGGGCATGGTGCTCGGCCGGGCCGCGCGCGGCGGTATGCGGCATCCGTTCACCCGCAGTGTGGACAGTGCTGTCGGCGCGGTGCTGCAGGCGGTCGCGGTGCTGGTCACCGCGTGGCTGCTGGCGTTGCCGCTGGCTACCTCTTCCCAGCCCGCCATCGCCGCGGCCATCAATGGTTCGAAGGTGCTCGCCGACGTCAACGATGTCTCGCCGAATTGGCTGCGGCGGCTGCCGAACGAATTCTCCAAACTGCTCAACACCTCCGGGCTGCCGGATGTCATCGGACCGTTCGGGCGGGCGCCGATCGCGGCCGTCGAACCGCCCGATCCCAGCGTGCTCGCCAGTCCGGTCGCGGCATCGCTGCAGCAGAGTGTGCTGCGTATCCGCGGTGTCGCGCCCAGCTGCCAGCGGGCACTGGAGGGCTCCGGCTTCGTGATCGCACCCGAACGCGTGATGACCAATGCGCATGTGGTCGCGGGTACCACGAGCGTCAGCGTGGATACCGCGCGCGGTCCGCTCGAGGCGACGGTGGTGCTGTTCGATCCATCCAAGGACGTCGCGGTGCTCGCGGTGCCCGGCCTCACCGCCCCGATCGTCCCGCAGGCGCCCTCGGCCGCGCACTCCGGCGACAGTGCCATCGTGCTCGGCTACCCGGGCGGTGGACCGTACACGGCCAGCGCGGCTCGCGTGCGCGAGACGTTGGATCTGACCGGGCCGACTATCTACCGCAACGGCACGGTCGAGCGCGAGGTCTACACCGTCCGCGGTTTGGTGCGAGCCGGTAACTCCGGTGGGCCGCTGGTGGATACGGAGGGGCAGGTGCTCGGTGTGGTTTTCGGTGCGGCGGTCACCGACGATGACACCGGTTACGTGCTGACGCTGAACGAGGTGCGTGCGCAATTGGAGGCCGCGCCAGGCTCGTATACGCAGATCCAGACCGGAGCCTGCGTACTGAGCTGAGACCGGCTGAGGGGCGACTGGCTACGCGCGCCGGTCCCCCGGCCGGATGCAACGCTAAGCGTGCCGCCAACCTGCCGTTCGACAAGTTGGCCAGGCGAGAATCGGTCCCGACTATCCGAGCAGCTTGGCCAACTCCATCGTGACCGCATCCGGGTTCTCTTGGTGCGCAAAGTGACCCGCGCCCGGAATCACGACCTGTCGCCGCTGCGGTGATAACCGGCGGCCGCGCTGGAAGGTGGCAGGCAGGATGTAGCCGTCGAGTTCACCGCGCATGGCGAGCACCGGAATGCGGATCGGCACCCGCATGGTGGCCATGAACCGCCGACCGTCCGGCCGCCACTGACTGCGGAAGGCCCAACGCTGATATTCCAGCGCACAGTGCGCCGCACCGGGAATCTGGATGGCCGAGCGCATCCGATCGGCCGTCTCGATGAATTCGGCGGTGCCTGACCAGGTCCGGCTAACCCGCTGGCGCAGCAGCCGCTCGACCTCGAAGCCGTCGCCGGTGGTCAGCAGATGTTCGCCGTAGCGCGGCAGCTGATAGCGCAGGAAGTTCGGCAGCCAGGTGCGTCGCTGGCGCCGGTCGCGCAGCACCGCGCTCTTGAGCGCGGCCGGATGCGGGGAGCTCACCAGTGCGATCGAGCGCACCAGTCGGGGATGCAGCACCGCGGTCGTCCAGCACACCAGTCCGCCATCGGCATGTCCGACCAGCGTGGCCTCGGAGTAGCCCATGGCGCGGATGAGTCCGGCGATATCACCGGCCAGCGTCCAACCGTCATAGCCGCGCGGCGGTTTATCGCTGTCGCCGTAGCCGCGCAGATCCACCGCGACCGCGCGATAGCCGAGTTCGGCGAGTCCGGTCAGCTGATGCCGCCAGGACCACCAGAGGTCCGCGAATCCGTGCAGCAGGACGACCAGCGGTGCGTCCGGGCGCTCCGGCGCGGCCTCGACGACATGGAAGCGTATGCCGTTCGCGTGCACATCCCGATGCGTCCACGGCCCGTCGTAACGGACGCTGGACGGATCGGGAAATGAGTTCGACGACACGCCGACCGAGCCTAGTAGGGGTCCGGCCCACCGCCTAGTCGACGCTGCCGCGCCGCCCGGCGGCTACTCGAGTGACTTCGACCGTGTCGGCTCCGCGAGCGTGAGGTGCTCCTCGTGCGAGCCGAATCCGCTCGGCAGCACCGTGCGCGCCTGCTTGAGCGAATCGATCGTCTTCTCCGGCGCCCGCAGCTTCTTGACCCGCAGATAGCCGAGCAGGGCCAGGACCGCCGTCGCGACGATCATCAGCAGGAAAACGATCAGGAAGGCCGCCCAGCGCGCCAGCCAGACATCGAGCAACTCGCCCAGGAAGAAGAAAAAGAAGAAGGTGCTGAACAACAGCACGGTCAGCGCGAGGATGAAGTAGACGCTGCCCTGCAGCCCCTTCTTGATCTCCCCGGTTACCTCGGCCTTGGCCAGCTCTACCTCGGCGCGCACCAGCGTGGACATCTGCTCGGTGGCATCGCGGACGAGGGCGCCGAAACTCGCCGACCCCGCGGGATTGGCGTCCGAGAGGGGAATCGAGGTGACAGTGTGGTCGCGACGCGACTCATCCCCGTTACCGCGCTGCGTCCCATTCCTATCTTGGGCGAAACTCACTTGGTCGACCCTTCTCCCTGTCCCGGCACTGCTTCCGCCTCAGTCTCTCGTTCTATCGCACGCGCATCCCGCCGCGCCTGGTGGACACGCCCACGCCGCAACAGTAGCGCCGAACCCGCGAGCGACGCCGTCATTGACGTCACCAACACCGCGGCTTTGGCCAATTCGACGGCCGAGCCGTCACCGACGTCGGTCAGCGCGAGTTCTGCCACCAGAAGGCTAACGGTGAAGCCGATCGCGCCGAGCACCGAGAGGGCGAACATGTCTCGGTAGCCGAGGCTGGCCGGACGCTTCGCAATGCCCAATCGGATTGCCACCCAGCTGATTCCGAAGATACCGGCGGTCTTGCCGAGCAGTAACCCGAGAATTATGGCCAGCGGCAGTCTGTCACTGAACAGGTGCTGGAAAACCTTGCCGTCCAAGGGAACTCCGGAGGCGAACAAGGCGAACAGTGGCACACAGAGTCCGGCCGAGATCGGCTGGATCATATGCTCGAGCCGCGTTGCCGGGGCCTGGGTCTCGCCGGGATCCTGGCGCACCCTGGTGAGCAGACCGAGCGCGACACCGGCCAGCGTCGGATGTATGCCCGCCTCGTGCAGGGCGTACCAGGAGACCAGCGCCAGCGGCACATACAGCAGCGGTGTGGATATCCGCTTGTGCTGGGCCAGCGCCCACGTCGCGAAGCCGGCCGCCGCGGCCAGCAGCCACAGCGCCGACAACGTCGTGGTGAACAGTACCGCGATCAGGATGATGGCGAGCAGATCGTCGACCACCGCGAGGCTCAGCAGGAAGACCCGCGCGCTGGCCGGGATCCGGGATCCGGTCATGGCCAGCACGGCCAGCGCGAACGCGATATCGGTCGCCACCGGAATCGCCCAGCCTCGGTCCATCCCGTCGATGCCGAATCCGACCGCGAATGCGATCAGCGCCGGTGTGACCACCCCGCCGACCGCCGCGATGATCGGCAGCACGGCCCGCTTGGGATCGGCGAGTTCGCCGACCACCAGCTCGCGTTTGAGCTCTAATCCGGCGACGAAGAAAAAGATCGCGAGCAGACCGTCCTCGGTCCAGTCCGCGACGGTGAGATCCAGATGCAGCGCGTTGATCGGCAGGACGTACTGGGTGACGGTGAAGTAGCTCTCGCGCCATGGCGAGTTCACCCACAGCAATGCGGCCGCGGCGGCGATAAGAAGTATTGCACCGCCAACGGTTTCGGTGCGTAGATAGCGCGTCAGCTCCGAGCGCACTTGGGTGATCACGGGAAACCTTCCGCCGGGGTGGGCTGGACCGCGGACGCGCAATCCCACCGATCCGGCTTTCAGGTACACGACCGCACGCCGACCAGACTTCCCGGCACACCTTAAGCAATCCTAATGGATAGGGTCGGTGACGAATTCCGCCACCGACCCTACGATGTGCCGTTTCGGTGTGCCGACTCAGGCGCGGCTGGCCCGGATCGCCTCGAAAACATTGGGATCGACCAGTGTCGAGGTGTCGCCCAATTCGCGGCCCTCGGCGACATCGCGCAGCAGTCGACGCATGATCTTGCCGCTGCGGGTCTTGGGCAGTTCGGGCACCACGTGGATCTCGCGCGGCCGGGCGATCGGGCTGATCTCCCGCGACACCTCCGCCTTCAGTTCGTCGATCAGCGTATCGCCGGTGTCCTTGGCCTCGGCCGTCAGGATCACGAACGCGACGATGCCCTGTCCGGTGGTCGCATCGCTGGCGCCCACCACGGCAGCCTCGGCCACCCCGGAGTGACCGACCAGCGCGGATTCGACCTCGGCGGTGGAGATGCGGTGGCCCGACACATTCATCACATCGTCGACCCGGCCGAGCACCCATAGGTCGCCGTCGGCATCGAGCTTGGCGCCGTCACCGGCGAAGTACCAGCCCTGTTCGGCATAGCGCTCCCAGTAGGTGGCCCGGTAGCGGTCCATATCGCCCCAGATGCCGCGCAGCATCGATGGCCACGGCTGATCGAGCACCAGATAACCGTTGGCCTCGGTCTCGCCGAGCTCGACCGCCTTGCCCTCTTCGTCGACGACCTTCGCCGAAATACCGGGCAGCGCTGTCATCGCGGCGCCGGGCTTGGCGGCGGTGACGCCCGGCAGCGGGGAGATCATGATCGACCCCGTCTCGGTCTGCCACCAGGTGTCCACGATGGGCGCGGAGTTCGCACCGATCACCTCGCGGTACCAGCGCCAGGCCTCCGGATTGATCGGTTCGCCGACGCTGCCGAGCACCCGGATGCTGGACAGATCGTGGGCCGCGGGAATCTCCCTACCCCACTTCATGAATGTGCGTACCAACGTCGGTGCCGTGTAATAGATTGTGACGCCGTACTTTTCGATGATATTCCAGTGCCGGTGCTCATCCGGGAAGTTCGGTGTGCCCTCGTATACGACCTGGGTGGTTCGGTTCGACAGCGGTCCATAGACGATGTAGGTGTGCCCGGTGACCCAGCCGATATCGGCGGTGCACCAGTAGATGTCCTGTCCGGCCTTGTGGTCGAAGACATTGTGGTGGGTGTAGGACGCCTGGGTGAGATATCCGCCGCTGGTGTGCAGGATGCCCTTGGGCTTACCGGTGGTACCGGAGGTGTAGAGGATGAACAGCGGATGCTCGGCATCGAAGGCCTGCGCCCGGTGTTCGGGGGAGGCCTGCGCGACGGTCTCGTGCCACCACAGGTCGCGGCCCTCGGTCCACGGCACCTCGATATCGGTGCGGCGCACCACCAGTACGTGTTCCACAGAGTGCGGCACATCGCCGTTGGCGTAGAGCGCCTCGTCGACAGCCTCCTTGAGCGGTGCGGCCTTACCGCGACGCCACTGACCGTCGGTGGTGATGATCAGCCGGGCGCTCGCATCGTCGACGCGCTGGCGCAGCGCGGTCGGTGAGAAGCCCGCGAATACCACCGAATGCGTCAGCCCGAGTCGGGCGCAGGCCAGCATCGACACGATCGCTTCGGGAACCATCGGCATGTAGATGGCTACCCGATCGCCCGCTTCGAGTCCGAGTTCGGTCAGATAGTTTGCGGCGCGGGAAACTTCGGCGAGGAGTTCGGCGTAGGTGATGTCGCGGGAGTCGCCCGGTTCGCCTTCCCAATGGATGGCGACCTGATCGCCGTGCCCGTCGAGCACATGGCGGTCCACACAGTTGTAGGCGACATTGAGCTTTCCGTCGACGAACCACTTCGCGACGGGCGGGTCATTCCAGTCGAGCACCTGCGTCCACGGCTGCTCCCAGTGCAGCCGCTGGGCCTGTTCGGCCCAGAACGCGTCGCGATCCGCCACGGCCCGCTGGTACAACGACGCGTCGGCATTCGCCGCCGCGGCGAATGCCGCGGTCGGCGGGTACGAGTCCCGGTGGTCGGTGGTTTCGGTCATCTCGTCTCTTCCTCACGTAGCCCCGTGGTGCTGGCAGTCGCAGTCGATTTCGACAGTAACCAACTGTGATCCAGCCCGCGCCTGCTGTGTCCAATGGGTTTCCATCGCGTCACCTCGGCGGGTATCCTGCGCGATCCGCTGACAAACCGGGCCTTCGGTCGCTATCGTCATAGACCAACCAGCTCCGGACACCGGAAGCCCCAACGGAGGCATACTTCCGGCGGATGCCCGTCTTCTCCTTAATGTTTAACGCGTTTCGACGATGTTGCCGGATTGGTAACAAGTGGAACGAACCTCTGTCAATCCGGTGACAAGGCTGCTTCGAATGGCTAACGTCCCAGGCATTCCAAGGCGGATCGAGTCGAGGCGCGCTGGGCAGATACCCATGCGTCGTCGCGGATCCCCTTCGCCTGTCTCGAAATCGGGAGAACGCGTTGAGATTCAACAGAGCTACAGCGTTGACCGCGGCAGTCCTGCTGGCCACAAGCCTGGGACTGTCCGCATGTTCGTCGAGCGATAGTGCCGACGCCGACATCGTCACCACCAACGGGGGTGAACCGCAGAATCCGTTGGTGCCGACCAATACCAACGAGAATATGGGCGGCCGCGTCGTGGACCGGCTGTTCGCGGGTCTGAAGTACTACGACGGCAAAGGCGTTGCGCACGACGAGATGGCCGAGTCCATCAAGACGAACGACCGCAAGACCTACACGATCACCATCAAGCCGGACTGGAAGTTCACCGACGGCACCACGGTGACCGCGAAGTCGTTCGTCGACGCCTGGAACTACGGCGCCCTCGGCACCAATGGTCAGCTGCAGAGTTACGCGTTCACCCCGATCGTCGGATTCGACGAGGTTTCGTCGGAAAAGCCCACGGCACAAACGATGTCGGGTCTGAAGGTGGTCGACGACCGAACCTTCACCGTCGAGTTGAAGTCGCCGTCCATCGACTTCGAGACCGAACTCGGCTACGCACCGTTCTATCCGCTGCCCGATGCCGCATTCAAGGATATGAAGGCCTTCGGTGAGAACCCGATCGGCAATGGCCCGTACAAGTTCCAGACCTGGGAGCACAACGTCAAGATCGACCTGACGCCCAACCCGGACTACAAGGGCGGACGTGCGCCCAAGAACAAGGGTCTGCGCTTCGTCATGTACCAGTCGTTCGATACCGCGTACTCGGATCTGCAGGCGGGCAACCTCGACACCCTCGACACGATTCCGGACAGCGCGCTGACTTCGTACAAGAAGGACCTCGGCGATCGCGCGATCCTCGATCCGTCCGCGCAAAACCAGCACATCGGCGTCCAGGCCAATGTCCCGCACTTCGGCGGTGAGGAAGGACTGTTGCGTCGACGGGCCCTCTCGATGGCGATCAACCGGCAGCAAATCTGCGACACCATCTTCAACGGCACCAAGATTCCGGCACGCGACTTCACCTCGAGTACTCTGCCCGGATTCAACGGCAACCTGCCCGGCTCGGAGGTGTTGAAGTACAACCCCGAAGAGGCCAAGAAGGTTTGGGCGCAGGCCGATGCCATTTCGCCGTGGTCGGGTCGGTACGAGATCGCCTACAACTCCGATGGCGGCCATCAGGCATGGGTCGAGGCCGTGGCCAACAGCATCAAGAACACCCTCGGCATCGATGCGGTCGGCGCGCCGTATCCGACATTCAAGAACATCCGAGATCTGGTGAACCAGAAGACGATCGGCAAGGCGTTCCGCTACGGCTGGCAGGGCGACTACCCGACCATGCTGCAGTTCCTCACCTCGCAGTACTACAGCTACTCCGAGACCAATAACGTCGACTACAAGAGCCCCGAATTCGACCACCTGCTCGACGCTGCGCTGGCCGCGCCGACGCTGGAAGAGTCGTACAAGATCGTGGCCCAGGCGCAGGCGTTGCTGATCAAGGATATGGCCGATATCCCGGTGATCGATTATCTTGCCGCGGCGGGACGTTCGGACAAGGTGAAGAAGGCCGACCTGGCCTGGAATGGTCTGTTCGACTTCGAAAACATCGAGAAGTAGCCGCTCGGCGCGGTCGTGCCGCACATTCTGACGGTACGGCCGCGCCGCTCACCCAGGAGATGAAATGGCCTGGTATGTCGTGCGGCGTCTGCTCCAAATGATCCCCGTCTTCCTCGGGGCGACGCTGCTCATCTATGCACTGGTCTTCTTAGTTCCGGGCGATCCGATCCACGCGCTGGCCGGTGACAAGCCGATGACGCCTGCCGTCGAGGCCCAATTGCGTGCGCGCTATCACCTGGATCGCCCGTTCATCGTGCAGTATCTGCTGTATCTGAAGGGCATTTTCACCCTCGACTTCGGGACGGCCTTCTCCGGCCGCCCGGTGCGCGACGAACTCGCCCGCGCATTCCCGATCACCATCAAATTGGCGTTGATGGCGGTGCTCATCGAGGGCATCTTCGGCGTTGTCTTCGGGCTGATCGCAGGACTACGCAAAGGCAAACTGTTCGACTCGACGCTACTGGTGGTCAGCCTGATCATCATCGCGGTGCCGATCTTCGTGATCGGCTTCCTGGCCCAGTTCGTACTGGGTGTGAAGTGGGGTATCGCGCCGGTGACCGTCACCGGTAAGGCCAGCATCGGTGAACTGCTCGTGCCCGCATTCGTGCTCGGTTCGCTGTCGTTCGCGTATGTGCTGCGGCTGACCCGAAACTCGGTGGCGGAGAACATGTCCGCCGATTACGTCCGCACCGCGACCGCGAAAGGGCTCAGTCGCCCACGTGTGGTCACCGTGCACATTCTGCGTAATTCGATGATTCCGGTGATCACCTTCCTCGGCGCCGATCTCGGTGCGCTGATCGGCGGCGCGGTCGTCACCGAGGGCATCTTCAACATTCCGGGCGTGGGTGGGACGCTGTACCAGGCGATTACCCGCGGTGAACCGCCGACGGTGGTCTCATTCGTGACCGTGCTCATCGTGATCTTCCTGATCTCGAATCTGATCATCGATCTGCTCTATGCCGCGCTCGACCCGAGGATCCGATATGCCTGAGCTCGAGAAGAAGGCTCGGGACTGGCAGCGGCATTTCGTCGCGCCACCCGATGAAGTCGAGGTGCTCGCCACCGATCAGGTCGTCGATACCGGTTCGCCGACCAGCATCTGGCAGGACGCGTGGCGACAGTTGCGCCGCAATCCGATCTTCATCGTGGCCGCGGTGCTGATCGTGTTCATCGCCATCGTGGTGCTGTGGCCCGGTCTGTTCTCCGATCAGGATCCGCGCTATTGCAATGGCGATTTCAGCATGGATCCGCGCGGGCCCGGACACCCGTTCGGTTTCGATAAGCAGGGCTGTGATGTATACACCCGAACCGTTTACGGCGCACGGGCTTCGGTAATGGCCGGGTTGGGTGCCACCACGGTATTCCTGCTCGTCGGCGGCACGCTCGGAGCCCTCGCGGGGTTCTACGGCGGTCTGCTCGATTCGGTGGTATCACGCATCGCGGAGATCTTCTATGCGATTCCGCTGATGCTGGCCGCGATCGTCATCATGCAGCTGCTCGATTCGCGCACGATCTGGACGGTCATCTTGATCCTGGCCGCGTTCACCTGGCCACAGGCTGCACGTATCGCGCGCAGTGCGGTGATCGAGGCGAAGAACAGCGAATATGTCACGGCGGCAAAGGCATTGGGTGTGTCGCGAATACGCACGCTGCTGCGTCATGTGCTGCCGAATGCGGCCGGACCGCTGATCGTGGTGACGACGATCTGGCTCGGTGCGTTCATCGTCACCGAGGCGACACTGTCCTACCTCGGCGTCGGCCTGCCGCGCACAATCGTGTCCTGGGGCTCGGATATCAATACCAATCAGCACGAGCTGCGCGGCGGATCGCCGATTTTGTTCTATCCCGCAACGGCTTTGGCGCTCACCGTGCTGAGCTTCATCCTGCTCGGGGACGCGCTGCGGGATGCGCTCGATCCGAAGGCGAGGAAGAGGTGACCGCAGCGATGTCCGATAAACCATTGCTCGAGATCGAGGATCTCAATGTCTGCTTCTCCTCCGAGGGCAAGAAGATTCCGGCGGTTCGTGACGTCAGTCTGACGGTTTATCCGGGCCAGACCGTCGCCATTGTCGGCGAATCCGGATCCGGAAAATCCACGACGGCGCACAGCATTATCGACCTGCTGCCCGGCACCGGGCAGGTCACCTCCGGCTCGATCAGGTTCGACGGCAAGGATCTGGCGAAGGCGTCGAAGAGGGAGGTCGTCGCGGTCCGCGGCAGCGGGATCGGATTGGTGCCGCAGGATCCGATGTCGAATCTGAATCCGGTGTGGAAGATCGGGTTCCAGATCCGAGAGACCTTGGAGGCCAATGGCATTGCCAAGGGCAAGGCGGCGAAGCAGCGCGCCATCGAACTGCTCGAGGAAGCCGGGATGTCAGACGCGGCGCGCCGGGTGAACCAGTACCCGCACGAGTTCTCCGGCGGTATGCGCCAGCGCGCGCTCATCGCCATCGGATTGGCCTGCCGTCCCAAACTGCTGATCGCCGACGAGCCGACCTCGGCCCTCGACGTGACGGTGCAGCGGCAGATCCTCGACCATCTCGACGGACTGACCAGCGAACTCGGCACCGCGGTCCTGCTCATCACCCACGATCTCGGCTTGGCCGCCGAGCGCGCCGAGCACCTGGTGGTGATGTATCGCGGCAAGGTGGTGGAATCCGGTCCGGCACTGCGGATTCTGCGCGAACCGCAGCATCTGTACACCAAGAAGCTGGTGAATTCCGCGCCCTCGCTCGCCTCGCAGCGGCTGTCCTCGGTGCGTGAACGTATCGAGGTGCGCAAGCAGGCCGTGCAGGTCGCCGAGGAGGTCGCGGCCGCCGATAGCGAAATCGCGGCGGTGTCCGACGACGTGGTGGTGTCGCAGAATCTGACCAAAGCGTTCAAGATTCGGGGTAGTACGCCCTGGAAGTCGACGGATTTCGTCGCTGTCGACGATGTGTCGTTCTGTCTGAAGCGCGGCACGACAACGGCCATTGTCGGCGAGTCCGGCTCGGGCAAATCAACTGTGGCACAGATGGTTCTGGGTCTGCTCGAACCGACATCGGGCTCGGTGACCTTCGACGGCCACGACGTGGCGAAGCTGGATCGGAAGGGCGCGTTCGCTTTTCGTCGGCGGGTGCAGCCGATCTTCCAGGACCCTTACGGTTCGCTGGATCCGATGTACTCGATCTACCGCACCATCGAGGAGCCGCTGCGCACGCATAAGATCGGCACCGCCAAGGAACGTGAGGCGACGGTGCGCGACCTGTTGGACAAGGTGTCGCTGCCGTCCTCGGTAATGCGCCGCTACCCCAATGAACTCTCGGGTGGCCAGCGTCAGCGCGTCGCGGTGGCCCGTGCGCTCGCGCTCTCCCCTGAGGTCGTGGTGTGCGACGAGGCGGTGTCCGCACTCGATGTCCTCGTCCAGGCACAGATCCTCAAGCTGCTCAACGACTTACAAGCAGAGCTGGGTCTGTCGTATCTGTTCATCACCCATGACTTGGCCGTGGTCCGGCAGATCGCCGACGACGTCCTGGTCATGCAGACCGGCAGGATCGTGGAAGCGGCCACCACCGACGAAGTCTTCCAGAACCCCACAGAGGAGTACACCCGCCGCCTGCTCGACGCCATTCCCGGACGGGACCTGCTGGCAGGCTGACCAGGAGCGCCGTTAGCGACTGCTTGCAGGTCGCTCGAACGGGTCGGAGGCGAGACAGGAGGGGGTCGCGAACACGCAGCGCCGCAGGCGCTGCAGAATGTCTCGGTGACCGATCCGCTACAGCCCCTCGTCGATCTGCCAGGTGTGCGCGAAGCCGCCGATAAGGCGCGTGACGCGCTTGCCGCGGTGCATCGGCACAAGGCGAACCGGCGGGGCTGGCCGACCACGGCCGCCGAGGCGGCGGTGCGTGCCGCGCGCTCATCCGCCGCCATCGAGGGCGGCAGTACCGAACTGCCCGCCGACGGCCGGGTCGCGGATCCGATCCTGGCCGGCTCGCTGCGGGTCGGGCAGGCGCTCGACGGCGACGCGCTGCGGAATCTGGTCGGCACCTGGCAGCGCGCGCCGCTGCAGGCGCTGGCCAGGCTACATCTGCTGGCCGCGGCCGATCTGGTCACCGACGAGGAGCTGCTCGGGCGCCCGCGCGGTGACGGCGGTGTGGCCGAACGGCTCGACCTGCTGGTGCAGACGGTGCTCGGATCGAAGGCACCCGCGCCGGTCATCGCGGCGGTCGTGCACGGCGAGCTACTGACCTTGCGGCCGTTCGGTACGGCCGACGGCATCGTGGCGCGGGCGGCCTCGCGACTGGTGGCCGCGTCCAGTGGGCTGGACCCGCACAGCCTCGGCGTGCCGGAGGTGTTCTGGTTGCGGCGGCGTCAGCAGTATCTGGATTCGGCGGCCGGATTCGGCTCGGGTGCTCCGGATGCGGTGGGCGGCTGGGTGATCCTGTGCTGCGGCGCCTTCGAAGACGGTGCGCGGGAGGCGACATCGATCGCCGACTCGGCATCCGGATAGGGGTCCACACACATCAAAGCGGGCGGCGTTGTCGTTGACGACCTCACCGCCCGCTAGCACGGATACCCGGTTACCAAGCGTGCTGGGTGGGTTGTGTTCTGCGGCCTCGGCGATTATCCGAACTCCGGCGGTTCATCCCCGCAACCTGTGCGAGGCCTTCGCCGTCGAAAACCCGGATCTCGCAGGCCCACAACGCTTTTGCCCTTGTCGCGGCGCGCTCCGCGTGGGTGCCTGGTGCCCGTGCTGGGAAGGGTGGGTCGGGGAGCTGAACCTTCTCTTCCGGCTCCGCTCAGGCCTTCCGTCCTTCCGTAGTTACATTTCTACACTGTGACCGCGCCCACATCAAGGCTTGGAAAAACATTCAATAAGCTGCATGTCTGCTGGCGTTTCGTGGTTAAATCCCTGGTCGCGGCGGCCTCTGTGTTATGGCAGCAAGCCGTCCGCGGCGCGCCCCAACAGCCCGGCCGCGCGGCCCGAGCTCGCCAGCTATGGCTCAGCGGCGCCGGCGCAGCAGCCGGTAGCTGATCGCCCCGGCGAGCACCGCACTCAGCCCGACCGCCGCCGTCGCGGCAAGGGTGGTCGACGACGGACTCTGGAACCGCGCCCACAGCGAGACCGGGTTGGAGAAGGTGAGAATCGGCCAGCCCTTGGCCACCGCTTCGCGACGCAGATTGCGATCCGGGTTCACCGCCGTCGGATGCCCCACCGCGCTCAGCATCGGTAGATCGGTCACGGAATCGGAGTAGGCATAACACCGCGCGAGGTCGTAACCCTCAGCGGCGGCGAGCTTTTCGATCGCGGTCACCTTACCCGCGCCGTAGCAATAGAATTCGACCTCACCGGTGTATCGACCGTCCTCGACCACCATTCGGGTTGCCGCGGTATGTGAGGCGCCCAACACCTCGGCGATCGGGCCGACGATCTCCTCGCCCGAGGCCGAGACGATCACCACATCGTGTCCCCGGATCTTGTGGTCGGCAATGAGATCCGCGGCCTCGGCATAGATCAGCGGGTCGACGAGTTCGTGAAGTGTCTCGGCCACAATGGATTTCACCTGTTCGACATCCCAGCCCGCGACCATATTGGTCAGATTGGCGCGCATGCGCTCCATCTGATCGTGGTCGGCGCCCGAGAGCATGAACAGGAAGTGGGCGTAACTGCTCTCCAGTACCGCGCGCCGGTTCAGCAGGCCCTGTGCGTAGAAGGGCTTACTGAACACGTAGGTACTCGATTTCGCGATCACCGTCTTGTCGAGATCGAAGAAGGCGGCCACGCGCTCGCCCCCGGCGTTGGGTCGCTTCGTTGTCGTCGCGTCCCGTGCCGTCCGGTCCTCGAGCTCTGTTTGATCGCCATCGGCCGTCACTCGTTCAGAATATGCATGCCGCGGCGACGGTGTCCGACGGGTCGGGCGTCCGGGCCGTTCGGCGGGTTTGCCCCGCAGACGCCGGGCCGGTGGTAGCCACAAAGTTCTCCGACGACAGACTTGCGTTGTGGCCCCGGCTTGGGTGTAGTATTGCTGGCACCTGGACATAGTCCAGGCGCGTTCAGCCCGACCCCCCGGGGCTGAACCCGACGGCCCCAGCCTCCTCCCCCCCCGGCTGGGGCCGTCCTCTATTTCAGGCAAGGTTGTTCCTCCGGATTCGGCCCTCCGGATTTATCCCCACCCCCCGAGTTATCCACATTCGGCATATTGCATCTTCTGCCCGGCTTCGTCTTCGAGCACGCTGACCTGCATGAATCTCGAAGCCGCCCCGGCACTCACACCGCCGCCCGCGCTGGTGCTCATCCAGGACATCCGGCTGCGCGATGAGGTTCGCCGGGTCGCGGCGGCCGCAGAGCGCGAGCTCGACGAGCGCGCGCTCTCTGTCGGTCGGCACGCCTGGGTGTCCGCACCCCTGGTGATCCTCGACACCCTGGCGGCCGAGAGCTGTGCCCGCGCCGGTTATCTCCGGCGGATCGGCATCGTACTGGTGACCGATGGGGAACCCGGATTGACCGATTGGCAGGCCGCCGCGGCCGTCGGTGCCGAGCGCGTCATCGCGCTGCCAGGTGCCGCGGTCGGACTTATCGAGAAGTTTGCTGAGCACGGTGAATATCGCATGGGCGACGGTGTTGTCGTCGCGATCGCGGGTGCCAGCGGCGGTGCGGGCGCCTCCATATTGGCCGCGGCGACCGGACTGCGATCCGCCGCAGAGCGGTTCCGCCGCGACACCGTGCTCGTCGACGGCGCGCCCCTCGGCGGCGGCCTCGACCTGCTGCTCGGCATCGAAACCGCGGCCGGACTGCGCTGGCCGGATCTGGTGATCGAGGACGGTCGGGTCTCCGCCGCCGCACTGCACAGCGCACTACCGGCAGCCGCGCCGGGACTTGCGGTACTGTCCTGCGGCCGCGGCGGTGCCGGACGCTTGCCCGCCGAAATCGGCCCCGCTGCCATCCACGCCGTCATCGAAGCGGGCCGTGCCGCAGGCGATTTGGTGATATGCGACATCTCGGGCGAACGCGGCCCACACGCGGACCAAATACTCGACGCGGCCGACCTCGTCGTCCTGGTCGTCCCAGCCCGCCTACGCGCCCTCGCCGCCGCCGAATCGGTCGCCGCCCATATCGCTCGACGAAATCCCAACCAGGGCTTGATAGTCCGCGGCCCAGCACCCGGCGGACTCCGCGGCCCCGAGGTCGCCGAAGTCCTCGACCTCCCTCTCCTAGCCGCCGTCCGAGCCCAACCCGGACTGGCCGCCCGCCTGGAACGCGGCGGGCTCACTTTGCGCCGCGGGCCCCTCCGCGACGCCGCGGACGCCGTGCTCGGGGTGCTCGGCGCTCCGGCCGGGCAGGGGTTGCGATGAGTGCGTTGGTGTTCGAGCCGCCGGTTCGAGTCCGTGCTGTAGCCGCGGCGGTGCACGGGATTCCAGCTCGCCGTGGTCGAGATGAATTGCCGCAGCAGTGTCGGATTGGCATGTCTGGAACTGTCCGCAGTGGGCGATCTGCGGTTCCGAGTGTGTGGGCGGTGCGCTGGATGTTGCGGCGGGTCCTTGCCGCTTCGGTAGGGAGGGGTTCGCGGTGAGTGCGTTGGTGACGTCGGAGTTGTTGGACCGGGTGCGGGAGCGGCTGTCCGGTGCTTCGGGGGCTCCGGATCCGGCGCAGGTGGCGGCGGCCATCCGAGCCGAGGCCGGTGGCGTACTCGGGGATACCGATCTGCTGCGGGCATTGCGGTTGTTGCAGACCGAGATGACCGGAGCGGGGCTGTTGGAGCCGCTGCTGCACGACCCTCGGGTCGCCGATGTGCTGGTGACCGCGCCGGATGCGGTGTGGATCGACCGTGGCCGTGGACTGGAACGCACCTCGGTCGTCTTCCCGGATGAGGCGGCGGTGCGTCGGCTGGCACAGCGGTTGGCGCTATCGGCCGGACGGCGGCTCGACGATGCACAGCCTTGGGTGGACGGCAGGTTGTCTGGAAGGGAAGCGGCACTGGGGGATTCGTTCGGAGTCCGGCTGCACGCGGTCTTGGCGCCGGTGGCGCACGGCGGCACCTGCCTGTCGCTACGCGTGCTGCGTCCGGCGACCCAGGGACTTGATGCGCTCGCTGCGGCCGGTGCCGTACCCGCCGACGCGAAACTCCTACTGGAGCAGATCATCCGGGCCAGACTCGCCTTCCTGGTGGTCGGCGGAACCGGTGCGGGCAATACGGTACTGGAGAAAAGACACATTTAGCTTCCGGGTAACTAGGTTGCCGTTGTCCAAAGTCGTTGTCTGTTGGTAACGTTGGTCTCGGTCCAAATGCCCCGGACCTATGAACATGAACGCGAACGTGAACAAAACGCCTTGGGGCTTGAATCTGGCATCACGGAGCGTTCATCCATGGCTACTCAGCCAACCAACTTCGTCACCATGAAAGCCTTTGCGGCACAGCGTGGTCTGAGCTACGAAACCGTTCGCCGTCTTGTTGCGAAAGGTGAGCTCCCCCATATCCGTATCGGCAAGTCCATTCGCATCGACATGGACGCGCTGAACGTCGTCAGCGCGCCGCCGGTCGCCGATCGGTTACAGAGCATCGAAACTCCGCCGCCCGCAGCACGTGAGGCGTTCGTGGAGTACATCGCGAAGGTGGTTGCCGCCGCGCCGCCACTCAGTTCCGATCAGATCGCGCGCATTTCGACGTTGCTGGGCACCGCCCGCGACACGTCGGCTCTGGCCAAGTCTGCGTGAATCGCCCCCGCCCGGAGTCGGGGGATCCCCCCGTCGTTCCGGGTATCGAGCATCGAATACCAAGGGACACAATCGAAATGACTGCTATCACGAAAGACCGCACGCCGCGCCGGTGGCCCGTTCTACTGCTCGCACTGCCCGCGTTCGTTGCGATCTGGTCGGGATGGGTCGGGCTTGGTGAACTGACCGGGTTCGGTCCGGTCCGGCCGCTGCCCGGACTCGCGGACTCGGTCACGTTCAACTCCGCCGTAACCCTGCCGATCGGCATGGAAACCTACGCCGCATATGCGTTGCACGTGTGGCTGAGCGGCACCGTGCGTACCGACCGGACGCGCAGCTACACCAAGTTCTCCGCGCTCGGTGCACTCTTCCTGGGGGCCGCTGGACAGGTCGCGTTCCATCTCATGCACGCCGCATCCATCACGGCGGCACCGTGGCCGGTAACCGTTGCGGTGGCGTGCATCCCGGTCCTGGTGCTTGGCATGGGCGCAACGCTCGCGCACATGCTGATGTCCGATGTGCACGCCATGCACGACGCCGATGCACAGCCCGTGCACGGTGAGGTTCTGGACGCAGCGCCCATGCACGACCACGATGCATTGCCCGTGCACGCGGCAGCGGCCGTGCGCACGCTGTCCGTGCGCGAAGTCCATACCGAAACGCATGAGACCGCAACGGAACTGACCGCACGCACAGCGGCCGTGCATGAGGTGTGCACGACTGCGGACCTTGCGCACGCCGATCGGTGGACGGATGCGGCGGTGCAGCTGTGCGACGCCGACACATCCAACCGGCGCAATCCGCGCACTGTGGCCGAGATCCTGCGGCTGCACCACGAGGACGGATGGCCGCACACCCGCATCGGTGAGCACGTCGGGTGCAGTGCATCCACTGTGAGCCGGACGATTTCCGCCGCCCGCATCCATATCGAGGCCGCTTGACCTTTTCCTCATCCGGACACCTCACACCACGAGATGACCAGGAATAGCGACGAAAAGAAAAGGCTGAATCGTGTACAAGACAAAGAACGACCCCCCGATCAGGCACGAGCGGGGGGCCGATACGAACACCGTGGGACCGGTTTCTGAGGTCAACAATACGGGACCGGGACCAGGATCGAAAGCCAACGCCAGCTGGACGTCTCCGGCTGAAGTTGCAACAGGTTCACACGTGGCCGAGGCGCTCGACATAGACCCGGATACGCCTCTGGACTCCGTTCTGGGCCACGAACTCGCAAGAAAGGTGGTGCGGCTCCATTCGAGGCTTTGCCCAGAGCGCAAGGTCATGAAGGGGTCGCCCTTGAAAGATTTCCTGACGATACCGATTAGCCCAGATGGGCCGGTGGCCAAACGACTTCCGTCCCTCGCAATTACACGTGCCGACGTGAAGGAATGGGCGGTGGATTCGCTCAGTGGCGACCCACACGCATTGACGCAGGAACGGATAGAGGCCGTAACCGCCGCCGAGAAGGCGGATAAGGCCGACCAGGAACGTCCCCGGTTGTGGGCGGCCGTCGATCTGCACGCCTCACAGCAACGCGAATGGCTCGCCACGGGTCACGTACCCAAGTCGGCGGTAACGCTGCTCGTGGGCGACGAGGGCATCGGCAAGTCTCTGTGGTGGGTCTGGCTCCTGTACTACGTCACCACGGGGAAGCCCTCACCCGAGTTCGGCATCCCGGCGCGTGAACCGGCCGACGTGATCATCGTCGCCACCGAAGACGATTGGGCCACAACGGTGCTGCCCCGTATGGAGGTCGCAAAGGTCGATCTGACTCGCGTCCATGTGATCGCCACCGAACAGGACGGCAGTGGATCGCCGACGTTCCCGGAGGACTTCGTCACCGTCCGTGATGCCGCAGACAAGACCAAGCCCGCCTTGATCGTCATTGACGCGTGGCTGGACACCGTGTCTTCCAAACTGTCGGTTCGTGATCCGCAGCAAGCGCGTCAAGCACTGCACCCGTGGAAGGAACTTGCGACCGGGACCGGTGCGGCGGTGCTGCTGCTGACGCATACGAACCGTGTCAGCACAGCGAACGCACGTGACAAGTACGGGGCCACGGCCGAGCTACGCAAGAAAGCGCGGATGACGCTGTTCGCGCAGGCCGACCCTGACGACGACACATGCATGATCGTCGGTCCGGAGAAATCGAACATTGCGCGGGCAGCGGAGGCTACCCGTTTTCGCAAGAAGCCTGTCCAGCGCTTCGAGCCGACCGACGAGGACGACGGCACAGTGCCGCTGCTCGAATACGTCGGCTTGGTGGGCAAGTCGTCGCGTGACTTGATCGCGGAAGCATTCCACGGTCCCGAGGATGACGACGCGAACGATACGAACGAATTCGATGACGCTATGGAGTGGCTGCGTTGGTACCTCGTTTCCGAGCACAAGGGAAACCAGGTAGCGGGCAGAGTCGTGAAGGCCGCCGCCAAGGCTGAGGGGCACAAGGAACGCACGCTGCAACGGGCCGCAAAAGCTCTGAATGTCAAATACACCAAGAAGGCCGAGGAGTCCGAGGAGCCCGGCAAGACGCTTCCAGCGACCAGTCATTGGGAGCTACCGGACCTGTCATTCAGCACCGAGGAAAGTGGTCCGGTCGATGATCACTCCGCCTGAAACAACATCGTGGTGCGCCGAGACCGCAGCTCCGATCGAGACCGGGCACCTCAGCTCACACCCTGTCGCGCCAACCCGGTCTGTGTATCTGTGTCGCGGTGGCGCAACAGCCAAAACTATAGACGTTACTTCTATATATATGCAGGTAGAGGGCATATTTCTGTCGCGCCAACCTGTCGCGCCAACCATAGTGCTTGGCGCGATAGCCGTGGGGCTTGGCGCAACACCTTATCGCAGGTCAGCCCACCTTTTTAGGCTGTCGCGCCACCGCGCCAAGGGTAATGAGCAGAGACACGGTGACGCGGTGGCGCGACTGGGTTGGGAGCTGTGTCAGCACCTACCCCGGCGCTCTGAGCTGCGCCAACAAGCTTCCGCCGTCGTGGCGGCAGATCAATACCCGAGAGGACATGTCCGTGAGTGTGAAAAAGATCAAGATCCCCGGTGGCAGCTCCGCTGAACAAATCGAGTTCATCGCCGCGTTGCGCGATCCGCTTCGACTGCGCCGAACCCCCGAGTCCGGCAGCTACTTGAGCCGCAACCTGGGCGCGGCCGGACCGGCCGACACCTCGTGGTCCGACACGGACCGCTGGCAGCGGTGGTTGCTCACTCGCAGCGACGACGACGAGGCATAGCCCCGATCGGACATAAGAAAACGGTCCCGGAACGAGGCCAAACGCTTCCGGGACCGCCGATAGAGAAGGAAATCAGTATGACAGCGACAATCCCGGCCCGCGACGCCGGACCAGAGCTGTACGGCGACTACTGCGCGACGTGCACACGTTCGGGCTGCACACGGATGGACAGCGTCTGTGAACCGGTCATGTCCACATGGGACGGCGGCCGGTCCATGGTCATCGCTACTTATGTCTGCGTGAACGGCCACGTTTGGACGTGCAGTTGGTCCCCCGATTACCCATTCGATCTCGATGAAATGGAGGCGTGATCATGCGCCGTCTACTGTCCCGCACCCGTCCGGCCGACCCGGCGCCCGCACCCAAGGCCGTGCCCGACGTGCCCGCTGTGCCGTCCGCGCTCGGTTTCGCCGTGCCGCGCCGTCTGGAGCTGCGTCCCCGTGACCACAGCGCCGACGACCAGGACACCAAGAGGGCTCGCCGACGCCGCTGCCTCAGTGTCGAGTACGGTCCCGAGTTCAAGCTGTCGGCTGAGATTCGAGCGTCGCTGGCCGAGGTTCGGGACATGCTGTCGGACGAACCGCACCCGGCGACATGGGCGCGGCAAGTCGCGGAGATGACTTCCGAAATCAACGAGGTGATTGCCGCCATCGGCCGACTCATCGACGCCCGAACAGTGTGGATCCCCGAACCGGCCCCTGTAGACGTCGCTAGCGGCTCGTGGCTCGATTCCATAACCGAGGTCGCCGAACCGCTCGATAGGCCGTTAGCGGCGGCCCTGGGCCGTCCCGGTCCACTGCGCGACCCCTCGCAACTCTCTGACGATGTCGTGAAAGCTCTTCGCACCATGGACAGGGTGGCAGCCGGGATGTATGAGCGGCTGCGGCAGCAGCACACGGCACGCATGGGCCATGTCCGTAAGCCACGATCGCCGCTGAGCGTGTCCTTCGATCAGGCACGGGCGCGCAACGCACGGCAGTTGCACGAGTTGCACGAACAGCACCGCGCCGAACTCGATGCGTTGTGGAGGATGCGCGATGCCCTCTGACTACTACGGCGACCGTGGACGTGCCGCCCGGCGAACGATCCGCGAGTGCCCGGATTGCGGCCGCGAGACAGCGGTGTACCGGGGCGACGTTCATAAGTACCGCTGCACACGTTGTATAGCCGACGTCATCGGCATGACGTATCGCCCGAGCGACCCACGTCCCCGGCGCGAACGTGTCGGCGGGCAGCCCACCGGTTCCGACTACCGGGGCAGACCAGTTCTCGACATGCCAACCCGACAGAAGGAAACGAGATGACCACCGCAGCTCCTACGGACCGGACCAGGGCCTTACGAGACTGGGGCGGAGTCTGTATCGAGGAAGCGGCTCACGCGATCGGCGCTGTGCTGGCCGGGGCGCGGATCGTTGAATGCTTCGCGAAGCCTACGCATGGAATCGTCACGATCGATGACGAGCATCCTCGTGCGGCCGAGATCGCATATTGGGGCGTTTATGGCAGATGCCGGTTCGAATATGGACGTACTCCGCCGCTCTCACGTCTGCGCACGGCGTTCCGGGAAGCCACCGACGCAGACAGGGCGCATTTCGGCCCATGCCCCGAGTTGCCCAGGCGTGTCGAGGGCGATATCGAATATGCGGTCCCGCGAATTCGGGAGCTGGCTGGGCACCTGTTCCGGCACACCAGGGCCAGTCATGAGGATGTGGAAAGGGTTCTCGGGATCACCGAACAGCGGCCGTTGCCGTTGGTCGTGAGCATGTTCCGGAGTCGTTGCCTCTGGTGACCGGCCGGAGATACTGACAATTTCATCAGTTCCGGCAAAGTGTCCCGTATCGAGCTGCATGTCCCGATACGGGACACAGCTCTCGGAGTTATCCACAGGTTGCTGACAGCCGATAAGTGAACGTTATCGGTGGCTAGACCTACGGTTGAGGGTTGAGGGTTAGAGTCGTCCACGGGGCTCAGCCTCATGAAACAGCCCCACGAAGAACAGCCCCCGTACCAAGGTCACGGCGCGGGGGCTGTTTCTATGTCCATATAGCAGGGCATTGTGTGGTGCAAATCACCTCATGCCCCTGACCAGGGCGTTTATGCCCAATTCCCGGTCAGATGTGCGGGTCGGAAGACAATACACCCCAAGACAGGGCATATCGGTCACTCCGGCAATTCGGCCCAGTCCTCGTCAGCGTCGGCGGTCGGTTCGATGTACGTCGGTACGGAGAGATCGCGCAACAGCGAGTCGATATCCTCCGCGAACGCCTCATCGGCCTGACGGCTGAGCGCGACCTTCGTAGGCTGTGCTAACCCATGCAGCTTCACCAGGGCCGTGTGTACTTTCAGCACGACGTTCGCCGCATCCTTATCGCCTGACAACGCGGCGGGCGTCCACGCGCGGAGCAGGGTATGAAGCCGGACGTCCTCTTGCGCGATGCCCTCCGCTACCGAGTGCATCTCATGCAGTTGCAGCGACTCACGCACGGCCACAGCTACGGCAAGCTCGTCCGGGTAGCCGAGTTCGCAAGCGATGTCGTGGTATGACCACCCGTACGTCCGCAGCATGGCTGCCTTGCGCTGACGTGTGTCGTCGTACTTCACGGTCTCAAGTTCCTTCACGGCCCTACCTCCTTGCTCCTCAAGTGTGCTCTACGGCGTGCCGTACGCCGGTTCGTCGTCTGCGTCGCCGTAGCGGCTCAGCATCTTGCAGATGCCGCACAGGGTGCCGTCATCGCTCGGACGCAGTACCCGGTGGCACTGTTCACAGCGCACAGCGTGCCGCTGGCCGGTCATGACTTTTCCAGCAAGGACGCGATCACGGCGTCGCCTCCATCGGCTGCGAATGCCCGATGGTCCATGCCGACCGTGACCGATGGGACCACCTCCGGCCGGACCAGGTGCGCTGTCTCTTCCGCGATCTGTGCCGCGACGGACTCAGCGCAATACGGCGTGCGGACCTGGGTGTATCCGGCCCGGTGGTCGGCAAGCATCGTCATCACACCCACGAAGTCCTCATGTTGGAGATGGATCGGTGAGCAGTCCGGATGCCGATGGATGTCAGGGCCGAGTGCCGCTTGCGCCGCTTCGTCGGTTCGCACGGCGAAGGACAGCGACGCGGAAGCGTTGGCGCTGATCTGCGAAGGGATCGCGTCCGCTGTCCCTTTCTGTGTCGTCAGCACGGGCAGGATGCCGACCGCTTGACACTTGCGCACGAGGCCAGCGACGCGCGCAGCGTTGTCGGCCGCCACGGCATTACGCCGCTGCATTTCCGGATCACCGAACGCGGAGGTCGACTCGAAATAGGTGTGCGCCTCGTCGATTATCGGCATGATCAACGGCCACTCGGGTGATGGCCCGGCGTCCCAGAAGTTGCGGACGCCGAGCGCTTGACGGATGGTCGCCGATCGCATTTGCCGCATGATCTCGAGTTCCCGAATCCACTGGTTGAACGTGTAAACGTCGTCACCAATGACCGAGAGCGCACGCGGTGCCACGTCCATGTAATCGCCATCGGTGCCGAGCGTGCTCTTACCGTCCGCGATCAGGAATTGCACGCTGTCACTCGGCGCGAGGTGCGTGATCAAGCCGAGCAGCAGTGATGTCTTGCCGTAGTTCGGCAATCCGTAGACGCACAGCCCCGAGCCGTGGTGCAGCCGGATGCGCGCATCACGTCCGAACGAGTCGACGCCCGCCACGTAATGGCGAAGGTCGGGAGCGGTGCCGGTCGGTACGTACACGGTCGGCACACGCAGCGGGTCACGGCGCACAGCGCGCACGGTGACGCGGTTCGGTTCGGTCTGCTCGACGGCTACCCGGACCATGCGCCATGCGTCGCGCAGGTCTACGGAGTTGGCCTCGAAGTCCGTCGCGCGGACCGTGGGAACGAGTTCGAAGTCCGCCGTAACGCCGTTGGCATCGGCCTTTACCCGCTTCAACTTGGGGTAGCGGATCTTGCCCGGCTGTGCGGGGCCGCCCGGCTGTGCGGGCACGTCACGCAGGACCATTCGCAGACGGCGGGCCAGTGGTTTCCAGCCGCGCCGGATGCGGATACCAGCACGGTAGGAGCTACGGGTTTCAGCGTCCTTGGCGAGCCAGTATCCGGGACCGAAACCGCCCGACCACGCCCCGGCATAGGCGGTGGAGAGTGCCGGTACGGCGGCTGTAGCTGCGATGAGCACGGCGTTCACGATTCGAACCTCCGGAATTGGCAGAGTGTGTCACTACTGACACACGGTGCCAGTACCGGCAGGGTGTGTCAACTCTGACACAGTCGTCAACATGGCACACTGTGTCACATGAGACACACCCTCACCCCCGACGAGAACGCCGCGCTGGACGAGCTATTGCCGCCGGACCGCCGAACCGGTGACATGGACGCCGACCTTGCGGCAGCGATCCGAGTCGCCCTGGCGCGGCGTGAGGACAACGCGCGTCTATGTAGCGCGGTGATCGTCGCTCTTCATCGGCGCACGGGTTCATGGCGCACCTTGGAGCGGCTGACGGGCATCCCACAACGCACGGCGCGGAGGTGGGTGGGTAAGGCTCTGCGCTGAGGTCAGCGCTCAGGCCAGAAGATCGCCAGCGCCGTAACGGCGGCGGGCAGGCCGACCACGATCACCCACCCGAGCGCGATCATCGGTGCACCCCACCGAGGACGGACCAGCGGGCGAAAGACTCACGCGGGCAAGCGCATTCGACATCGGCAAACCCCATCAGCCGATTCAGGGTGTGCGCGTCCAGGTGCGCCGAGGACGGCAACAGCACCACGTCGACGCCGAGCCCCTCAGCCTGTTCGACCAGACCGAGCACCGAGCCCGCGTCGGCCCAGTGCAGCACGTAGCCCAATCGCCGCGCCAACCGCCGAATCTGGGCCTCATCCCATTCCGACGTCGGTGATGTCGGGTCTAACCACGCGAGCGCTTCCATTCCCCTGCGCCTTCCACTGTGCGTGTTGGTGGGCACCCGCCGCCGAGGACTTCGCATCACCCGGCGGCGGGGCTGGTTTGAAGCGTGTCAGCGGCCACGGCGTGTTCTGTCCCACCGTGGGACAATGCCCGTTGAGCGGGTATTCACGGCCAGCAACGGGAAGGCGCGCACGTGAGCGACGACCAGCACGAAGACCGGTACATCGGGCAACGGGTCCGCGCGATCCGGGCGCGGCGGGGCATCTCGCAACAGGTGCTAGCCGACCGGGCGGGGCTAAGCCGTGGCGCGGTCGCCAAGTACGAGAACGGCGAACGGCCCATCGACTCGCGCCGCACGCTGCTGGCTCTGGCCTCTGCGCTGGGGGTCACGCTGGGTGACCTGACCGACCACGAGCAAGACAAGCTCGACCCTGCCACCGCCGGATTTCATGCGGCGGTGCCCGAACTGGAAACGGTGCTGTGGTCGCGGGGCAACATCACCGACACCCGCCCGGCGCAGTCGCTCGATGAGCTGGCGGCGCTCACCCGCACCGCTACGAAGCTGCGCCACGATTGCGATTACGCCACGCTCGGGCCGATGCTCGCGCCGATGCTGACCGACGCCTACCACCATGTACGCGAGACCGAGGCCGAACAGGCTTGGGACGTGCTGGGGACCGTGGCCTACGGTGTCGCGTCGGCACTGCGGGCACGGGGCTATTACGCGCTGGCATGGACCGCCGCCCAGGAAGCCGAAAGCGCTGCGAGCCACGTCGGGGCGGCTGCGCCGATCGCCGCAGCTGCGTTCATCCAAGGTCAGATACTCCTGTCGCGCCCCGGTGCGCTGCCCGCCGCGCTGGCTACCACTGTCGGCACCGCCGAGAAGATTGCCGCCGACGTGCGAACGGGTGGCGAGATCGAGACATACGGGATGCTGCACCTACAGGGTTCGATCGTCGCGGCCACGATGGGCAGCGACCCGGAACCGCACCTTGCCGAAGCGGCCGAGCAAGCGGACCGGTTGGCCGAGGCCGAACCGAATACATCTGTGGCGCGCAACGAGTCCTTCGGCCCGGCGAATGTGGCGCTGTGGCGGATGTCCGCCGCTATGGAACGTCGTGAGCCCGGTCAGGTGCTCGCGCTCGCACCTACGTTGTCCCCGGTCGCCCTGCCGAACGAGGGGCGGCGCGCTCAATACTTCGTGGAAATCGGCAAGGCGCACGCCATGCAGAGGAACTACCGCGAATCGCTGTACGCCCTGTTGCGCGCCGAACACGCAGCGCCCCAGCATGTCCGCACCATGTCCCCGGTGCGCGAACTCGTCGGGCACATGATGCGCACCGCACGGCGTGACCTGACGACCGGTGATCTCGGGAAGCTCGCGCAGCGAGTAGGCGTCGTGCCCGTGTGAGATGAAGACACGGAATCCGCTGCCTTCCAACGGCTTCCGGGCTACTGCTTCCACTCCAGCGAGATGTACTCGGGGCTGAAATACGCGCCGGATACGCGCCGCCCCTTCGGCGCGGGGAGCACGGTCACGCTCAGCAGCATGTCCACGATGGCGCGTCGGTGGCCGAGACTCAGCCCATCACTGCGGTCGGGTTGCTTGCCGAACCACGTTGAGCGGATGTCCTGGCCCTCCAGTTCGGCCAACGGCGACCGCATACCCAGAGACGCTAGGGCCGAGTCGATTTCGGACACCTTGGCTTTCAGCGTGGCCGATGCGGTGGACAACTGGCGTGCGTCGATCTCCCCGGCGGCGAACAGATCAGCCAGCGAGTCCAGCCGTTGCCGCAGCGCAGCCTGTTCGAGCCGCAGGGCCGCCACATCGTTGCCGCTGCCAGCGTGTCCGGTGGTCAGCTTCCGCAGCGCGTCCGGACGCTCCAGACGGGCAACGACGGTTTCCTCCACCAATCCGTCCAAGCGCAGCGCATCGCGGTTCACGTGCTGTTCGCCTATCAGCTCACGCGACTTGCACCGGTAGACCTTCGCGCGGTTGCTGCTCGCGGCGGATACGCGCAGCTCTGCCTTGCCGCACACTCCGCACAGGTACACCCCCGAGCCGAGCCACTTCGGCGTATTGCCCGGTGCGGTGCGCCGCGATTGGTCGGTTACCACGGCGTTCGCCGCGTGCCAGGTGTCCTCGCTGACCAGGGCGGGCCACTGTGCCTTGCCGACTACTTCGCCCTTGTGGGCCGACCAACCGGCATTCCGGTGCCGCGTGATGATGTCCCGGACGGTCTGCGAGGTCCACGGCCCGCGTGCCGTCGCGGTCGGGATACCACGTCGATTGAGATCAGTCACGATCTGACGCAGTGACACCCCGGCTACGGTCTGCTCGTACATGCGCACGATCTCTCGTGCTTCGTCCTGGCGCACGGTCACGCCGTCGGATTCGAATCCGTAGGGCCGTGCGCCGCCGTGAAACCTTCCTTCCGTGGCTTGCTGGACGCGCGCCGCCTTGATCCGCGCGCCTTTGTGCTCGGACTCGAACCGGGCCACCGCGCCGAGCTGGCGCGCCACCATCCGGCCGGACGGCGTGGTCAGGTCCCATATGCCTGCCTGGACGGTCTGGACCTCTGTCCCGCCGCGTTCGAGTAGGGCAATGAAGTACTCCAGTTCGATAGGGGAGCGGTGCAACCGGTCCGGGTGCCAGGCGATCACCATGTCGAACTGTCCGGTCTCAATGGCTGCGGTCAGCCGTTCGTACTCCTTGCGCCGCTTCCCGCTGTACGCGGAGGTGTCGTTGTCCGTGAACGCGGTGATATGCACCACAGCTCCGCGCTGCGCTGCGATCTGTTCCGCGAGCTTCCGGCAGTCCGATTCCTGGCGTGCGACGCCGAGCCCTTCGCCGCTACGATCCTGGGATATCCGCAGGTAGATGGCTATGCGGAGGATCGAGAGCTTGCCCGTGGCGGCCTTCTTGGTGGTCATGATTCAAGTGTGTCACAACTAAGGTGCGGGCAAGACAACACTGCTGTCCGGCCTACTGGCCAAGGCCGCCGCCGATGAACGCATCATCTGCGTCGAAGACGCCGCCGAACTGGCACCCCCACACCCCCACGTCGTGCGCCTGGTAGCGCGCACCGCGAACATCGAGGGCGTCGGCGCGGTGACCGTCCGTGACCTCGTCAGGCAGGCCCTGCGAATGCGCCCCGACCGAATCGTCGTCGGCGAAGTCCGTGGCGCCGAGGTAGTCGACCTCCTGACCGCCCTGAATACCGGCCATGACGGCGGCGCGGGCACAGTCCACGCGAACTCACCCCGCGAGGTCCCCGCCCGCCTGGAAGCCCTTGCCGCATTGGGCGGTATGGACCGCGCCGCCCTGCACAGCCAACTCGCCGCAGCCGTCCAGGTAGTACTGCACGTCCACCGCCGAGCCGACGGCTCCCGCGTCCTCCGCGAAATCGGCATCGTAGACCGCGACCCCCAAGACCGCGTCACCATAACCGCCGCCTGGCACGCCGACCAAGCCCCCACCCCCGCCGCCCCCACCCTCACCCGCCTCCTCGCCGAACGGCTCGACCGATGATCGCGGCAGCGACGCGCTCAGGAGTTGGTGGACGGATGGTGCGGTTGCCGTGCTTGGTTGGCGAATGGTTCGGCCGGTGATCGCGGTGGCAGGTGCGCTCAGGAGTTGGTGGTCGGATGGTGCGGTTGCGGTGCTTGGTTGGCGAATGGTTCGGCCGGGGATCGCGGTGGCAGGTGCGCTCAGGAGTTGGTGGTCGGATGGTGCGGTTGCGGTGCTGGGTTGGCGAGCGGTTCGGCCGGTGATCGCGGTGGTAGTCCGCTCGAGAATTGGTAGTCGGATGGTGCGGTTGCCGTGCTTGGTCGGCGAACGGTCCGGTCGATGATCGCGGGATTGGTGTGTCTGGCGGTGGGGGTTTTGCTGGTACCGCCGCCGAGTTGCCGTCGTCGGTTCGTCAGGTTGTTCGCGGCGTCAGGTGATGCTCGGAAGTTTGGGCGGGGCAGTGGGTTTCGGGTGGCGTTCGGCGTTGTCATCGTCGGGGCGTTGGCTGTCGGTGTCGGTCTGCTGGTTGCTGTGGTGTTGGTTGGGGCAACCGTCGGTATTCGGGTGCGACGGGCTAGCCGGGAGCGGCGGCACAGTGCAGAGTGCGCCTATCTGTTGGATGCGCTCGAGGCCGTGATCGGGGAGCTGCGGGTGGGTGCGCATCCGAGTGCGGCGGCGGCTGCTGCCGCGCAGGAGTCGCGCGGGGCGGCCGCACGTGCCTTCGCGGTGAGCTCGGCGCGCAGCAGGCTCGGCGGCTCCGGCGCGGACGGGTTGCGCGATCCTCATTCCATCGTCGATGCCGAACTCGCCAGGATCGCTGACGCCTGGCAGGTCGCCGAGCACCACGGTCTGGCCCTCGCGGAACTACTCTCCGCTGCTCGCACCGACTTGTTGGGGCGCATTCGCTTTCGCACGCGCACCACTGCATCACTGGCCGGTGCGCGCGCCACTGCGGCGGTCCTGGCGGGTCTGCCGCTCCTGGGTATCGGCCTCGGCCAATTGATGGGTGCTGCTCCGCTGCACGTATTGCTGAGCCCGGGCGCCGGAACCGTACTGCTGCCACTCGGTGCGGCACTGGGGTGCGCTGGCTTGCTGTGGGCCGACGCGATCACGCGAAAGGTCTTCGTATGAAACGAATCTGCTGGTTGTCCACACATGCGAAAGGGTGGGGAATGGCTGGAATTATCAGTGCGCCAGTGCTTTTGCTCGCGATGGCATTGATAGTGCTACCCGGTCGAGTTACGGTGAATCGGCGATTGCGGGCGCTACGGGAGGTGGGCACGCAGCCGGCCGCCCCGGCATCTCCGCGCGGCCCCAATAGCGACCCGCTGGCCGTGGCCTCGGTATTCGACCTGTTGGCCGCCTGCCTGCGAGCCGGGCTGCCGATGGCATCCGCAGCCCGCGCTGTGGCACCCAGCGCACCGCCTGCCCTCGGCGCGGCATTGAGTAAAGCAGCCGACCTGCTGGCACTTGGCGCGGACGCGGCAACCGCCTGGGACCAGGTGGCCCGCGACGGCACAGACCAACCTGGCGCCGAAGAGGTCGACGCACTGGCACGCATGGCGCGTCGCTCCGCCCGTTCCGGCGCCTCACTCGCCACCGCCGTCGGCGAACTGGCCGAACAGCACCGCAGCGGCGTCGAAGACGCGGCCGCCGCCCGCGCTGAACGCGCCGGAGTCCTGATCGGCGGCCCCCTAGGCCTCTGCTTCCTCCCAGCCTTCGTCTGCCTCGGCATCGTTCCCGTAGTAATCGGCCTCGCCAGCCGCGTCCTCGGGGGTGGACTGCTGTGAAAACCGCATGGCACGGAAGCACCGCATCACCAGTGACGAGCGCGCGAACGACCGAGCTGCGAAAAACAAAGCGAGGCAACGTCGGTCCCGACAATGCTGCTGCTTCGGACAGCACAGCGCGGCACGCTACCGAGCCGTGGACGGTCGCGTGCGATGTCGAATACGACGTTGCTGAGCTGCCGAGTGCTGCCCTCGCGAGGGTTGAGCTGTGCGGTGCGCGGCTGGGGCGTGCGCGGCTGGGGCGAGTGTGGCTGGGGCGAGTGTGGCGGCGCCGATTAGCGACGCGGGGCATCGCTGATTCGGTGCGGGGCGCGCACGGTGCTGTCGAGCGCGGCGTTGTGGAAGGTGGCGTTGAGCTGCCGAATTCTGCGCTCGGGCTATGTGGTGCGGTGCCGGTGCGTGCGCGGCTGGGGCGAGCGTGTGGGCGTCGATTAGCGACGCGGGGCATTGCTGATTCGGTGCGGGGCGCACATGGTGCTGTCGAGCGCGGCGTTGTGGAAGGTGGCGTTGAGCTGCCGAGTGCTGCCCTCGCGATGGTTGAGCTGTGTGGTGCGGTGCTGGTGCGTGCGCGGCAGGGAAGAGCGTGTCGGCGCGGAGTAGCCGCGCCGGCGGGAATGAGAGGGGAAGACGGTGCGAATAGGGATAATGCGGGATCGGGTAGTGCGGCGGCTGGGGGCCGTTGGCATGGAGGTGCGAGCTCGGGTGCTGCGGGTGCTGGTCGTGGACGACGGGATGAGTACGGCGGAGTATGCGATCGGGACTATTGCGGCTGCGGCGTTCGGGGCCGTGCTCTATGGGGTTGTGACTGGGGACAGCATTGTGAACGCGCTGACGAAGATCATCGACAAGGCGTTGAATACCGCGGTGTAGCGGAGAGTAGTTGTCGATTAAACTACTGCGGTACAACGCATCTCGGTGACGATCGGGGTGCGGTGACGGTTGAGGCGGCGATCGCGCTGGCTGCCATCGTGGTTGCGGTGGTGCTGTGCGTCGGTGTCTTGCTCGCGGCGTCGACGCAGGTGCGCTGTGTCGACGCCGCTCGCGAAGCGGCCCGGCTGGCTGCCCGCGGTGATCAAGCGAATGCGGTGTCGGCGGCTCGGCGGGTAGCTCCACCGACCGCCGACATCTCGCTGGGCAGTGAGGGCGACAAGGTAGTCGCGGCGGTCTCCGCCCGCGCGCCTCTACTGCCCTTACTGGTCCTGCACGCCGAGGCCGTCGCTACCCGCGAGCCAGGAGCCGAGCCGTGACCCCCAAGGGCCGCCCAACGGCCACCGACGTGCCACCGGGCACAACACAGATGAAGGACAGCGATGTGTCGCGCCACCGGAGCGCGGCGGTAAGGATGCGCAGTGACCGAGCAGTAGAAGCCGCCCCGCCGAACAGTTCTAGCTGTCGACGAAGCGACCACAGCCAACGCGACATCGTCGACGGGCGAATCGCACGTCCTCACTGCGCCACCGCGGCCAGTCGACTCGACCATGGCTCCAGTGCGTTTGCGCCAGACGGCGCACCAGGACCTGACGTCGCAGTGTGGAGGCGTCGGGACGGCGAGGTCGACCGCGTGTGCCGAGCGTTCGGCTCCAGCAGTCGCCGAGTCGGCAACGGGCGCTGTGTGTTTCCACCCGGGCACGGCATTGTCGCCACATGGACGCGTTGCCGCTGCGCCATCAGAGCCAGCCGACTCGGCCATCGGTGCAGGGCATTCGGATCAGGCGGCACGCACTCGACTGGCCCCGCCGTGCGACAGACCTGGCACGGTCGAGTCGACTGCGGGTGCCGAGCATTACAAACCGCAGGCGGCCGAGTTGCCGATGCGCGCGGTGTCGTTGCGCGAGTTGGTGGCCGTGGGCACGGCGTCTTTGTGCGGCGGCTCCGGGCGGCCGGTCGAGTCGAGGGGGGTTGCAGCGAGATTGTCTCGGGCAGCGCGCAGTGGCCTCGTTTCGCGCGGTGCGTCCGGGCGGACAACCGCGCCGGCCGAGGGGGCGATGCAATTGCGTCCGGAGGCGAGGACGGCCTCGGTGGAGCGGAGCAGGTCCTCGGAGTGAACGCGGTCGGCGAGGCGCGGCGGGGAGGGCGGGATGAGGGCGTTGCGACGCTGTTCGCCTGTCTAGCGCTGGTCGCGCTGATCGGCGCGACGCTATTGATCGCTCAGGTGGGGGTGGTGGTTGTGGCGCGGCATCGGGCGCAGGCCGCGGCGGATTTGGCGGCATTGGCGGCGGCTGGAGAACTGGCGCGTGGGGCCGATGTCGGCTGTGCGGAAGCGGGGGAGATCGCGCTACGGATGGGAGTGCGGATTCAGCAGTGTGAAGTCGTGCAGTGGGATGCGACCGTCACTGTTGAAAGGAATGTACCAATGGGTCTGTTAGGAAAGCAGACTGTTCGCGCGACTGCGCGTGCGGGACCCAAAGAAGAAGGAGTGTGACCGGTACGTACATGCACTCGCCAGTGGTACTTCACGATGGCGGAATGCGGTAATTGGGATGCTCGAATAAATGCGTCATTGCCTATATTTACTTAGTGCCAAGAAGGCAATCGAATGAATCCGCACGTCGGATGCTAACGCCGTGGCAATACCTCAGTTAACATGAATCTAATCCTCTTTATTCGGCGGGTCGAGACACCCGACACCGCGGGGCGGGCCACGTCGACCGGCGCCGGTAATCCTTGGTGACCACCCGGAAAGTGGACAAGCGATCACATTGGGAGCTCGGCAGTGTCACGAATCGACCCCGGCGCCTGCGCCGGGCCGTTCAGTGGCCTGTATCGGCGCCCAATTCGCCCAGAACCGCGGCCAGCAGGCGGGCCGCACCAGCCTTGTCCAGCGGATGGTTACCATTGCCGCACTTGGGTGACTGCACGCAGGACGGGCACCCGACCGTGCAGGTACACGTCTCGATCACCGCGAGTGTCGCGGACAACCAGCGATGTAGCTGCGCGAACCCACGCTCGGCGAAGCCCGCGCCACCCGGCTGCCCGTCATAGACGAACACCGTCGGCAGTCCGGTATCGGGATGCTCGGCGGTCGAAACGCCGCCGATATCCCACCGGTCACACGTCGCGACCAGCGGCAAAAGGCCGATCGCCGCATGTTCGGCGGCGTGCAGCGCGCCCGGCACCCGCGGTGTAGCCAGGCCTGCCGCGGCCAGCAGTTCAGGGGTCACCGTGTACAGCACCGCGCGGGTCGACAGCGTCTGCTCCGGCATATCCAGCTCGACCAGGTCCAACACCTCGCCCGTGCGCAGCGTGCGTAGATAACCGATCACCTGACTGGTGACGCTGACCTGCGCCAATGCGGTGGTCACCCGACCGTGTCGGCGCTGTTCGGTCACCGCGTCGACCGTGATCGAGGTGATCTGTCTGGCGCTGGTGGTCCAGCCGGGATCGGTACTGCGCACGAACGCCACGCCGCCCTCGAGATCCAGTTCATCGACCAGGTAGGTATCGCCTTGATGCAGGTGAACGGCCCCTTCGTGCAGCGTTGCCCGAGCTCGCCCGGCGTCGGCGGTGCCGAGCAATCTGCCGGTCTCGCCGTCGACGATGGCAATGGGTGTGCCGATGCCACCGCGCACGTCGACGGCATCATGCGGCTGCGCCTCGGCGGTCGCGAACCAGCGCGCGCTGCCGTCGCGAACCGCGCCGTTCCGGCGTCGAATCAACCCCTGACCTGCGAGATCGGTGAGCACCTCACGCGCACCGAGCGCATCGACCTCATCGTCGGTGAGCGGCAGTTCCAGCGCCGCGCACAGCAATTGCGGGCCCAATACATAGGGATTGTGTGGATCGGTGATGGTGGCCTCGATCGGCTTGTCCAGTAGCGCCTCCGGGTGGTGGACCAGGAAGGTGTCCAGCGGGTCGTCCCTGGCCACCAGCAGCACCAACGACCCCTGCGTGCGCCGCCCCGCGCGCCCGGCCTGCTGCCAGAACGAGGCGACCGTACCCGGAAAACCCGAGATCACGACCGCATCCAACCCCGCGATATCGACCCCGAGTTCCAGCGCATTCGTAGTGGCCGCTCCCAGTAGCGACCCATCCGATAGCGCTACCTCCAGCTCCCGCCGATCCTCCGCGAGATAACCCGCCCGATAAGCGGCGATCCGCTCACTGAGTGCCGGATCGACCTCGGCGAGCAGCCGGCGTGCCTCGATCGCGGTCAGCTCAGCGGCCCGCCGTGACCTGACGAATGCGAGCGTGCGCGCGCCCTCGCATACCAGATCGGCCATGATCCTGGCCGCCTCCGAGCTCGCGGATCGCCGAACGGGTGCACCGTTTTCCCCGGTCAGAGTGGTCAACAGCGGCGGCTCCCATAGTGCGATGGTGCGCGAGCCTTGCGGCGATCCGTCCTCGGTGACTGCCACGCATGGCGCGCCGATCAGCCGGGAGGCGGCGGCCGCGGGCTCTGCCGTGGTCGCAGAGCAGAGGATGAATACGGGGTCCGCACCGTAATGGGCCGCGATGCGCCGCAGCCTGCGCAGCACCAGTGCCACATGCGAACCGAATACGCCCCGGTAGGCATGGCATTCGTCGACCACCACGTAGCGCAGCCTGCGCAGCACTCTGGCCCATCGCTGATGCGAACGCAGCATGCCGACGTGCAGCATGTCGGGATTGGTGAGGATGAAGCGGGCATTCGCGCGCACCCATTGCCTGACCTCGGCCGGTGTGTCGCCGTCGTAAGTGGCCGGATGGACATCCCGCAACGGCCCCTCGTGCGTCAATTCCGCTATTGCCCGCAGTTGGTCGGCGCCCAATGCCTTGGTCGGCGCCAGATAAAGGGCAGTGGCGAGTGGATCTTCGCGCAATGCGGTGAGCACCGGCAGTTGGTAGCCGAGCGATTTCCCGGATGCTGTCCCGGTACTGACGACCACGTGTCGGCCGCTCGCGGCGATGTCGGCGGTTCTCGTCTGATGAGTCCACGGCGCCTCGACTCCGGCGGCCCGCAACGCGGCGACGACATCGGGCGCGGCCCAATCAGGCCAGGTAGTGGTGGCTGCAGGGCGTGCGGCGAGTTCGACGACATGGGTCAGGCGGGTGTCGTCGTCGGGGCCCGCATTCAGGACACGATTCAGCAACGATCGCCCGTAACTTCGGCCGTTGCTGGCCCGTGGCCGACTTACCGGATCGGTCGGATTCACGACTCGAACTCCGCGACACGCACAGAAAGTGTGAAACGTGTGCGCTTGGGAAGCTCCACCTGCCATTTCGATACCAAATAGCGACCTGGGTCACAGCCTGTTTGCCAGACGCTGGCTCGGTTATCCGTAAGCAAACGAACCACAAGTCTGGATTCCGGCATTGTGTCCCTCACCTGCGCATTCGCTAGATCAACTTTTTTGCAAATTGTCGGTAACTCGACTGTTGAATTGCTCGAAGACATGGTTCACTAGTTCCTGGTCGCAAGCTTCTGTGTTCGAGGGACGGATCCAAAGTCCAAACCGTCAGCAGGATCGATGTTGCGAACGCTGTGCTTGGTGCTTTCCTGCAGGGGGAACCAACAGTACAACGGTCGGAACGGACCCGGTGGATGAACCTACTTGTCCGCCGTTCCGGTAAGAAAAGAGAAGGAACAGAATGGCACAGGGAACTGTGAAGTGGTTCAACGCGGAGAAGGGGTTCGGCTTCATCGCGCCCGAGGACGGCTCCGCTGACGTCTTCGTCCACTACTCCGAGATCCAAGGGTCGGGTTTCCGCACCCTCGAGGAGAACCAGAAGGTCGAGTTCGAGGTTGGCCAGGGCACAAAGGGTCCGCAGGCCACCGGAGTTCGCGCGCTCAGCTGAGCGACGCAACGATTCGCTCGTCCCTCACCACCGGTAACGGAGGTGAGGGACGAGCTATATCTGGGGTAAGACAAAAACCGGCGCGTACCTGCGGTGCGGTCGTAGCGCGGCAGGCACTGCATACTGATCACCAGGGACGCAGGTACGCTCTGTGGTTCGAGTCGCAAGCGCTCGGCCACACGTCGCGTCAAGGTATAAACGTGTCTGGTGGCAACGTCCTCCCCGTCGCCGCCGCTTGCCCCAGCCGCGCACAGCGCGAAAAAGCGCAGCGCGGGTCGATAAGGAAAGGTGTATTCGCCGGTGGCAACACGAGACCGCGGTGCAGCCGACCAGGGCCGTCCCCTGCGTCGTCTCGTGATCGTCGAGTCCCCGACAAAGGCCCGAAAAATTGCGCCCTATCTGGGTCGCAATTACACGGTCGAGGCCTCTGTCGGTCATATCCGGGACCTGCCGCGGGGTGCCGCGGACGTTCCCGCCAAGTACAAGGGGCAGTCCTGGGCGCGCCTCGGCGTCGACGTCGACAACGACTTCGAGCCCATCTATGTGGTGAGTCCGGATAAGAAGGCCAAGGTCTCCGAGCTCAAGAGCCTGCTGGCCGATGCCGACGAGCTCTACCTCGCCACCGACCCCGACCGCGAGGGTGAGGCCATCGCCTGGCACCTGTTGGAGACGTTGAAGCCCAAGGTGCCGGTGCGACGCATGGTGTTCCACGAGATCACCGAGCCCGCCATTCTGGCCGCCGCGGCCGATACCCGCGATCTGGACAACGATCTGGTCGACGCGCAGGAAACCCGGCGCATCCTGGACCGGTTGTACGGCTACGAGGTCAGTCCGGTGCTGTGGAAGAAGGTCATGCCGCGGTTGTCGGCGGGCCGGGTGCAGTCGGTTGCGACCAGGGTGATCGTGCAGCGCGAGCGCGAGCGGATGGCATTCCGCTCGGCCGAGTACTGGGATATCGCGGCCAAGCTGGATGCGGGCGGGGAAAACGGCGACGCCACCAATCCGCGCACCTTCGGGGCGCGCCTGGTCAGTGTCGACGGGACCAGGGTGGCAACCGGCCGGGACTTCGGGCCGGACGGGCAGCTCAAGGGCAATGGCGTGGTCGTCCTCGACGAGCCCTATGCCCGCCGCCTCGCCGAGGCGCTCGAGGGCGCCGATCTGGTGGTTTCCTCCGCGGAGGCCAAGCCATATACGCGTAAGCCATACGCGCCGTTCATGACCTCGACCCTGCAGCAGGAGGCGGGCCGCAAGCTGCGGTTCAATGCCGAGCGGACCATGCGGGTCGCGCAGCGGCTATACGAGAACGGCTACATCACTTACATGCGTACCGACTCGACCACGCTGTCGGAGTCGGCGATCGCCGCGGCCAGGTCGCAGGCGACCCAGCTGTACGGCGCGGAATACGTGCACCCGACGCCGCGGCAGTACACCCGCAAAGTGAAGAACGCGCAGGAGGCGCACGAGGCGATTCGTCCGGCGGGCGATACCTTCGCGACCCCGGGTCAGCTGCACGCGCGCTTGGACAATGACGAGTTCCGGCTCTACGAGCTGATCTGGCAGCGCACGGTCGCCTCGCAGATGGCCGATGCCAGGGGCACCACGCTGACGCTGCGGATCACCGGTGTCGCGGGTACCGGCGAGGAATGCGTGTTCTCGGCCTCCGGTCGGACCATCACCTTCCCGGGCTTCCTCAAGGCTTACGTCGAGAGTGTCGACGAGGAGGCGGGCGGTCAGTCCGACGACGCCGAATCCCGGCTGCCCGCGCTCGACGAGGGCGAGCGCGTCACGGCGGTGGAGCTGAATCCCGATGGGCACAGCACGAATCCGCCCGCGCGGTATACCGAGGCCTCGTTGATCAAGACACTCGAAGACCTCGGCATCGGTCGACCTTCGACGTATTCGTCGATCATCAAGACGATTCTCGACCGCGGATATGTGTACAAGCGCGGCAGTGCGCTGGTGCCGTCGTGGGTCGCCTTCGCGGTGGTCGGTCTGCTGGAGGCCTACTTCGGTCGGCTGGTCGACTTCGACTTCACCGCCGCCATGGAGGACGACCTCGATGCCATCGCCGGCGGTCGTGAGCAGCGCGGAAATTGGTTGTCCAGCTTCTATTTCGGTGGCGATCACGGTGTCGAGGGTTCGGTCGCGCGCTCCGGCGGTCTGAAGCGGATGGTCGGTGAGCAGCTCGATGACATCGATGCGCGCGAGGTCAATTCGATCAAGCTGTTCGTCGACGACGAGGGTCGCGACGTTGTGGTTCGGGTCGGTCGATTCGGACCGTATCTGGAGCGGATGGTCGCCAATCCCGATGACCCCGAAGGGGATTCGATATCACAGCGGGCGAATCTGCCCGATGATCTGCCGCCGGACGAGCTGACCGCGCAGGTCGCCGAGAAACTGTTCTCGACACCGCAGGAAGGACGCCTGCTCGGTAAGGATCCGGCGACCGGACACGAAATCGTCGCCAAGGAAGGACGTTTCGGTCCGTACGTCACCGAGATCCTGCCGGAGCCCGCGCCCGAGGACGCGCCCGCGCCCGCGAAGAAGACCGCGAAAAAGGCTGCGGCGCCTAAGCCGCGGACCGGATCGCTGTTCAAAGATATGGATCTGGCGACGATTACGCTCGACGATGCGTTGAAGTTGTTGTCGCTGCCACGCGTTGTCGGTGCCGACCCGGCCTCCGGTGAGGAGATCACCGCGCAGAACGGACGCTACGGCCCATATCTGAAGAAGGGCACGGATTCTCGTTCGCTGGCCAATGAAGATCAGATCTTCACCGTGACGCTGGACGAGGCGCTCAAGATCTACGCCGAGCCCAAGCGGCGCGGACGCCAGGCCGCCAGTGCCGCGGCGCTGCGCGAACTCGGAAACGATTCGGCGACCGGTAAGCCGATGGTGATCAAGGACGGGCGCTTCGGTCCGTATGTCACCGACGGTGAGACCAATGCCAGCCTGCGCAAGGGCGACGAGGTCGAGTCGATCACCGACGAGCGGGCCTCGGAGCTGCTCGCCGATCGGCGCGCGCGTGGTCCGGTGAAGAAGACGGCGAAGAAGGCGGCGGCGAAGAAGACTCCGGCCAAGAAGGCGACGGCGGCGAAGAAGACCGCAGCGAAGAAAACCACCGCCAAGAAGACGGCCGCGAAGAAGGCCTGACGGTTTCGTCGGTGCCTTGCCGTAGCCTCGCCCCGGTATCGGAGCATCGACCGGGAAGGGGCCGCCATGGCGATCGATCAGGAGCGCGAAGATCTCATCCTCGCGCTCGACAGTCAGCGCGCGCTGTTTCGAATTACCCTGCGGGGTATCGACGAGCAGCAAGCGCGGCAGCGCACGACCGTCAGCGAGTTGACCCTCGGTGGGCTGCTGCACCATGTCGTCAACTGCGAGCGGCACTGGACAAAGGTCATCGTCGAGCGCGATGAGACGGCCGAGCAGGAACTGGCCGAATTCGAGGGTGAGTATCTGATGGCGCCCGACGATACGGTTGCGGGACTGCTGGCCACCTGGGACGAAGTGGCGGAGGCGACCGCGAAGCTGATTCGCACCGATCCGGATCTGAGCACGTCCATCCCGACCCCGACGACACCGTGGACGCCCGACCGCGAGTGGTGGACCGTGCGCTTCACCCTGCTGCACGTGCTGCGCGAGATCACCCACCACAGTGGGCATGCCGACATCATTCGAGAGGCGCTCGACGGCGCGAACACCACTTATCAACGAGTGTGATCGACGGCAGTATGGATGCCATGGACCTCGAGTGGATTCGCCTCGCGGGCTATGAGAACCTGCCGGGTAGTCCGCATCCGTTGGCGGGTGTGCGCGGTTGACTGCGGGACCGGGGTATCGACTGGATGTCGGTTGCCGCCGATGGCATCGGCTGTGGGCCCGACGGTCATTGGCACGGTTGGATCGATATTCGGAGATCCGCGGCGGTGCCGCGCAGGCTCGGATCGCATCCCGATCAGCCGACCGCACGGCTGCTCGGACCGCCACCGGCAGGATGGCGCACGCCGCCGCGGAACGCCGATCAGCTGCGATCGTGACGCTCGGACGGCGCGAGGACGAGCCTGTCGGTGGGGATGGCTAGGGTGTACGGCGTGGCGGGTGTCTTCGATCGGCTGGTTGGGCAGGATGCGGTCGAGTCCGAATTGCGGGCGGCCGCGGTCGCCGCGCGCGGAGGGGCCGGCAATGGTGCGATGACGCATTCGTGGCTGTTCACCGGGCCGCCCGGATCGGGGAGATCCGTTGCGGCGCTGTGTTTTGCGGCCGCGCTGCAGTGCACGGACGAGGGTGCGCCCGGCTGCGGTCGGTGTCATGCGTGCACGACCACGATGGCCGGAACGCACGGCGACGTGCGGCGGGTGATTCCGGAAGGGCTGAGCATCAGCACCAAGGAGATGCGCGAGATCGTGCAGATCGCCTCGCGGCGGCCGAGTACCGGTCGATGGCAGGTGGTGCTGATCGAGGACGCCGACCGGTTGACCGAGGCGGCGGGCAATGTGCTGTTGAAGGTGGTCGAGGAGCCGCCGGAGCGGACAGTATTCCTGCTGTGCGCGCCGTCGGTGGACCCGGAGGACATCTCCGTGACGCTGCGGTCGCGCTGTCGGCATGTGCATCTGGTTACACCCTCGGTGCCCGCCATCGCGCTGGTGCTGCGAGAGCGCGACAAGCTCGACGAAAAGACCGCCACTTGGGCGGCATCGGTGAGCGGCGGCCACGTCGGGCGAGCTCGACGGCTGGCTACCGATGAGCAGGCGCGTGCTCGCCGGCAGCGGGCGCTGGCGTTGGTGGGTGCGGTTTCCCGGCCCGGTGCCGCTTATACGGCTGCGGATGAATTGGTGAAGTCGGCCGATGACGAGGCGAAGCAGATGAGTGCGGCCCGTGACGAGCGCGAGCGCGACGAGTTGGCGACCGCACTCGGCGCGGGTGGCACCGGCAAAGGCGCGGCGGGCGCTACCCGAGGCTCGGCCGGTGTGCTCAAAGACCTGGAGCGCAGGCAGAAATCCCGCGCCACCCGCACCGGCCGCGATGCCCTCGACCGCGCGCTCATCGACGTAGCTGGTGTCTACCGCGATGCTCTCGCTGTCCGCTTCGGCGCCGCCCGCAACGGTTCCGGCGTCACCCTCACCCACCCCGATATGTCCGATCAGATCCACGACCTCGCCGACCGCGTCCGCCCCGAGGGCCTGCTGCGCTCCATCGAAGCCGTCCTCGCCTGCCGCGAGGCCCTCGACCTCAACGTCAAACCCCGTTTCGCGCTCGCCGCCATGGTCGCCACCCTCATCTCCGCCCAATCCGCCTAGCCGATTTCGATCGGCACCCAGCCGTCGCCGCGTTTCACTCGTAATGAAGAGGTCGGGGGATTCGACCCGCCTCAATGCTCGACCGGCAGGTTATGCAGCCGACCGAGAGACCGGCTGGAAGCCGCCGCCGGGTCTGCCGATCGCGCTGCGATGACCTCCCGTTTTCGCGATCCGACCGCCGAGACGATAGACTCGCCACGCCGAAAGGCACGCCGCCTTAGCTCAGTCGGTAGAGCGCTTCACTCGTAATGAAAAGGTCGGGGGTTCGATTCCCCCAGGCGGCTCCAGGTCAGAGGATGTTTTTGGTGGCTTCAGGACCACTGTTCGAGAACCCCGGTGTGCCAACGTTCGGGAGAATTTCCGTAGAACGCCTGCTCGTTGGCTTCGGATCTTTGGGTTGTGGGTCGCTGAGAGACAGTGAGATTGGTCAGCCCGAGCAACGCCAGGATTACTGCGGCGATGGCTATCAGCTGGCTGGCGCGAAAGGGATCGCACTGCGCCGATACCCCAGTAGCCGGAGACCGGCAGGCGCGTACCGATGCCGAGTGTGCCCGGGTGCGGCCGGTGAAATTGGCGATCTCGAGCCCCGACACGGTGACTCCGACGATGCCGCGCATGCTCAGCGCGATCCCGAGTGCCACGCACGCCCATGTGCCGTAGCGGACCAAGCGGGCAGTCACGATGAATCGCACGCTGCGCGTATCGCGCGCCCACAGCGCGGGCCGGGCCGCACCCTGATTCACAGCCGCACGGTACCGGCATTCGATATCGTGTCCTGCATTCAGGATTCTGCCGCAACTTCGATCTGCTGAGACAGCCGAAGGACGTGCATCGACTATGCCTGTTGATCGTCGTGGTTTTCTCAGATGGAGCGGCGTGGCCGTACTGGGTGGTGCGGGGGCGAGTACCGCCACGGTGACCGGGTGCTCGCGCCCGCAGTCGGGCCCAACGAGCAACGCCGACTACACGTTGCACATCGTTCGTAGCCGGATCGAGGTAGCCCCGGGCCGGACGGTGTCGACCACCACCTACAACGGTCAATTCCCCGGCCCGCTGCTCAGATTCACTGAAGGTGAGCAGACCACCATCGATGTCCACAACGACACCGACACCCCTGAGCAACTGCATTGGCACGGGCAACATTTGTCCGTCGATGTCGACGGCTCGGCTGAGGAAGGCACACCGTTCATCCCGGCCCACGGCATGCGCCGCATCGTCTTCACCTGCGGCCCGGCCGGGCTCCGCTTCTATCACACCCACCTGACTCCCGGCGCGGATCTGTCCGGCGGTCAGTACAGCGGCCAAGTCGGCCCGGTCTTCATCGAATCGAAACAGCATCCCGGAGCCTACGATCAGGAGATCTTCCTGACGCTCAAGGAATTCGAACCCGCCCTGAGCCGAGAGGACGACATGCCCGGCGACTTCCTCGCCGGTGAACCCATACCGGAACTGAGTGACCGCGGCGAGGCCGCGATGGCCGCGTCACTTGCGCTGGGCACCGCGCACGGCTACGAGGTCGGCTACCGCACGTTCAGCATCAACGGCCGCGCCCTCGGCCATGGTGACCCGATCCGCGTCGAATCCGGTGAACGGGTCCTGCTCCATGTGCTCAACGGCAGCGCAACCGAAACCCGCAGCCTCGCCCTGCCCGGCCACACCTTCACCGTCATCGCCCTCGACGGCAACCCCGTCCCGAACCCGGCTCAGGTGCCGGTGCTGTGGCTCGGTGCCGCCGAACGCATCTCGGCGATCGTGGAGATGACCAACCCCGGCGTGTGGGTGCTCGGCGACACCGCCGACGACGACCGCGAGAACGGCATGGGCATCGTGGTCGAGTACGCCAACCGCACCGGCGATCCGCAATGGGTCACGCCGCCACCGTTCACCTGGGACTACCGACTGTTCACCACACCCGACCGGACCGCGGCGGTACCGGATCAGGTGATCGACATGCTGATCGACAAACGTAACGCCGCCCGCAACGGGTTCAACGAGTGGACGATCAACGACACTCCATTCTCGATGGCGGCCGGACAGCCCGTCTTCGACCTCGCTCAGGGCAAGCGGTACCGGCTGCACCTGCGCAACGCCACCGACGACATCCACCCCATGCACCTGCATCGGCACACCTTCGAAATCACCCACGCCGCAGGCACACCCACCGCCGGAGTACGCAAGGACGTCGCGATGCTCGGCGGCTATCAGGTGATGGATATCGACTTCACCGCCGACCAGCCCGGCCTGTCGCTGCTGCACTGCCACAGCCAACTGCACATGGACTTCGGGTTCATGGCTCTGCTGCACACCATCTGACCGGACACGGCTACGAAACCTGTTCCGCCGCAACATCGGTCGTTAACGACCTAGCCCGAGCACCGCGGATGATGATCGCGTCGATAGACCAGCGGCCGGGGCCGATCCACAACAGGAATATCAGGCCGCACAGCATCGCGAAATCGGTGCGTGCGTCGTGCGCCATCCCCCAAAAGCCTTGCACGCCTTGGAATCCACCCGGACGCAGCTCGCGCAGCTTGGTCAGCAGGATCGCCAAAATAATGTCGATGAGCAGCGGGATCGCCGCCAGGCGTGTCAGCAACCCAATCACAATCAGTGTGCCGCAAACGATTTCGACCAGACCGTCCAGGTTCGCGAAGAACATCGCGGCGGGGATACCGATCTTGTCGAACCGACCGGGCCCCAGCTTGTCCGGGTACAGAAACTTCTGGATCCCCTCACTGAGGAACACCAACCCGACCGCCACCCGAATACAAACCACCGCGCCTGGCCCATCAGCACCCAGCAGCTCCGCCCACGACCTCCGACTCGATCCAGCCACCGTGACATCGCCTCCCGATATCGCAGATCACCGCCGCGCCGAGCCTACCCACAACCGGTAGCGCTCGGGCTACCGACGTTGGCGGGCCGGACCGTTGATGTCAGGATTCGCGCGGGGGTACCGGGCCTTACCGCCCGATATCCTCATGTCCACCTTCTACTACGGCTACAGGGATCGATAGCCCCGACCGAGCGAGAGCGGCGAACGGACTCACCCGCTCCGAATGGGACCCTGTCTCCAAACAACCCCTGTTCAAACCCGCCGCCGCGCACATCCGTCTGCTCTGCGTCGACTGTGGATCCGGGTCGGGTGCGCTGGGCCGGGATTGAGCGAATTTCCACTCCGGTGGCCCCAGCCACGCCGTACTCTCGAGTGGCATTGCCTCATGAGAGAGAAACCCACCGGTTACGAATTCAGGAGGTCGACATGCAAATCCAGGACAAGACCGACACCCGCACCTTCGCCATCGATCTGGGCGAGTTCAGGGCGGAAATGGTGCAGGACGTGATGGGTATAAGCCAGCCGTCGGAGGGCACGCTGGGCGAGGTGCAGATCACCCGGGGGCTCGACCGGAGCAAAGCCTTCACCGATTGGATCGAGTGCGCGTTGGTCGACGGCGGCGTGGATTCCCCCAGACAGGACATCACCATCACCGTGATGAACGCTGAAGAAAAGCCTCTCCAGCGGTTTCGCTTGCTTCGCGCTTTCCCGACCAGTTGGACGGAGCCTTCGTTCGACGCTGACAATACGGAGCCAGCGCGTGAGTGCGTCACCGTCGCCTACGAAGAGATGAGATTTGAGCGGTAGAGTCGGCGCGGCTTCTTCTCGCGAGTCCGCCCGGTCGAGACGCGTGTAAGAGCGCCCGACACGCGGTCTCCGTCGCGGCGCTGGAGCGGCCCGTGCTGGTCTACGGCGGGCCGACTCGGCGGCCCCTCATCGGCGAAGGGTTGCCGCCGCGCCGAGCGCGCCGTCGCGGCGAATTCCTCGGCGAGACTGTCGCGCATCCGCATATGCGTGTTGCCAATGAGCTCACCTGCACCGGCGGTTTCGGTTCTGTTTTTGCGGGCACGCCTGGCATAGATCCAACCCGTGAGTGTTCGAGTTCGAGGAGTTGCGGTGACTACTGATGCGATCGTCTTGTTGCGGGAAGACCACAAGGAGATTCGGAAACTGTTCCGTGATTTCGAGAAGGCGGGCGATGGTGCGCACGCCGCGAAGGGACGGTTGGTCGACAAGATCATCGAAGCGTTGACCGTGCACACCTACCTCGAAAACGAGTGCATGTATCCGACGGTGCGCAAGCTCGTGCCCGAACTGGAAGACGACATCCTCGAATCCTATGAAGAGCACCATGTCGCCGATGTTCTCGTGATGGAGTTGGCGGCGATGAAGCCCGAAGATGAACGCTTCACCGCCAAAGTCACCGTTCTGATCGAAAGCGTCGATCATCATATCGATGAGGAAGAGGGAGCCTGGTTCCCGAAGGTGCGAGAGCAGTTGGGGCGCAAGCAGCTTCAGGAGATCGGTGCGCAGATGATCGAGTTGCGGAAGACGGCTCCGCGTTCGCCCGCGCGGCCTTCGGCAGTGAAGAAGGTGCTCGATTCGGTGATAGCGTGACCGCCTGGATTCCTGTCGCCGCAGCTGGGGCGGTGGTCACAGCCGGTGGTTGCCGCTGTCGCGTAGCTGGTCGCGTTCTGCGGTAAGTGCGGTGTTTGCGTCTTCGAGGTCGAGGATGCGGGCGATCCCGGCGAGGTTGATTCCTTGCCCGGCAAGAGTGGTGATGCGCGCCAGCCGCACCAGATCGTCGCCACTGTAGCGGCGGGTGCCGCCGGGGCTGCGGGCAGGAGCGATCAGCCCATGCTGCTCGTACAGGCGCAGCGTTTGTATTCCGATCCCGGCGAGTTCGGCGGCCACCGAAATCGCATACACCGCCCGACCCGACCCGGGCAGGTGCCGGTCGTGTCCACCTAATGACATTTCGCTCCTCGCTGTCTTCGACTTCAGATTACCTCTCGCAGGTACTTGCACTCTCCTGGGTCGAGTGCTAGATAATATCTATGTCAGATGACATAGGTTATCTGATTTCCCTTCGATCGAGAATGGAGTGAACTGGAGGTGGCGACCATGCTGATGCGCACCGACCCCTTCCGCGATCTGGATCGTTTGACCCAGCAGGTGTTCGGCACGCCGGCCCGCCCGGCGGCGATGCCGATGGACGCCTGGCGCGAGGGTGACGACTTCTTTGTGGAGTTCGATCTGCCCGGCATCGACCCGGATTCGCTGGATCTGGATGTCGAACGCAACGTGGTCACGGTGCGCGCTTCGCGCCCGGAACTCGACCAGGGGCGGTCGATGATCGCCGCCGAACGCACCCGCGGTGTGTTCAGCCGCCAGCTGTTTCTGGGCGAGAACCTCGACACCGACCAGATCCGCGCCGACTACCGCGACGGGGTACTGCGGTTGACGATCCCGGTCGCGGAGAAGGCTAAACCCCGCAAGATCGAGATCGCCCGCGGCGACCACGAACGCCAGGCGATCAACGCCTGACCCGGGCGAAAGCGCTTCGGCGTTGAGCATCGCACCGAGCCGACCGCGAGCGGAGCAGCCCCACCGACTCAATGTGCGGCGGCCCCCCGCCTATGCCGGCGACCCAGCGCAGCCCGCCCGCACCCGGGTTTGCCCGGCATCCGACCAGCAACGATGAAAGCGAGGTGATGCCCGTACTTACCGCAGGAAAACGTTCTCGCCGGTGGCGGGACGTGCCCGCCGGCCGCGCCGCGAGCACCGACTGACCGGGGATTCCCCGGTCGGCGTGCACAGCCACCCGAGGTGGCACAGCAGGCAGGTACCGTCCCCGCCCCGCGCGGGGCGCGTCACAACAGTCAGTCAGATTCCTTCCGTCGACGGGTGGGCCCGGTCAGCACACGTTCTTCCGGGCTCACCCGGCCCCCTTCCACCCGACCATCCGATGATCACGTTCGAGGAAGGAAACCGCGATGCCCACACCCCCGGCAGGCAGCGACCTCGATTGCGCCGAGCAGAACACCCCCGTCCGTGACAGCGACCCCGACATCGGCCTGGACACCACCACGCTGCACCCACTCGCCGAACGCGTACGCGCCGCCTTCGATTCCGCCGCGATGTACGACCGGATCGACCAAGCCTGGTTCACCCCGCCCGACACCGACGACGACTACGACTGCCTCGCTACTGATCACCGTGCCCGGTAAGAGCCTCTACCGGCCCGTTGTGAAAGACGATCGCCTGTGAACACCGAAACACCCACCAGCACATCGACATCCACATCGACATCCATATCGGCCACTGGTCACGACGCGGACATCGTGCGATGGCCCGACCCCAGCCCTTTGCAAAAATGGTGGACCGAGGTCATGGACGGCGCCTTGATGCCCTCATCCCGCCCCGCCGTCTGACCGCGGCCCGCCGCCAGGCTTTTCGGTTCGAAATCGCTTGTTCGTTCGGCGTGGTCACATTGTCGACGGATATGCCCAGCGTCATCCAGGATCGTCGCCGCGGAAGCTGCGTGCCATCACATCGTCAGGGTGCCTAGGCATCGCGAACCCGCTGCCACTCACTCGTGCCCGACGGTCTGCGGCGGGGCTTGAATGCGCGGCGACCGGAGGTTATGTCGGGCCGCCGCCGACCCGACCGGCCCCCGGGTGCCGGTACGGGGCGATGCCGATGTGGGCGTCGGATAGTAGTTCGGCCAGGCCGACTTCCAAGTGTTCGGCGGTCCTCCGCAGACCGATCGCTACTGTCCGCGCGGGGGTGTCCGCGCTGCTTTCTAGTCGGATCGGGGCGGTGGCCATCCCGTCGATATCGATGCGACAGATATATGCCGAATCCTCCGCCGACTGGTCTGGGCAGGGCCTCCCGATCGTGATGAGGACCCGCTTGCCACCCACGGCGAGGGTTCTGGTGGCCAAGACCGAACCGCTCCCGGAAGTCATAGCGCCACACTATGGCGGTTCGGCGGATTGCCAGCTATTCGACAGCGTGGCGACACGCCCGAGCGTCAGCAGCGCCTAGTGCTGGGCCTCGTCCACGATCCAGGTGGCGATCTGGGTGCGGGAGGTGAAGCCGAGTTTGCTCAGGATGTGTTCGACGTGGTGCTGTGCGGTGCGTTGGGAGAGCACGAGTTTCGCGGCGATCTGTTTATTGGTGAGTCCTTGGGCGACGAGGAGCGCAACCTCCCGCTCACGCTTGGTCAATGCCATGCCGGAATCGTGTGCGGTGGCGGGCGGCAGTTCCCCCAGGGCGTAGGACACCGCGGCGCTCAACCCCATGGCCTGGCCGCGCCGGAAGGCGGCATCGAATCTTCGGTCGCCGAGCCTGCGGCGGGTGATGCGGTCGCATTCGTCGTGATAGGGGGATAGCTCGTTGAAGAAGGTCGCGACACCTGTGGCGGAGCGCAACAGGGCTTCGGCGGCACCCATCAGAATGGCCGAGCGTTCACCATTGCCGGCGGTCCAGGCCAGTGCCTCGATATCGGGCGCCGCGACGAGGGGGCTGGGTATGTGTCGGCTGACTCGCAGCGATTCCAGCAGCACTTCTTCTACGTGCGAACGCTCGCCCTGCTGCCATGCGGACATGCCGATCGCCCACAGCGTGCTCGACCGGAACAGCGATTCGCCGCACGCTTCGGTGATGGAAAGTAGCTGCTCGCGATATTCGATCGATCGCTTTGTATCTCCCCGGAGTGCGCATGCCCAACCGAGTATGGACAACGCGGAGATGTACAGATGTCCTCTCTTATTCGATTCGAATACCGCGAGGGTGGGCTCGACCAGCGAGTCTGCCCGATCGTGTGCACCCCGATACAGCGCCAGGGTTCCCTCGGCGAATGCGGCCAGCGCCTTGGTGGTGGGAGCGGGGTCCTGTTCGGCCAGTGTGCATGCCTGTTCCACGATGACGGCCGCGCGCTCCAGGTTCCCCTGTACCGCCGCCATGATCGTGCTCGTCTGTAGTGCTTTGACGCGATCGGGTATCGAGTGCGCGTCGGGGTGGGACAAGGTGCGGTCGAGCCAGCGTCGGCCTTCGCCGTACTGGCCGCGAAAGCTCCAGAACAGGTAGAGGGCGGCGGCGGTGCGCAACCCGGCCTCGGCCGACTCCGAGCTCGCATCGGACACGCAGAACTCCAGCGCCTCCCGCAGATTCGGTTGTTCGCGGTCGAGCCGCGCGAGCAAATCGAGTTGCCGGTCGCTGATCCACCCTGCCTCCGTGTCCACGGCCAATCGCTCGTACCAGTCGCGGTGTCCTCGACGCAGCTCCCGGTATTCGCCGGTCTCCTGCAGCTTCTCCCGACCGTAGTCGCGCATGGTCTCGAGCATCCGGAAGCGCACGAGGCCATCCGGCTCCTCCCGAATCACAATCGACTTGTCCACCAGCGAGGACAGCACATCGAGCAGCGTCCCGGACGCGAGGTCGGCACCGCACACCTGCTCGGCGGCGTCGAGTTCGAAGCCGCCGGCGAATACCGATAGCCGGGCCCACATTCGCTGCTCGGGCGGCGTGCACAGCTGGTAGCTCCAGTCGATGCACCACCGCAGCGTCTGCTGTCGGGTCGGCGCGGTGCGGCTACTGCGGGTGAGCAGCGCGTACCGGTCGGTGAGCCGCTGCAGGATCTGCTCCGGCGACATCGCGCGCATCCGCGCCGCCGCGAGTTCGATCGCCAGTGGCAATCCGTCCAGTCGGGAACAGATCCGGGCGACGGTGGTCTTGTTGTCCTCAGAGAGTTCGAATCCCGGCACCACCGCCGCGGCGCGGTCGGCGAACAGGGTCACGGCGTCGTATTTGGGCAGTCCACGCAACGGCGGCTCGAGGTCCGGATCCGGGACGGCCAACGGCAGCACGCGCACCGTCGCTTCCCCGGCGATATCCAGCGGCTCGCGGCTGGTGACGAGAATCCGCAGATTCGGACAGGCCAGCAGCAACGTCTCGACCAGCTCCGCCGAAGCCGCGATCACTTGTTCGCAGTTGTCGAGTACCAGCAGCATTTCTCGCGAGCTAAGGAATTGGACCAGCACGTCGAGCAATGGCTGGTCGGACTGGTCGATCAGGCCGAGGGTGGCCGCCACGATCTCGACCAGCATCGACGGGTCGTGCACATCGGCCAGTTCGACAACCCAGACGCCATCGGCGAAATCGCGTCGAGCGTTCGCCGCCGCGCGCAGCGCCAAGCGGGTCTTCCCGACGCCACCGATCCCGGCCAACGTCACGAGTCGGCACGTGGCCAACAGATTCTTCACCTCCGCCGTCTCGGCGCGGCGGTCGACGAAACTGGTCAGCTCCAGCGGCAGCACGCCGGTGCGGCCTCCCGTTATAGGTGGCTGGGCCCATACCCGGACTGGTGCGGCGTCCTCGAACCCGGACGCGCTCGAATCAGCCGTGACGGGTGTGGTCGCGTCGCGGCGGGTCCGGAGTGGATCATCCGTTGTCATCAGCGGCGGGCAATCCACTCGGCATGTGCGCGAGCACCGGGCGCCATGCGCTCACCTTTCGTCAATGCCCAGCGTATCGCCAACGAAGGTGAACGGATCGCGAGTTGTGGCTATATCAGGCGCTACCGGCGGGGAGTGCGGCAGGACTCATCTGCCACGCCTGTGTCAGGGCGTCCTTCAGCTGGCGCTTCAGCCCCCGCACATTGACGCTATCGGTCCGTCGCGGGTCCAGCGCCTCTTCCAGCATGTGCAGAAACCGTCGACGGGTCACACCGAAGGTCACCAGCAGTTCCCCGGCGGAGGCCCCGCCGAACGGTGCCCATCGGATCGCAAAGCTGATCAGGGATTTCGCCGCCGTGTCGACTGCCTTCGCGCCCTCCATGAGTTCACACTGGCGCAGCGATGTCCGCACCCACCACGCGTCGAAGCGATGCTCGACCTCGCGAGGATGTGTCGAGCGCACATCGATCGAAGCATTCGCACGCTGTGGCGCGGGTCGGACGCCGCCATCCGAATGAGGCTCCGCCGGGCAGACAGCGAATACCGGGAAACGATCCACCCGAGGATGGGGCTCGAATCGCACCCGGACCGGCTGATCCGAAACCGGTGCGACCTCTCCTTCGATCGTCGCGTACACCCATGGGCCCTCGTCGAGTTCCACGATGGCGATCGTCAACGGCACCACCTGGGCGTGCGGACGGCTCACAGTTCGGTGTACGAGCCGCCACGACACGACCGATCCGAGACCCGACGACGGCGACCATTCGAGATCCCAGGACCCACACGACGAACATTCGGCGGTCAGCGGCGGAAACAACTTGTTACAGGGCCCGCAGCGCCGAATCATCATGGTGTTTTCGGCCCCGATGGGCTTGTTGCTGGACTCGTATTTGTGCTCGGACATGGGAACCTCGGTGTGATAGCCATGAATGCTGTCCTCACCGAGCGTCCCGTCCGCGACGGCTGAATACGACGGTAGAATTACCCGGGGTATACCCATTTTTGCCGAGCGGTCCATCCCGACCGACATCGTTTGCCCAGGTCGAGCGTTATCGCACTCGGTGCGCCCGCGCCGTCCATGCGGCTATCTGTGCCCGGGACGAGTAGCCGAGTTTGCACAGGATGTTCTCCAGATGCCGGTCGATGGTGCGCGGCGACAGCACCAGCCGTTCGGCGATCTGCCGGTTGCTCAGACCCTGTGCGACGAACTCGGCCACTTGCCGCTCACGGGTTGTGAGCTCGGTGTTCTGCTGCTCGTCCGGCTCCTGCGCGGTCTGGTTGGGATCGAGTGCGTAGCCGATCGCCTGGGCGTGGTCCAGCGCCGCACCGCGCGCTGTTTCCGCGCGCTGCTCCGCCTGCCGCAGCGACTGGGTGAGAGTGCGCTCGCAGGCCGAGTGCTGTGCGCCCAGCTGTGGTCCGAACGCCGTGATCGAGGTGCCGATGCGTCGCCAGACCGATCCGACCGCGCCCATCAGTCGCGCCGCATGCCGGTATTCGCCGCGGGCGGCGGCGATCCAAGCCAGCAACTCCATCATCAGCGCCGCGCCCACGTGGTCATTGAATTCGCGCTGGATCTCCAATGCGGCGCGCGTCGACTCGACCGCCGTGCCGTAGTCGCCACGGACGTACTGGTCGTGGCCGAGGGCCCAGAGTGAATAGGATTTGGTCCACCGCTCATCCTGCTGGTCGGCCAGTTCGATGCCGCGGCGGGCCGTCGCGCCCGCGCTGCGGTCACCGGCGTGTGCCTGTGCCATGGCGAGTTGGAACAGGGTCATGCAGACCACGTCGTCATCGTCGGAGTAGTCCGCGACGGTCTTCTCGAAGGCCGCGATGGCCGGTGCGAGACGTCCAGGGAACGCTTCCGCCGTGCCGCGCAGACAGCTCACCCAGCCCAGCGAGTGGCGGTCACCCATCGCTGCCGCACCCGCCGCGCATTCGTCGAGCGCCTCGGTGGCCGCTTCGGTGTCGCCGAGCAGCAGCCGCACCCATCCCGCCACCCACAGCGCCGAGACCCGCTCCGGGCAGACGTCATCGGCGACGCGCAGCGCTCTATCGGTCCACCGGCGTCCCTCACCGAGGAACCCGTCGGCGCACCAGTGATAGCGCAGTGCGGTGACCAGTGCCAATGCCTCGCGGGCTGCGGTCGGTGTGCTCGTGGCCCAGTCCAGCGCCGCTTGGAGATTGTCGAACTCGGTGCGCAACTCGGCCAGACCGGCCGCTTGGCCTGGCCCGTTCCAGGCTCCGGCGATCCGCTCGGCGAGCGTGAGGTAATGGTCGCAATGCCGCTTGCACACGGAGTCGGTCGCGTCCCGCTCGGTCAGCCGTTGCCAGCCGTATTCACGGATCGTTTCCAGCATCCGATACCGCGGCGGGCCGTCGGTCGGCACCGGCGCCAGGATCGACTGTGCGACCAGGTGGTCGATCAGGTCCAGAATGCGTTCACGCGGCAGGTCGGGACCGGCGCATACGCCCTCGGCCGCGGCGAGGGTGAATCCGCCGCTGAATACCGACAACCGCGCCCACAGCAGCTGTTCGGTCGGCAGGCACAGCTCGTAGCTCCAGTCGATCAGCGCCCGCAGCGTTCGCTGCCGCGGTACAGCGGCTCGGATAGAGCCGGCCAACAGCACGAACCGATCCTCGAGTCGGTCCAGCACCGCGGACAGCGACAGTGACCGCAGCCGGGCCGCGGCGAGCTCGATCGCGAGCGGAATCCCGTCCAGACGCTCGCAGACCCGCGCCACCACATCCGCGTCACGTTCGGTCAGGGTCAAGTCCGGGCGCACTGCCCGAGCGCGCTCTACCAGCATCGCCGGCGCATCGTAGGCGGCCAGCGCGCCGAGCGTCACCGGATCGTACGGGCTCGGCATCGACAGCGTCGGAACCGTGTATACGTGCTCGCCCGCGACGCCCAGCAACTCGCGACTGGTGGTCATAATGCGCAGGCCGGCACAGGATCGCAGTAGCAGATTGCAGAGCGCGCTGCACGCGTCGACCAGGTGTTCGCAGTTGTCCAGCACTATCAACGCCTGCAGATCGGCCAGGTGCTCGACGAGCTGTTCCTCGATGGTCCGGTTCGATACGTCCACGATCGCCAGGCTGGTCAGCACCGTTTGCGCCACCAGATCGGGATCGCCGACGGCGGACAGATCCACCAGCCATACCCCGTCCGGGAACGACCGGCCGGAAATGGCTGCGACCTCGCTGGCGAGCCGAGTTTTCCCGACTCCGCCCACACCGGTGAGCGTGACCAACCGTGCCGTCGCGAGCAGCTCCCGGACCTCGCGGATCTCCCGTTGCCGTCCGACGAAACTTGTCACCGCGAATGGCAGGTTACCGACCACGCGAGTGGGCCTACTTCGCCCCATGAGACCCAATCTAGCCGTGCCCGGGGCGGTGCGAGGGCACGCTTTGCGAAGGTCGTCTCCGAAGCGATCGCTAACTGATCGAACCTCAGCGAGGGATGCGGTTTGCGTACCGAGCATGCGCGAGCTGCGGATATGGGTGGCGAAGTGGGTGTTTCTACCCATGTCTGTGCACGGCGGATCTGTGACGCTCAGGAAAGCCGTTGTGAGCAGGAGGTCGACCTTGACATCTCACCGAGGGTGCCCGATCGATAAGGGTCGCCAAAAGCGCGAGCTACATTCAAGACAACCAGGAGTCGGCGATGGATAACGTATGCCGCACCGAAGTCGACGGCCTGCGTGTGACATGGCGGTTGATCCAGAATCGGCTGATCTCGATCGTCGCCGTGCACGACGCATACGACGCCGCGCCGGTTCTCTCGTTCGGTCCCGCCGCTTATCCGGACCTCGTGCAAGCACGAGAACTTCATCCGGGACTGACCCAGTTGTGGGACGCGGTTCGCCGCGACTTCTGGAACACACTCATTCCGCCACGCCCGAATAAGGGCAGACAATGGCAATGGTCGTGACGACTGCTGCGCTCCCTGAAGCCTCGTCACCGATCGTTGAACCATCCAATCGGGCCGGTATCGGAACTCGGGTCGCCCATCCGCTGCTGCGCGGCACCGTCGGGTTCGGGTTGGCGACCCTGGCGCTGTTGGGTGGCAACGGTCGATTCGAGCAAATGCTCTGGCTCAGCCGTCTGATCGAGCTACCGGCCGCCGCGCTCGTCCCCCCGAACGGCACCAAACGCCGGACCGTTCAGTTGGGGAACTTCCGCGCCGAATGGTTGTGGCACAACGATCTGCCCGACCCGCGGCAGCAACAAGATTCGGCACTGCTGTACTTCCACGGCGGCGGGTACATCAGCGGCGGCCTGAATACCCATCGGCGCCTCGTCGCCAAAATCGGGCGCGCCAGCGGGATGCCCGCATTCAATGTCGACTACCGACACCTACCAGGCGCGCATTTCACCGAGACTCTCGATGACGCCGTCGCGTCCTATAAATACCTGCTCGAACAGGGATTCCAACCCGAACGCATCATCGTCTCCGGTGACTCGGCAGGCGGCGGACTCGCCTTCGCGCTGGTGCTGGCAATCCGGGAACGCGGGTTGCCGATGCCCGGCGGTCTCTCCGCGATCGCACCGTGGGCCGACTTCGATCCGACGACCCGCAATGCGCACCCCAACCGGCACCGCGATTCCTACATACCCACTCGGATACTGGAAACAATCGCGCGCCGCGGCGTCGCCCTCGATGGCGAACTCGATCCGATGTGGTCGCCGGTCAACCACGACTTCACCGGTCTACCACCGGTGCTGATCCAGGTGGGCTCCACCGAATGCCTGCTGCCCGACGCGGAGATGCTGGCCCTGCGCTGTGCCGAAGCGAACGTCCCGGTGCGGCTGCAGGTCTGGGACCGTGCACCACACGTCCATCACGTCGCCGCGGATCTGCTCTCCGACGCCCGAGCCGCGATCAACGACCTGGGGCAGTTCCACCGCCAGATCGTGGATTGACGCGCAGACACAGTCCGGTAATGAAGCCGGGTATCTCGGTCCGGGAATTACGGTGCTGTCATGACCAACCCGGAAGAGGCGAGTCCTCGTCGGTCGCGTGTGCGTGTCTGGCTCGCACCGGCGGTCGTGGTGTCGCTGCTGATGGCCTTACTGGCCACGATGTATCTCGCGTATGTCGTCGATCCGTCGAAGCATCTGCACGGCTTTCCGATCGCGCTGGTCGATCAGGACAGCGGGGATGTGATCGGCGGGAAGCCGACCAATGTGGGCAAACAGATCAGCGACGCGCTGGTACAGCAGACTCCGAGCGACAAGATCGATCTGCGGGTGCTCGGCATCAATGAGGCACAGCAGCAGTTGAATTCGGGCAATGTGTACGGGGCGATCGTCATTCCGAGCGATTTCACCAAGCGGCTCGGCGTTTTCGCCACCGCCGGCGTGCTGCCCGGCGATGTCACTCAGCCGATCATCACGGTGTACACCAATCCGCGGTCCGGTGCGTTCTCATCGCAGGTCGTGCAGACGGTCGCCGGTAACGCACTCACGCAGGCGAACCAGACGGTCGGCAAGCAGCTCACCGAGACCGTGCAGACCCAGCTGCGATCATCCGGATCGGCGCCGGAACTGGTCGGCCTCAGTCGGCTGATGTTGGCCAAACCGATCGATGTGGTCGTCACCCCGTTCCATCCACTGCCCTCGGGTACGGGCGGAGGTCTGACGGCCTTCTTCTACACGATGCTGATGCTGTTGGCCGGATTCACCGGCGCCATGGTGATCAATGGGATGGTCGATTCCTCGCTCGGCTTTACACCGACCGAATTCGGTCCCTGGTACGTGCACTATCCGCCGACGCCGATTTCCCGATTGGGAACGCTGCTGCTGAAATGGGGCGTGATCACCGGCAGCGCGCCGGTTGTGGCCGGGATATTCATGGCGGTCGGGCATTGGCTCGGTATGCCGATCGAGCGGCCGCTGCTGCTGTTCCTCTACAGCACCTTCGCGATCATCGCGGTCGGCGTCACGGCGCTGTCGATCGTGTCGGCGCTCGGCACCGCAGGGCTGCTGGTCAACCTCATCCTGTTCATCGTGCTCGGTCTGCCCTCCTCCGGTGGCACCATTCCGATCGAGGCGATCCCGAAATCCGTTGCCTGGCTTGCCGATTTCGAACCGATGCATCAGGTGTACCTCGGGATCAGGGCAATCCTGTACTTCAATGCCGACGGCTCGGCCGGACTGAACCGCGCGATCTGGATGACGCTGCTCGGCCTTGTCATCGGGCTCGTCCTCGGCGGTGTCGTCACCCGTTACTACGACCGGAAAGAACTGCACCGCGCACCAGCCAAGAGCTGATGGTCAGTACCAGTGGTGTTGCTGCCAAAATGCCCACGCGCCATCAGGGCTGCCGTAACGGTCGTTCATGTAGTCATAGGTCCAGCGGATTTGGGTGAGCGGGTTGATGCGCCAGTCCGCGCCGTGGGTTTGCATTTTTTCGGCGGGCAGTGCTTGGCCGAGGCCGTAGGCGCCGCTTTTCGGATTGATGGCGAAGACGTCCCAACCGCTTTCGTGGGTGATGACGGCGTCGAAGGCCGGGAATTGGTGGAGTGGGACGACTGTCAGGGCGAGGGCCCTGGTGCCCAAGCGGATCAGTGAGGCCGCGAGTCCGACAGTGGTTGTGACAGTGTCGTGTGAGCTGGCCGCGGGCGTGACGGCGGTGTCGTCGTCGCTCTCTTCGACGGGCGTGGCAAGGGCGTCATCCAGGCCGTCGGTGGATGTGGTGACGCTGTCGTCCCACGAGTCTGCTGAAGGGGTGACCCTCTCGCCCGGACCGTCTGCGGGGGTGATGGGACTGTCGGGGGCGTCTGCGGGCGTGATGGCGTTGTCGGGGGTGTCGGCGGTTGTGGCGGCGTTGTCGCCCGGACCGTGTGCGGGCGTGATGGCACTGCTGTCAGCGGCATTGGCGGATGCGTTGCCGTTCAGCCCGTTGGCGGATGTGGGGACGCCGCTGTTCGGGTTACTGACGGGCGGGGTGGCCTGTGTGGCGACCCCTTCGGTGAGCGTGGTGGCGCCGTCGTTCAGATCGTCTGCGGAAGTGGTGGCGCTGTGGCTCAGTCCGTCGGTGGGAGTGGTGGTGCTGTCGCCCGGACCGTCGGCGGAGATCGGGGCACTGTTCGGAGCATTGGCGAACGTAACGACGCTGTCGCCCAAACCCTCGGCAACGGCTGGACCGGCACAAACCATGAGGGCACCGACCGCAATGGCGGCCGCGGCAACGCGCAGCATCGATTTCGCTCCTTAGTTGTGTTTGCCTTCCGTATCGATGGGTGTCATGAGCTCGCGTTCACCAGGTCGATGCCATTACCGACAATCGAATCGACGACGATGCTCGGCTGACCGGGTAGCCAACGGTCGAAGGCCACGCGGCGGGCATCGAGGGTGCGCTCACTCTCGGCAACGATTTCCACCCTGAATCCGGCCTTTTCGGCGAGGGACTCGGTGTCCGCGGCGCGCTCGCTGTCGGTGCTGGAGAAGATGGGGCGGTCGTCATTCATCCGGACTCCGGCGTATATGTCCGGGTATGCGGGGCGGGCCTGCTGTGTGAATTCGGCCAGCCGCCGGGCGCTTTCGGCGCGTGCGAGATATTCGTGCGCATCGATTCCCAGGTCACTCTCGACGGCCGCGATCAATCCGGGCGGCAGCGGGGCGCTGGCGGGCTGTGGCGCGGCCGCGGCCGGATACGCGATCGAACCCGCCATTGCCAATGCCGCAGAGCAGTCGAGCGCTGATCGCCGTCTGCGAATACTCGACATCACCGAGCCGTCTCCTGACTACGCGCCGAAGTATTCGATGACGCTATGTCACATGCGCCACAAAACGGACTATTTGCTTACGTAGCGTGTCGGTAGCCGCGCCGGTCGATGTCTCCGATGCTTACGCCGGGCAACTCGCCGACGCGCGGAGAACGTTGAACTACCGACTATGCACCGCTCGGGAGGATCGCACCGACCCATCGCCACACCGCCGACAATAGGAGGAAGCCGAGCTGCTGCTGCGTCTCGGAAGCGTTTTCGTACCGGTTATCGGTGCGTTGCTCGGTTCGATCTTCGCCATCTAGCCATTACAGCCGAACGCGGGTCGGACAAGGCCTCCGGCCCGCGTTCGGGTTTACTATGTCAAGCCGAGTCCGTGGGAAAGGACCGGCCACGATCGCTTCAATTCATCTTCCCAATAACCCCAGGAATGTGTTCCCTCATCGAAGTTGTAGGTAGCCGGAATGTCGAGTGATATAAGCTTCGCCTGCAGATTCTTCATGCAGTAATTGGCGGCTGCTTCGATCACGCCACCGAGCAGAACCTGATTTGTCAGTCCGTCGAGGCCGGGTTCGGCATGCGCCCCGTCCAGCATGTCATATTTTCCGGGCAGGCCATTGCCCGACGAAAGATAGAGGTCGATGCCACGCAATTTATCGGCGTGCAGGTATGGATCATTTTCCGTCCATTCGGGCGAATCGACCGGGCCCCACATGTTATCGGCGTTTCCGCCACCCCAGGCGATCACGAGCTTCAGGAACCTGGAACCGATCGGATCGCTTGTCTGCGCGCAGCCGCTATATGCGGCAGCCGCCCGGTAGAGGTCGGGTCTGGCAATGGGCAATGCCAACACTGTTGCGGTGGAAGCGGAAATTCCCGCGATCGCATTGACTCCGTTGGTGCCCAGTGCGGCATTGATCAGCGGTGGCAATTCATCGGTCAGATAGGTCTTCCATTTATTGCGACCCAGTACCGGGTCGTCCTCGCGCCAGTCGGTGTAGTAACTGAACCTGCCGCCGATCGGCTGGACCAGATTCACATTCTTATCCGACATGAACTGCCGAGCGTCGCTCTGCGCCTGCCAGGACGCGTCGTCCTGGCCACCGCCCGCGCCGTTCAGCAGATACAAAGTCGGCCGTGGAACCGAGCCGTCCGTGGGACGTTGGACCTCGACCGGGAATTCAGCATCCATCGCCGCGGAATAAACCTGTAGTCGGGTATTCCGGTCGTCGATGTACTCGACGTCGGTTATGCGCGAACCATCCTCCGAAACCGTATCGATGGAAATCGTCGCGGACATGGTGACCTGGTCGGCAAATGCCGTCGGCGTGCCTAGCGCCGTACCGACAAGCATCCCCACCAAAGCGATGCCGACTACCGATCTGGATACTCCTCCGATTTCGCCCCTGTTCATACCCAAGCTTTTAGCATCGAGTTTCCGGCCGGTGCCGCACCGACACGTCGCCGACGGGTCCGAACCAGGTACGGCCGCGGTGCACCAGCGTTAATATGTCAAGCGCGCCACATCACCCGGATGGCTGGTTGTGTGCGTGGCATTGGGATCGCACCACCTCTGTGTCGGTGCCGCAGCAAGAGTCGGCGACGCGGACCGCGTGACCCGCTCTTCCACGAGTGGTCGGGGACCCGGTGGCTGGAGAAATGCCATGACCCGAACAATGAATTCCGACTTCAGAGCACTGCGATCCGCGATGGGCGGTCCGGTGTTCGCTCCTGCCGACGCTGGTTATGACCATGCCCGATCCATCTGGAACGGTGCCATCGACCGGCGTCCAGCGGTGATCGCGCAATGTCTATCTGCCGAGGATGTGGCCGCGGCCTTGGCTTTTTCCAGGGACCACGACCTCGAGGTGGCCGTGCGCGGCGGTGCCCACGCCTATAGCGGCACGGCCGTCGGCGACGGCGGCATCATGATCAATCTCGGCGTGCTGAACAGCGTCGTTGTGGATCCGGCGACCAGTAGCGCCCGGGTCGGTGGCGGCGCGACCATGGCGAATATGGATGCCGCGACCCAGGCGTTCGGACTGGCCGTGCCCGGCGGGGTGATCAGCGATACCGGCGTCGGTGGCCTCACCCTCGGTGGCGGCATGGGTTGGCTGACCCGCGTAGCCGGACTGTCGATCGACAATCTCATCTCGGCGCAGGTCGTACTTGCCGATAGCCGCATTGTGCGGGCGTCCGAGACCGAGAATTCGGATCTGTTCTGGGCACTGCGCGGTGGTGGCGGGAACTTCGGCGTCGTCACCGAATTCGAATATCGCGCGCATCAGGTCGGGCCCGAAGTGCACGTCGGGTTCTTCTTCTGGCCACTGACGGAAGGGGCTGAGGCACTCCGTCTGATTCGTGATTTCATTCCTGCGATGCCGCCCAGGTCGGGCGTGCTGGTCGCCGTCGGGTTATCCGCGCCGCCGGAGCCCTTCGTGCCCGATCAGTACCACTTCGTGCCGGGCCATGCCCTTATTACCGCCGGTTACGGTTCTGCCGAAGAACACGCCGAAATGCTGGCGCCGATCCGCGATGCGCTCACCCCACTCTTCGAATTCATTACCCCGATGCCCTTCACCGGATTGCAGTCGATGCTCGATGCGTCGGCGCCGTGGGGCATTCACGGATATGAGAAGGCGCTCGATCTAGACGACTACTCGGACGAAGTGATCGCGGTCTTGGCCGAGCAGGCCGGGAAGAAGACTTCGCCGCTGTCGTTCATGCCGATCTTCACACTCGACGGCGCCTTCACCGCCGTCGGCGAGGAGGACACCGCATTCGGCGGCGCGCGCTCGGCACACTACGTCTGCAATATCGAAGCCGCCGCCCCCGACGCCGAGATATTGGCCGCCGACCGGGCGTGGGTGCGCTCGACCTGGGAAGCGCTGTGCCCCTTCGCCTCCAACCAGGGCGGGTACGTCAACTTCATGGCGGAGGCGGGCGAGGACCGGGTTCGCGCATCCTACGGACCTGCGAAATACGCGAAATTGGCCGATATCAAGTCCGAATACGACCCAGGGAACGTCTTCCACCGCAACGCCAATATCAAGCCGGGCTGACCCGACGGGGGAGTTTGGCCCGGGATGGTCGGGCAATTACCGGGGATGTCACCGCTGCCGACCGGTGGCTTTCGAGGGCGACGAGAAGGGAGCCGGACGATGGGTTTCGCCGAGCAACAGCAGGACGTCCCAGGTGTGCAGACACTGATGAAACCGGTGCCGGACTGCGGTGAACGCAGTTATCGCGGCAGCGGCAAGTTGACCGGGAAGGCAGCGGTCATCACCGGCGCGGACAGCGGTATCGGCCGAGCGGTGGCGATCGCATTCGCCCGCGAAGGCGCCGACGTGGTGATTTCCTACCTCAACGAGCACGATGACGCGCGCGAGGTCGCCGAATTCGTCCGCGAGGCCGGCCGCCGAGTCGTCACGATCGCGGGCGACGTAGCCGAGCCCGAACACTGCCGAGCGGTGATCAACGCCGCGGTCGCGGAATTCGGGAAGGTGGATGTCTTGGTGAGCAATGCTGCCTACCAGATGACCCACGAGACGGTCGAGGAGGTCAGCGACGAGGAATTCGACTACACCTTCCGGGTGAACGTGAACGCTTACTTCGCACTGGTGAAGGCCGCATTGCCGCATATGGCCCCGGGATCGTCGATCATCGGCAGTTCCTCGGTGAATTCCGATATGCCCTCGCCGACGCTGGCGCCCTACGCCGCGACCAAGGCCGCCATCGCGAATCTGTCGGCCAGTCTGGCACAGCTGTTGGGCCCCAAGGGAATCCGGGTCAACAGCGTGGCACCGGGCCCGATCTGGACCCCGTTGATCCCGTCGACGATGCCGCCGGAGAAGGTGGCGAATTTCGGTGACAACACCCCACTCGGCCGTGCCGGACAACCCGCCGAGCTCGCCCCGACCTATGTGCTGCTCGCCAGCGACGACGGAAGCTACATCTCCGGAGCGCGTGTCGCGGTCACCGGTGGCCGGCCGATTCTGTGAGCTGGATGCCCGCGGCGGCGGTTTGAACAGCGGTCGTTCGGCGGCGGGTGTGCCGCAGATCATCTGCGTCGATGCCGCACATGTCGGCGGCGCGCTGCGGAGTCCAGCCGGATTCGGCCGCAGCGAGATCGTCGACGTCGACCGTATGTGCAGATCAGCTTCTGATTCGGTCGTCACGTGGCGCGGATCCCGGGGCCCGCGCATTGACCGCTGCCTATCAGTTGTTCAGTAATTGGTCCCATTGCGGCGTCGAGGGTGCGGTTCGCGATTTCGTTGGCGTGTTCGTTTCGGGCGTGGGCATGTCGGTGGTTGTGCGTCAGTAGTTGTTGCCGTTGCGGCGCGGGTCTCGTCGAGGCTGTGGTTTGCGATTTCGTTGGCGTGTTCGTTTCGGGCGTGGGCATGTCGGTGGTTGTGCGTCAGTAGTTGTTGCCGTTGCGGCGCGGACCTCGTCGAGGCTGT
>NZ_JBFANH010000027.1:0-82034 GCF_040674755.1 Nocardia sp. NPDC049737 | reverse complement strand
TGGTTTGCGATTTCGTTGGCGTGTTCGTTTCGGGCGTGGGCATGTCGGTGGTTGTGCGTCAGTAGTTGTTGCCGTTGCGGCGCGGACCTCGTCGAGGGTGTGGTTTGCGATTTCGTTCGCGCGTTCGTTTCCGGCGCGCAGGACGGTGCGGACGAACTCCGGGTCGCGGGCGAGGTCTGCGCGACGTCGGCGGTGTGCGGCGAAGTAGTCGTTGACCGCGTCGGTGGTGAATTTCTTGAGGGCTCCGGCTCCGGCATCGCCGATATCGGCGGCGAGGGTTTGTTCGTCGATGCCGGTGCAGCGTGCCGCGGTGGTCAGTAGGGCGCAGATGCCGGGGCGGTGTTCGGGGTCGAAGGTGATAGTCCGGTCGGCGTCGGTCTGGGTGCGGCGGATGACGGCGGCGGTTTGGTCGGCGGTCATCGAGAGGGCGATCGCATTGCCGTAGCTTTTCGACATCTTTCGTCCGTCGAGGCCCGGAATTTCGGGAGTCGCGGTCAGCAGAGGTTGCGGCTGCGGGAAGGTGTGGCCGTAGCGTTCGTTGAAGCGGCGGGCGATCACCCTGGTCAATTCGATGTGCGGCAGGTTGTCCTTGCCGACGGGGACCAGATTTCCCTTGCAGAACAGGATGTCGGCGGCCTGATGGACCGGGTAGGTCAGCAGTAGTCCGCTCAATGCGCGCCCTGCCGCGGCGTGTTCGGCCTTGACCGTGGGATTTCGATGTAGTTCGGCCTCGGTGACCAGACTCAGGAAGGGCAACATCAGCTGGTTGAGTGCGGGGACTGCCGAATGGGTGAAGATCGTCGCGCGGTTCGGGTCGACGCCTGCGGCGAGGTAGTCGAGAACGGCGTTGTAGACGTTGTCGCGGACGGGGCCGATGCCGTCGCGGTCGGTGATGACCTGGTAGTCGGCGAGGATGACGAAGGTATCGACGCCGAGATTGTGCAGCCGTACTCGTTCGGCGATCGTCCCGAAGTAGTGGCCGAGATGCAGCGGGCCGGTTGGTCGTTCGCCGGTGAGGACCCGGTATCGGCTGGGATTGGCCGCGATGGCGTCTGCGAGTGCGTCACTGCGGTCGCGGGTGGCGGAGTAGGAATTCAACGTGGGGCTCCTGGACGATCGAGGGCCGTACGAAACCTCGTTCCGCGCAGGAACATTCACGGGCCGCGTACAGCCCGTGGACATGGTTGATCAGGGCTGCTGAGGCAGCCGACGCCAGATCCGTCGAATGGTGATCACCCGTCGAAGATAACAACCGTGACCAGTGGCGTTCAAGGAATTTTCTGCTGGGGCCGGGCGCCGTTGACCAGCCCCAGCAGAGGTTCGGGTCAGCCCGCGGCGGCCGTGCGTGGGTTGGCGCGCTGGACCACGTCGGCGAGCAGGGTATTGAAGCGGTCGGCGGCCTCGATATTGCCGAGGTGGCCGGTCGGCCAGACCTGGTAGTCGGCGAGATGACCCGCTTCGGACAGGGCCTCGACGATCGGGCGGGACATGCGTTCGGGCAGCAGGTGATCCTCCGCGCCCGCGATGACCGTGGTCGGCACCGTCAGGTGCTTCGCGGCGTCGCCCAGGTCCAGGCTGCCGATGGCGGCGGCGTGCAGGCCGCGGGTGAGCGGGCGACACGAGCGGACGATGCCGAGCGCGAAGTCAACCTCGTCACGGGTGGCGGGCTTGGACATCACCCGGGCCTTGAAGACCGCGCTGACCGGCCAGCCGCCCGGCAGCGGAATCGGCGCGCTGAGTGCGGTTTCCGCGATAACGAGCGGCACGCGGACGCTGGCCCCGAGTACGGTCAACGGCCGCTTGGCCACCATGAGCGGCTTGTTGAACAGCGGCAGCAGATCGGTTTCGTAGCGGATATCGCTGGCCGCGGTGTTAGCCATGACGACGGCGCAGGCGCGTCGAGTGACCTGTTCCGGATAGCGAGATGCCCACGCCTGCAAGGTGATTCCACCCATGCTGTGCCCGACGAGGACGGCGCGCTTGCCGAGTGGGACAGCTGCCTCGAGCACGGCTTCGAGGTCGTCGGCCAGCGTCTGTGCGCCCGGGCCGGTGCTGCCGAGGGTGCTCTCGCCGTGGCCGCGCTGATCGTAGGCGAGCACGCGGTAGCGGTCGGCGAAGGCGTTGATCTGCGGATTCCAGTACTCGATGCAGCAGCTCCAGCCGTGGATCAAGACGATGACATCGCCGTCGGCGGGACCGTAGGCATGGACCCTGAGTTTGGCCCCGTCCACGGTGGTTACCGGGATTATCTCGGGGGTGGCGGCGGGCTTGTTGAGCGACGCGGTCCGGTATGTCCGGGACCGAAGTCCGGCACGGTAGGCGGCGGTCAACGGTTCGTCTCCGCGCACTTCAGCCAGCGTCCTCATCGACTTGACCAGCATTTGAGCACTCCTTTGTGTCTGCCGCCACAGTACAGTGCAAGCTGAGTGCTTGCTACTGCTAGCGCTCCCAGTGGCGGAATCCTGGCTCTATCGGGTGGATACCCGAAATTAGGTCGGCCAATAGTCTGTCGTGAAGAAACATGAGCACGAGCCGCTTCTTCTTGGATATCGCCGGTGCCCGAGCCGCCCGTTACCCACGCCGTCGTGCCCTGTCGCCCCCAATCGCGGTCCGACCCACGGTCGCCGGTTCTCGGGCGTCGACGACGGGTGCAGCTGGCGCCAGCCTGCGGCGGCCGAAGCTCGGCTGGAGGCGAGGAAGCCGGCGATAACCTCGGGCATCACCAGGCGGACCGGATCGTCCGGGTGGAAATCTCCGGGACATCGCGGCGATTGGGAGCGCGAACGAAAACGACCACGGATGAACGGTCTCCGGCGTCCATTTCGACCGCGACCGAGCCGGAGAAATCGCTGTCCGGCGTACCAGCGGTCCACCGTGTAGCGGGGACGAGCTGTGGCGGGGGTGGGGCGGCCGCGGCTACCGTTGGTGCTTGTGGAGATGAGGCATGCGGTATCGGTCGCACATCAAGGACCGGAACAGCCGAGGCGTATCGGGCTGCGCGCCATGGGGTGGCCGCTGGTGGCGGCGGGCGTCGGTATCGGAGTCGCGACCCTGCTGCATTTCCGCGATCCGCACGGCGAAGGCTCCTACGGAATCTGCCCGGTGTACGCGCTGACGGGGTTGTATTGCCCCGGCTGCGGCGGCATGCGCGGCATGCACAATCTGACCGACGGCCGAATTCTCGATGCGGTACACAGCAATCTGCTCGTGCTGCCGCTGGTGCTGGCCTTCGTGCTGTGGATCGGTGACTGGTCGATCCGCGCCTGGCGCGGCGAACGGATGCGACTACCTCGGATCAGCCGCACCACGATGTGGCTTTTCTTCGCGCTGCTCATCGGGTATTCGGTGCTGCGAAATACGCCGTGGGGGACCTGGCTCACGCCGGTCTAGCCGTTTTTCAGGAAGGCTTCATATATGAGTGATTCGTTGAAGGAACGCGTGCGGGCGAAACTATTGCGCCAGCTCGAAGAGGACGGCATCCGGGACCAAGAGCAGGACGACCCGCGCGAGATCTCGGTCGGTGCCGATCTGGACGCACTCGACAGCGTCGCCGAAGACGATCCGCTGGTCGAAGAACTCGCGGCGCGCTACCTGGTTTTCTAACGCGAGGTCGAATTAGCCTGCCCACCGGAGGGCGGCAATTGCGGCAGCGGCTCGGAAAGCAACCATGCGTCCCACAGCGACCGTAGCGGCACCAGACTGTAATGGCCGGCCAGATCGGTGAACTCCTCGGTGCTCACCGACGCGTGCCGATAGCGAATCGTCCACTCGCGCAATAGATCCCAGAAGGCAAGCTCCCCGATCTCCAACCGCAGCGCATGCAGGGTGAGCGCGCCGCGCTTGTAGACGCGATCGTCGAACATGCGCTGCGTGCCCGGATCACCCACGATGATGTCCTGCGGCTGCCGGAACAGATTGTGCCGGGCAGCGCGCGCCAGCTGATCGGCGGTCGGCCCGCCCGCTGCCTCCGACCAGATCCACTCGGCATAGCAGGCGAAGCCCTCGTGCAGCCAGATATCACGCCATTGCCGGATGGTCAGGCTATTGCCGAACCACTGGTGCGCGAGTTCATGTGCGACCAGGCGTTCCGCGCCGCGGCGGCCGTCGCAGTGGTTGGCGCCGAAGATGGAAATGCCCTGCGCTTCGATCGGGATCTCCAGCTCGTCATCGGTGATCACGACGGTGTAGGCCTCGAACGGGTATGGGCCGAACTTCTCGGTGAACAGCTCCATCATCTTCGGCTGGCGCTCGAAGTCGTGTTCGAAATTCGCGCGCAGTCGCGGCGGGACCACGGCCTGCATCGGCACCGAACCGCGCGGGCTGCCGATGCGGTGTTTGCGGTACGGCCCGATTTGTATGGTGGCCAGATAGCTCGACATCGGTTCGGGCTGTTCGTAGACCCAGGTGGTCTGGCTGGCCTTGGTCTGCTTGCGCAGCAGGGTGCCGTTGGCCAGCGCGTAGTACGGGGTGTCGGTGGTTATCGAAATCCGGTAGCTGGCTTTGGAACTCGGGTGATCGTCACAGGGGAACCAGGATGCGGCGCCATTGGGCTGACTGGCGACCAAGGCACCCTCGGTCAGTTCCTCCCAGCCGACCTCGCCCCACGGCCCGCGCACCGGCTTCGGTATGCCCGCGTACTGGATGACCAGGCCGAGTACCCCGCCCGCCGGAATCCGCTGCTGCGGGGTGATCACGAGTTTGCCGTGTTGATGGGTGTACTTCGCGGCCTTGCTCCCGTTGACGAAGACCTTGGCGACGGTGAGCGACTGGGACAGGTCGAATGCGAAACGCTCTCGGACGGCGGTAGTCACCGCGGTGATCTCGGCGCGGCCCGCCAGTCGGTTGCTGGCGAGCTTGTAGGTCAGCTCCAGTTCGTACCGCGATACCCGATAGCCGCGATTTCCGTTCTGCGGTAGGTATTCGTCGATGGGCTCTTCGTAGAACTTGGCCCGCATCAGTTGGCCGCTCCGGCCTCGCTCGGCCTCGGCACCGGACTGGACCACGGCGCGATCGGATTGCCCCACCAGCGGGTGGACGGCGGCACGGTGTCACCGCGCATGACCAGCGAGGCAGGGCCGATGGTCGCGCCGGCGCCGATGCTCGCGGCGGGCAGGGCGACGCAGTGCGGTCCGAGGGTAGCGCCCGCGTCCAGGATCACGGTGTCCATGGCCATGATTCGATCGTGGAAAAGGTGGGTCTGCACCACGCAGCCGCGTTCCACGGTCGCGCCGTCACCGAGTGTCACCAGGTCCGCCTCCGGTAGCCAATAGGACTCGCACCATACCCCGCGGCCGATCTTGGCGCCGAGTCCACGAAGCCACAGATTCAGTACGGGGGTGCCGGTCGCGGCGCGCGCGAACCACGGCGCGGCAACGGTTTCGACGAAGGTGTCGGCAACCTCGTTGCGCCATACGAACGAACTCCACAGTGGATGCTCCTCGGCGCGAATTCGCCCGACAAGCAACCACTTCGCGGTGACCGCACTTGCCCCCGCGATCGCACCGGCGGCCATCAGCACCAGACCGCAGAGCAGTCCGGCGACAAAGTATCCGGCCGATTCCGCGATCCAGGCCAGCGTGAACAGCACGCCGAGGCCGATGGCGAAGGTCACGAGCACCGGGAGCAGTCGGCAGGTTTCCACGATGCCGCGGAACACCTTCAGCCGCAGCGGTGGCTCGAAGGTGCGTTCGGTATCGCCGGTTTCGGAGGCGCGGCGCAGTCGCACCGGGGGGCTGCCGAGCCAGGACGAACCGGCCTTGGCCTTGGACGGTGCCGCCGAAAGCACCGCGACCAGGCCGTTTTTCGGCACTCGTCGACCGGGTGCGGTCATACCGGAATTGCCGAGGAAGGCGCGCTTGCCGACCTTTGCATCACCGATGTGCAGCCAGCCGCCGCCGAGTTCGTAGCTGGCGATCATGGTGTCGTCGGCGAGGAATGCACCGTCGGCGACCGTGGTGAATTTCGGTAGCAGCAGCACCGTGGACGCCTCGACGCTCTTACCGACCTTCGCGCCGAGCAGGCGCAGCCACACCGGGGTCAGCAGGCTGGCGTAGAGCGGGAACAGGAAGGTGCGCGCCGAATCCAGCAGCCGCTCGGTGGCCCAGGCCTGCCAGCCGACCCGGCTGCGGACGGGATGATGTCCTTCGATGAGTCCAATGCTGAGCAGCCGGACTGCGATGAGGGTGGCCACGGTGTAGACGGCGAGGCTGAGCAGCGTTGCGACGGGCAGGATGGCGAAACCCTCTGCGAGTGCACCCGCGAGTGTGCGGGCATCGCGAATGAACCAGGCAATGAATGCACCGCCCGCGGCCAAACCGAGAATGGGCATGGCCGCCAATGCCATCGAGGTCACGCCGAAAATCGCGACCCAGTGCGCGGCCCTCGCGGGAGTGTGTGCGGGCCAACGATGCTGGGCCTTACCGACTTTCGTGGCGGGCGAGCCGGCCCACTCCTGTTCGGCCTTCACCTTGCCCGATACCGACGATCCGGCCGCGATCTCCGCATTCTTGCCGATTTTGCTGCCGGGTAACAGGATCGAGCGCGCACCGATCACCGCGCCCGCACCAATGGTGATCGGGCCGATGTGCACCACATCGCCATCGATCCAGTAGCCCGACAGGTCGACCTCGGGCTCGACACTGCAGCCGTCGCCGAGTTCGAGCATGCCGGTGACCGGCGGCAGGCTATGCAGATCGACGCCCTTGCCGATCTTCGCGCCGAGTGCCCGCGCGAAGGGCACCATCCACGGTGCACCGGAGAGACTCTCCGCACCGCTGGCCTCCGAGAGCCGGACCGCCGCCCACAGTCGTAGGTGTTCCGATCCGCCGCGCGCGTAACTGCCGGGCCGCACGCCGCGCAGCAGAATCCGAGCGCCGCTCGCGCAGATCACCATGCGACCGGGCGGTGAGATGAAGATCAGGAAGGCGACCAGCGTCCACCACCAGGACAGATGTGGCAGCCAGGGCAGCGAGCCGGACCAGCCCGCGATATTGCCGACGATGGCCAACCAGGTGAGCCACTGTAGGCCGGTGAGCGTGGTGAGTGGGACGGTGGCCAACACCTGGGCCCATTGGGCGCGCAGTGGCGTCGGGCGCACGATCCGTTCCTCGACAGCGGCGCTCGGCGAGGTCTCATCGAGCAGTTCGGCCAGCGCGCCGAGACGTGGATGGTCGTAGAGATCGGCGACGGTAATGCGCGGATAACGTTCGCGCAGTGCGGTGACCAGCTGTGCCGCCGAGAGCGAGCCGCCGCCGAGGTCGAAGAAGTCGATATCCGGACCGGTGACCTCGGCACCCAGGATCGAATCCCACAGTCCGGCAATCCATTGCTCGGTTTCGGTGAGTTCGCCGGTCACGGTGTCGGTTTCGGAGGTGTTCGGCAGCGGCCACGGCAGGGCATCGCGGTCGACCTTGCCCGAGGTGCGGGTGGGCAGGTCCGAGACGATGGCGAGTCGGGGAACCAGCGGTGCCGGAAGTTGTTCGGCGAGTTGAGCTCTCGCGGCCCTGAGGTCGAAATCGGGTGCGGTGCCGGTCAGGTAGCCCAGCAGGACTTTGTTGCCCGCCTTGGTGGTTCGGATCGCGGCCGCGGCCCCGGTGACGCCGGGTAGGTGCTGTAGGGCATTGTCGAGTTCGCCGAGTTCGATGCGGCGGCCGCCGAGTTTGATCTGATCGTCGGCGCGGCCGAGGAAGATGAGACCAGCGCTGTCTTTGCGCACCAGATCGCCGCTTCGGTAGGCGCGGTCCCAACCGAGTGACGGTAGTGGAGCGTATTTTTCGGCGTCCTTGGCCGGATCGAGGTAGCGGGCCAGGCCGACTCCGCCGATCACGAGTTCACCGGATTCGCCCTCGTCCACCGGGTTTCCGGCGGCGTCGACAACGGCCAGATCCCAGCCGTGCAGCGGCAGTCCGATCCGGACCGGGAAGCTGCCGTCCAGCAGTGCCGCACAAGCAACGACTGTCGCCTCGGTGGGGCCGTAGGTATTCCAGACCTCACGTTCGGTATCTGATTCGCGGCGTTCGCGGGGCCCTATGTGGTCACGCTCCGCTACCTCCTCCGGGCCCGGCGCTCGCGCCGCGGGGCTTCCGGCAAGGCGTTCGGCGAGTTCGGGCGGTACCGCCTCGCCGCCGAAGATCAGCAGCCGGACCGGCTCGAGTGCCTCGGCGGGCCAGGTCGCGGCAAGGGTGGGGACCGTCGAGACGACGCTGATTTCGTGTCGGACCAGCCAGGGACCGAGATCCGCGCCGGTGCGGACCAGGGCGCGCGGTGCCGGGACCAGGCAGGCGCCATTGCGCCAGGCCAGCCACATTTCCTCACACGAAGCATCGAAGGCGACCGAGAGTCCGGCCAGGACCCGGTCGTCCGGACCGATCGGGGCATCCGGCAGGAACAGGCGCGCTTCCGCGTCGACGAAGGCGGCGGCATTGCGGTGGGTGACGGCGACGCCCTTCGGGGTTCCGGTGGATCCGGAGGTGAAGATGATCCAGGCATCGTCGTTGGGTGTGGGACGAACGGTCGATGCCTCGCGGGACTCGGGCCGTTCGACGGCTATCGGCTCGATGCCTGCCGCGGTCACGATCGCGGTGACGCGGGCCTCACCGAAGACGAGTCGGGCGCGTTCCTCCGGGTCATCGGCGTCCACCGGGACGTAGGCCGCACCGGCGAAAAGAATGGCCAGAATAGTGACGTAAAGCTCATGTGTGCCGGACGGCAGGCGCACGCCGACGCGGTCGCCGGGGCGCACACCCGCCGCGGTCAAGCGCACGACTCCGGCGTCGATTTCGGTCAGCAATTCGGTGTAGCTGAGCACTACCCGACCGTCATCGATGGCGGGCGCCTCCGGATGGGCCGCCGCGGTGCTGTTCAGGATGTCGACAAGGGTCCTGGCCTGCGGCGCGAGTGCGCCGCACAGCAAGGGATCGGGTGTGCGGAGCCCGTTCACGGGGTCCGTGCCCGCCGCGGTGTCGACCTGCGGCCGCAGCATCACGTCGTGCCCACCTCTCATAGACCTGCCTAGCGCTTCCTCGTTGTTGTTTCACAGCAGGGTTACCAGTGGGCAAACGCCACGGTGACCAACTGTCTACGGTACCTGCGCCCTATCGCCTCAAACCTCTTCGCCGAGCGCCTTCAGTGCCAGGCGGTGCAGCGTGCGCCGCTCGTCCTCGTCGAGTCGGTACAGCACCCGCTCGGCGGCCTTTTCGATGAGCTCATCGGTCTTGCGGCGCTCGGCGCGCCCGGACTGGGTGATAGACAGCCGGTATTTGCGCCGGTCCATCGAATCGCGGGTGCGGATGACGAATCCGGCCTCCTCCAGGCCGTCGATGAGCCGGACCACCTCGCTGCGGTCGATGCCGAGAGCGGTGGAGACCTGCTGCTGGGACAGATCGTCGAACTCCTCCAGGCAGACCAGCACCCAGTGTTCGCGCAATGACGTGCCCATCTCGGCGTGAACGGCCTTGTGCAGCTTGCCGAGCGCGTACGTCGGGAAGCGGAGCAGGCCGCGAGGGTAAATGTGGTCAGCGGGCATTCGGTAATTATATCTATTGTTGAGGTGCCAGATTGTTGATAACCTCCGCAATCTAGGTTGTCTACAAATAGCGGAGGATCCATGTCGGATACTCGAACGGCCGTCGCCGCCACCGCACCCGCACTCGAACCCATTCCCGCGCGGGTATGGCGGGTGGCCGGTGTGGTGGTCTTCGGCGCCGTCATGAGCATGTTGGACACGTCGCTGGTGAATATCGGGCTGAACTCGATCGCGACGGATCTCGGTGCGGCACTGGACAGTGCCCAGTGGATCGCGAGCGGCTATCTGCTCGCACTCGCCGTCACGCTGCCGCTGTGCGGTTGGCTGGGGCGGCAGTTCGGAATGGACCGGGTCTGGTTGACCGCGCTCGCCGGGTTCACGGTGACATCCGGACTGTGTGCGCTGGCTCCGAATATCGGCTGGCTCATCGGTTTTCGGATCGCGCAGGGCCTGACGGCGGGGCTATTGGTGCCCGCTGGGCAGACGCTGCTCGGTCAGGTCGCGGGACCGCAGCGGCTGGGCCGGGTGATGAGTGTGGTCGGTATCGCGGTGGTCGCCGCACCCGCGATCGGGCCGACCATCGGCGGTGTCATGCTGGCGAATCTGGATTGGGAGTGGTTGTTCCTGATCAATATCCCGTTCGGGCTGGTGGCGTTCGTGCTGGGGCGTCGGGTATTGCCGCGGGCGCAGGCGTCGGGCAATGGCGGCAGATTCGATGCCATCGGGTTCGCATTGATCGGGGTCGGGCTGTCGGCGTTGGTCTATGGACTGGGTGAATTCGGTAGTCGCGGTAGCATTTCCGCGCCGACGGTGTGGGTGTCGGTGGTGGTCGGGGTGCTGGCGCTCGGGCTGTTCGTGGCACGGTCGGTGCGCGGTGGAAGCCTGCTCGATGTGGGACTGTTCCGGCATCCGGTATTCGCGACGGCGAATATGGCGAATTCCTTCGCTGGTGCGTCACTTTTCGGGTCAATGCTGTTGCTGCCGTTGTACTTTCAGGTACTGCATCATGACGGTCTCATCGCGACGGGGTTGCTGCTCATGTCCTTCGGGATCGGTGGCATCATCGCGCTGCCCGTCGGCGGTCGGTTGACAGATCGGTACGGCGGGGGAGTGGTCGCGGTGGTCGGCAGTGCGGTAACCGTAGCGGTCACGGTGCCGTTCGCGCTCGGCGATGCCTCTATGAATCCTGTTGTCGTACAGGTGCTTCTGTTGATCCGCGGCATGGCGACCGGGTTGACCGGGGTGCCGATCGTCGCCGCGGCTTACGCCTCGGCGCGGCCCGAGCAGTTGCCCGATGCGGCAGCGTTCGTGAATATTCTGCAGCGGGTCGGCGGGTCGATCGGAGCGGCATTGCTCGCGGTGGTGCTGTACCGTGCGGCCGATGCCGGATTGTCGGTGGATGCCGGATTCCGGCAGGCGTTCTGGTGGCTCACCGCCGCCTCCGTCATTTCGTTGGTCGCGTCATTATTACTGTGGCGCAAGGAGATTCAGCCGAAGCTGTGATGCTGTGCGCCGGGTCGGTGGTTATCCGGCCCGGCGCGTTACGCGGCCGAGGCGGCGGTCCCGATGCCGAGCGTGGCGAGGATGGCCGCGCTGATCTGCTCGAGCCGATCGCGAACCCGGGGGCGCCGCAACATGGCAACCGCCCGGGACGCCAGCAGGGCCAGCAGGATCATTTCGACGGCGGCAATGGAGCATTCGATGGCCCCGAGCGCGAGGGTGTTCAAAAACGTGACATCGGTGAGGAATTGCGGCAGTACTGCCAGGTAGAACAGTCCGACCTTCGGGTTGAACATGCACGACACCAAGCCAGCGGCGAATGCTGAGCGAATCGAGGTCGGAGCCTGTGTGGCCGACTGTCCGGACGTCGCGGCGGCGTCTTGCCTGCGGTGATCGATCAGCGCCCGAATTCCCAAGTACACCAAATAGATTCCGCCGATGACCTTGAGCGTCCGGTAGGCCGTCGCGGATTGCTCCAGCAGTGCGGCGACGCCGGCCGCGACCACGACCGCCCACACGATCCCGCCCAGTGCCGAGCCGATCGCCGCGGCGATGCCGGGTCGCGCGTCCACGATCGAGAATCGCAGCACCAGGAACGAATCCGGGCCGGGCGTAATCGACAGCAGGATGCACAGGCCGACAAAGCTGAGCAACAGGGAAAGCGTCACCTCTCGATCAGACCGCACATCACTCGGCATTGCAAGGTTATTTATTCTACTGCATGTATATGCAGCCAAGACGTGGTTGACAGGGCGGTGGGACATCTGCCAATCTCGGTTCAGGTCATGAGTACCAGCGTCAAGCCCCGGCTAGCTGGTCGGCAACCCTCCTCCGCGGTGGGGTGCTCCGGGTGACGACCGGGCCGCAGCCCGACCGGGTGCGGCAAGCGCGGACTCGGATGATCACCGGATTTCGGGTCCCAAAGCCGATGGGATTTTGTGATGACCGCTGTAATCGATCAGAGCTGTGCCGCCCTCGCCCGGGTCTCCGGCGACGACCTCCAGGTGCCGCTCGTACAGGGCGGAAAGACCACCTACGCGAACTTCGACTATGCCGCAAGCGCACCGGCATTGGCGCAGGTCACCGATCGGGTGCAGCAGTTGCTGCCGTTCTACGCGAGCGTGCACCGAGGTGCCGGTTACGCTTCGCGGATCTCCACCGAGTGCTATGAGGCCGCGCGCGGTTCGGTCACCCGGTTCCTCGACGCCGCCGACGACCAGGTCGTGGTGTTCACCCGCAACACCACCGATTCGCTGAATCTGCTCGCCGCCTGCGTACCCGGCGACACCGTGGTGCTGGATATCGAACATCATGCGAACTTCCTGCCCTGGACCCGCCACGGCCGTCGCGTCGTCAAGGCCGCGGCGACCGTCGACGAGACGATCCGCCAGCTGATCGCCGAATTGTGCAGTAAGCCAGCCGCATTGCTCGCGGTGACCGGTGCTTCCAATGTGACCGGTGAGGTGCTGCCGCTCGAGCGCCTGGCCACCATCGCACACCAGTGCGGTGCCCGTATCCTGGTAGATGCCGCGCAGCTGGCACCGCACCGTCGAATCAGTCTGCGCTCCACCGGAATCGACTACCTCGCTTTTTCCGGCCACAAGCTCTACGCACCGTTCGGCGCTGGAGTGCTTGTCGGACGCCGGGATTGGCTCGATGCCGCCGAACCGTATCTGGCGGGCGGCGGTGCGGTCCGCGAGGTCACCACCACCAATGCGGAATGGGCGGCCGCGCCGCAGCGTCACGAGGCCGGTTCGCCGAATGTCCTGGGTGCGGCCGCACTCGCCGCCGCATGTGACGCACTGTGCGCGATCGATCCGAAAACCCTTGCCGTGCACGAGCGACGGCTCGCTGATCGCCTGCGCGCCGGGCTGTCCGAAATTCCCGGTGTCAACCTGCTGCGCATCTGGGACGACAGCCCCGACACCGTCGGCATTGTCGCCTTCACCCTGGACGGATTCATCCCCGGCCACGTCGCGGCCTACCTCTCCGCCGAACACGGAATCGGCATTCGCGACGGCCGCTTCTGCGCCCACCCGCTGCTCGAGCGCCTAGGCCTCGACGGTGCCCTGCGCGCCAGCATCGGCCTCGGCACCAGCTCCGACGATGTGGATCGGCTGGTCGAGGCCATCGCGACTCTGGTCGACAAGGGTGCGTCGTGGAATTACGCCAGCACCGACGGAGTTTGGAATCCGACACCCGAGACCCGCCCCTTCGCCCGCCCCGATTCCACAGATGGTGCCGCGCCCTGCTCGATCGGCTGATCGGATCCCCCTCGGACTTCGCAGCGTTGCCGGGCAGGCGAATCCGCCCGGCCGCGCTCAGTCTTCGAGCGAGGTCGGGCGGTAGTAGCGGCCGCGGTAGTAGAGCAGCGGAGCGGCGCTGGGCTGTTCGTCGGTTCTGTCGTGGACCCGGGTGACCAACCCGACGACGAAGGTGTGATCGCCGATGGGGATCAGCTGTTGGATGGTGGCGCGGATCCAGATGGGCGTGCCGTGCAGCACGGGCTCGCCGGTGTCCAGGGTGGTCCAAAGTGAGCGATCGCTGAAGCGTTGATCGGCGGTGCGGGCGAAGCGCTTGGCCAGCTCGTGCTGATGTTCGCCGAGGAAATGGATCACCACGGAGTCGGCCGCCTGCAATGCCGTCAGGCTCGACGAAGTGTGGGCGATATTGAAGGAGATCAACGGGGGTTCGAGGGACAACGAGGCGAAGGAGGTCGCGGTGAAGCCGACCGGGCCGTTCGCGGAGCCCAGGGTGACAACGGTGACGCCCGCCGGATAGTGCCGCATGGAAGCGCGGTACAGCTCGGCGGTGATACCGCTCAGATCATCGGGAATCTGGATATCCGTAGCGGGGGGTCGAGCTTCGGTCACAGCTGCGCCTCGCTAGCGCTCGGCTGCGCTGCGACCGTTGGTGCGGTGTTGATGGTTCGCGCGCTCACATGACGAAACTACGCCGTGTGCCGGTGTGGCGTTCAATCCACATCAATGGGTAGCCCGGCGGTGATGCGCACGAGTTCGCGAAACGAGGTGCGGAACACGGTATTCGGATGTCCGCCCGCGGCCCAGACCTCCCGGTGTGTGGACAGCGCGTTATCCACCCAGGTCGGCAGGTTGGTGGGATGGCCGACGGGTGCGATGCCGCCGATGGGCTGACCGGTCACTTCCTGCACCATCTCGGCGGGCGCGCGGGTGAGTTTGCCTTCCAGCCGTTCGCCGGTGCGCCCGAGGTCGACCTGGTGTGCGCCGGAAACCAGCAGCAGCACCGGATCATCATCCAGGAGGAACACCAGTGATTTCGTGATGGCGCCCACATCGATGCCGAGTGCACGTGCGGCATCGGCGGCGGTGGGCGTGGGGGCGGGCTGAGTGACGATGACACCATGGTGGCCGCGCGCGATCAGGGTATCCGCGACCCGGCATGCGACTGGTGGAAGCGACCTGCGCATGGAACCAGAGTAGAGCGATTGCGGGCCGTATGCCGGTCGAGTTCTCAGTCAGTGGTCGGAAAGCCGGAGGGGAGAACCGGTGCGGCGCACCGACTTTGCACGGCATTTGCGTGTGGCACAGACTGGTCGGCTGGCTTGCTCACACCTGCTTTACGCTGGACGAATGACTGATTGGCAGGCTTTCACCGTCGAAACCAAGGATCACATCGCGCAGGTCACGCTGACCGGCCCGGGCAAGGGCAATGCTATGGGTCCGGATTTCTGGCGGGAGCTGCCGGAGATCTTCCGGGAACTGGATGCCGATCCCGAGGTTCGTGCGATTGTGCTCACCGGTTCCGGGAAACATTTCTCCTACGGACTGGACCTGCCCGCGATGGCCGGGACCTTTGGTCCGTTGATGGCGGATAAAGCGTTGGCCGCGCCGCGTACCGACTTCCTCTATGAGGTGCGCCGGATGCAGGCCGCGGTGACCGCGGTGGCCGATTGCCGCAAGCCGGTCATCGCCGCGGTCTCCGGCTGGTGCATCGGCGGCGGGCTGGACCTGATCGCCGCCGCGGATATCCGCTACGCGAGCGCGGATGCGAAGTTCAGCCTGCGCGAGGCGAAGGTCGCGATCGTCGCCGATATCGGCTCGCTGCACCGGCTGCCCGGCATTATCGGCGAGGGGCATCTGCGCGAACTCGCCTACACCGGTAAGGACATCGACGCGGCGCGTGCCGAGAAGATCGGCCTGGTCAACGACGTATTCGCCGATCAGGAGGCGACGCTGGACGCGGCGCACGCCATCGCGCGCGAGATTGCCGCGAATCCGCCGCTGGTGGTGCAGGGTGCCAAGGATGTGCTCGAGCAGCGCACCAAGGACCAGGTGGCGGCCGGGCTGCGCTATGTCTCGGCGTGGAACTCCGCATTCCTGCCGTCGGAGGATCTCACCGAGGCCATCCAGTCGGTGTTCGAGAAGCGAGCTCCGGAGTTCAAGGGCCGGTAAAGGCCGGTTATTCACTTGCCCTAGCCTTTGGTCCGCGCACATACTTGTATCACGCAACTAATTGATTGACGCAAGTAAAGGTGCGAGTCGAGTGGATGAGGACGAGCTGTCGGTCGACGCGATCGCGATGCAGCTCACCCGGCTGCAACGGATCCGGGAGCGGACCGCGGCGCAAATGCGGAGCAAGGACGGCGTGGATCCAGCGGCGTTCGCGGTCCTGTTCCGGCTGCTCTGTGACGGACCGATGCGTTCGGGCGCGCTCGCCGAGGCGGTGCATTCGGACGCGTCGACGGTCAGTCGGCATGTCGCCCACCTCGTCGACCGACATTTGGTGGAACGGCAAGCCGATCGCAACGACGGCCGCGCCACCGTGCTCGTCGTCACCGAACGAGGCCGCGAGATCGCCGAGCGGATACGCAGGCGCAGGCGCGAGAACCTGACCCGGGTGATGGCGGCCTGGACTCCGCAGGACCGTGCCGCATTCGCCGAACTGCTGCGGCAGTTCGTCGACGACTTCGAGCGGGCCAAGCCCGCGATGGTCGCGGCAATCCGCCAGGACCAGCACCAATTCGACCTCGATACGGAGAACGATTCGTGACCGCACCGGCCACCGTGGCGGAGCCCACGGGTTTCACCCACAGACAGATCCTGACCATCATGAGTGGTCTGCTGCTCGGCATGCTGCTCGCGGCGTTGGACCAGACGATCGTCTCCACCGCGATCCGCACCATCGCCGATGATCTCGACGGCTATTCGATGCAGGCGTGGGCGACCACCGCCTACTTGATCACCGCGACGCTCGCGACACCGCTGTACGGCAAGTTGTCCGACATGTTCGGCCGCAAGCCCTTCTTCATGGCCGCGATCTCGATCTTCGTGGTCGGTTCGCTGCTGTGCACGATGGCGCAGTCGATGTACGAGCTCGCGGCGTTCCGCGCATTCCAGGGACTCGGTGCGGGCGGCTTGATGTCGCTGGCGCTGACCATCCTCGGCGATATCGTCAGCCCGCGTGAACGCGCCAAGTATCAGGGCTACTTCCTCGCGGTATTCGGCACCTCCAGTGTGATCGGCCCGGTGCTCGGCGGTGTGCTGGCCGGACAGGACAGCATCCTCGGGATCAGCGGCTGGCGCTGGGTCTTCCTCGTCAACGTGCCGATCGGCCTGATCGCGCTCGGCGTCGTCTCCAAGGTGCTCAAGCTGCCGAAGCGGCCGCATTCCACCGACCGGGTCGACTGGTGGGGTGTGCTCGTGCTGGCGATCGGCCTGGTGCCGCTGCTCATCGTTGCCGAACAGGGTCGCGAATGGGGTTGGGGCAGTGGACGTTCCATCCTCTGTTATGTGATCGGACTGCTCGGTGTCATCGGTTTCGTGCTGGTCGAGAAGTCGATGAAGGATAAGGCGCTGATTCCGCTGCGGATGTTCGCCAATAAGACCTTCGCGCTCGGCGTGGTGATCTCGGTCGTGGTCGGCTCGGCGATGTTCGGCGGTATTTCGCTGCTGCCGCAGTACCTACAGGTGGTGCGCGGATCCAGTCCGACGCTGGCGGGTCTGCAGATGCTGCCGATGGTGCTCGGGATGATGACCGGCTCGATCGTATCCGGTCAGCTGATCTCGCGTACCGGTCGTTACCGGATCTTCCCGCTCATCGGCGCGAGCATGTTGACGCTGGGCCTGTTCCTGCTGCACTTCGTGAATGCCGACAGCCCACTGTGGGTCGCGATGATCTTCATGGCCTGCACCGGATTCGGACTCGGCAATCTCATGCAGCCGCTCACCATAGCGGTGCAGAATGCGTTGCCGCCCAAGGATATGGGCGTCTCCACCGCCGCGGCCACATTCTTCCGGCAGATCGGCGGCACGATGGGTGTCGCGGTATTCCTCTCGATCCTCTTCGCGCAGTTGACGCCGAATATCTCCACGGAGATGAAGTCCGCGGCCACCGATCCGGCGTTCCAACACGCCGTGGTCGAGGCCGCGCACAGCAGCAATCCCGCTGATGCCGCGCTCGCGAAAGGCCTGCTCGCGCAGGATACTTCGGCAGCCAGCGGGGTGCTGAAGGACAGCTCGATCGTGCAGCAGCTGAGTCCGGAGCTGGCGCGGCCGTTCAAGGTCGGGTTCGCCGAGTCGATGTCGACGGTGTTCCTTTGGGTGACCGGTCTCGCGCTGCTCGGTCTGATCCTGGTGCTGTTCTGGAAGGAAGTGCCGTTGCGGACGGTCGGCGGAATCGAGGCGGCCAAGGGTGCGGCGGCGGCCAATGGTGCCGGACCCGATGTCGTGGAGCGCACGGGCCTGTTGACCGCGGGCGGCGAGGCGGTGAGCCCATCTCAGGACGCTTTGGATGAGCTGGCGAAATCCGTGCCGGGCACGGCCGGTTCGACCAACGGTGCCGGACCGAGGACCGGCGGTGCCGGTTCCGCGTGAACCCGGCCGAATCGCGCCCGGTTCCGGCACTTGCCGGGGCCGGGCGCGACCCGTTTCACGGTCTGGATAGAAGCGTTCGCCAGGCAGCGGGGTAGTCCGGTGGCCTCGCCCGGAACGACCCGTACCGCGCCGAGGAAGTTGCGGGCATGGCGTTCGAGAATGAAGATCCATGGTGGAGACGGAGCAGCCGCACCGTGATGCGTATCGGTGCGGCTGCCACGTTCAGCGGTGGGTGGATCTGCTCACCGTGCCCTCAGGAATGAGCGTCGATCTCGTTCACGAGCCACGTGCCCAGTTCCTGGGTCATAGTGGTATGTCCCTCGTTCCTGCTGGCGCAGGCGAAAGCGTCGAGTTCGCTACCGCCGTCGCGGATCTCGCTGTACAGCGCGTCACGGTTGTCGATCTCGCCTGCGGCGACGGCGCTGATGGAGGGAATGAAACACGAGGTGTTGAACTGCAACTCGACCTCGGATCCGAGCAACCCCATAAGTATGGCGGCCATCCCGAAACTGGCTGGGTTGCCCGGCAATACCGGGTTCTCGGGGAACAGGCCGCCGGGAGCGCCATCGATATCGGGCAGTCCGTCGGTGCGGATCTCGATCGGGGGCTGATCTGCCCCGTGCAGGGTGGCCACGGCCTGCTGACCCGGTGCCTGGGTGCGCAGTGTGGCGTCGATCAGCAGGTCGCCGCCACCGCTCACCGCCGTCAGCGCGGGACCGATCCCGTTTCCGTTACCGGTCCTGACCCCGTTGGCGACACCGATCTTGCGGATACCCTGCGGCCATCCACCCACCGCATCCAACTGCTGCAGGAAGGTGCGTCGTTCCAACGCCTGGTCCGGTTGGTCGCCGATCTTGCTGAGGTGCCAGCGAGACATCTGCCGCGCGGCCGGGCTGTTGATCAGGTCGGAGAACTGGCCGAAGATGGGCGAAGTCGCACCCCACTTGTCCTTGAGGAAATGCGCGAAAGCCTGCATCGAGATCGGCAGCCATGCACCACGATGCGGGGTGTCGTAGGACAGGTACATGCTGGTCTCGGGGTCGGGCAGGTCCGGATCGTGCTGCATCTTGGCCAACGCGTAGCGGGTCACCATCCCGCCCATACTGAAACCACCCACCGCCAGTTTCGCTTTACCGGCACGCCTGCGAATGGCGGTCTGGATGCACTCGATGGCTGTGTTCGCGTTGTCCGGGATCGACGCCGCCCGGTTGTCGTAGCCCAGCACGATCACATCCCGGCCGATCGCGTGCAACTCGCTGATGAAGCGGTATCGCCCGTTATTCTCCAGACCGGCCCAGAGCTCGCCGAGGTCACTCGCGCCCAGCGAGAACCCGTCGGCGAGGATGACCGGTTTGGTGAGTTGCCGCTGGTTCAGCGGGCTGTAGTAGACCCATGCGGTTCCACCGCGGAGGGGCCACTCATCGTCTGGCTCCTGCGGCGTGGGATACGCGGCGCGCGCCGCGGGACTGAGCGAACCCCAGATGTTCACAACAGGCATCGTCCTGCTCCTCGACTGGTCGATTGACACGCGGATTCACTGGACTGAGAAGGGCCGGGCACTCAACCGAGCACGCGAGCCTTTCATAGCGTAAAGCTATTTCCTCTCGATGTGGCCCATTCGCTGGTCCCGAAGGCAGTGTCGACTGGTGACATTTTGATGTCGCGTCAGCCCAGCGCCACTATCGTCGACCGCGCCGCCCTACTTCCTGATTCCCGCCACCACGGGGCACTCGTCACCGTCCATGCCGATGGCAGCCCGCGGCCGGTAACCTGCGGACCGGATCAGCAGTGCGAATCGTCGTTTCCACCTACCTCCGGGCGCGCCGACATCCGCCGTGAGCCGCGCGTCTCGATCTGTGTGCTCTCCGACGATTCAGCGACGCCGAGGTGTAGGTCGATGGTCGAGTCGCGGTGCTCGGTATGCCCTCTCGCGCTCGACGCCCTCGTGCGCCCGTCGATGTCGTCGAACACCTCGGCGAACCACCTCGCAACATCGTTTGTTCACCACCAATCGCCCCTGCGTCGAGGTGATGATGTCGTATTCCAAGTCATCGAAGCTCAGCGTGCCCATCGAATCGAGTTGCGCTGAGTTAGAGTCGAATTCGTGACCTCGCTCGACACATCGGCGCTGCGCAAAGCATTGCTGACTGAGACCGATCTGCTCGCCGACCTTTACCGGTCCGCCGACCCGAAGACGCCGATACCGACCTGCCCGGACTGGACCCTGTCGAACCTGATCGCGCACGTCGGCGGTGGAAACCGTTGGGCCGCAGCGATGATTGCCGACCGGGCCACCGAATTCCTGGAATTCCAGCAGGTTCCCGATATCCGTCGGCCACGTGACTTGGACGAGGCAGACCGCTGGCTGCGAGCCGGCGCCCGAGCGGTGATCGACAACATCGACACAGTCGGTTCCGATGTCCCGGTCTGGACGCCGTTCGGCTCCCCGCGCCCGGCCGAATGGTGGGTGCGCCGACGCCTGCACGAGGCGACCGCGCACCGCGCCGACGCCCTGCTCGCCCTGGACCGCGAGGTGGCCATCGCCCCCGAACTCGGCGGCGATGGACTGTCGGAGTTTCTCGAGATCGTCGAGCGAGGCCCGCGCTTCGAAACACCGCTCGACGAAGGCACCAGCCTGCGATTGCGCGCCGTCGATACCGATGACGCCTGGACGATCCTCCGATCCGGCGACACGATCACCAGCGGCGACAGCGAGGCACCGGCATCGTTGACGGTGAAGGGCACCGCCGTGGATCTGTATCTCCTGTTGCTGCGCCGGATCCCAGCCGACAGCCCACGGCTCGAGACCTCCGGAGACCTGTCCGTGCTCGCGACCTGGCTCGAACGCATCAAATTCTGAACCTGGCCGCGGGTGCCGGTTGTGGGGATGTTCAGTGGCGGGTGCGGAGGTATTCGTCGTGTTCGCGGTCTTCGCGGTGATAGCGCTGGGTGAGGGTGGTGAGGCGGTGGATTTCGGCGGCCATGGCATGAGGTTCGATGGGTTTGGCGACGATGGGGTCGCCGGTTTTCACGTAGTAGCGGCCGTCGGGGTAGTCCATCCACCAGAAACCGCGGGACGGGGTGGGGCGGGCGTCGAGGGCCGGGCCGGGGCAGATGGTTATTTCGCCGAAGGCGGAGCGGGGGCGCTGGAAGATGCGGTCCAGTTGGTCGATGGGGCCGACGTCGTGGGCGCGGCGGATGTGGCGCTCGCGCTCGGCGGCGATTTCCGCGCGGCGGATCTCCAGCGGTGGGTGGGCGCCGGGTCCGCACGCCGGTAGCGCGGCCACCGCGAGTCGGGCGACGCGCTCTGCGGCGCAATAGGTTACGAGAATATCGCCGCCGGTGTCCGGACTCGAGCCGGGGAATTGTTGCAGCGCTGCCCCGGCCTGAGCGCGGACCGCGCCGTGGAACCGGTAGGCACGCAAAACATCGACACCTCCGAAACCCTTCGACTCGACACGGACATCCGGCTCGAGCAGAACCTCGACGGCACGTTCGAGCTCGGGCGCGTACTTGGCCAGCAGGGAATCGACGGCGGCCTCGCGGTGCCGCTTCAGCTCATCGAAGTCGGCGATGTCGGTGCGATAGTGCAGCGGATAGGGCAAGCGGTCGCGACCGTATGCGGCCCAGAGGATTTCGAACTCCAGACCCGTGAGCCTGTGACTACCCGTCCCATCCACACGCCCGCCCGCCGTCCCGCTGCCCATACCCACTCCGCCGCCTTCATCAATTGTCATTCTCTGCGCTCACCCCTCCACTGCTCAGCCTCGCTCACGCTCATCGCGCGCATCGATCCGTTTGCCGCGCATGGGCCGCTGCCGCGCACGGACGCGTGCGGCGCGCGTGTTGTCTGGGTTGGGCTGCTGGTGCGCACCGGTTTGTGTGGCGCGCATGTTTTGCCTGGCGAATTCGTGCGTGGCGTGCGAATTGGTGCGCGGCGGTGGGGTATTGGGTGCGTTGTTGGTGGGGCGGGGTTAGTAGGCGGGGTCACTGGTGGGGGGTTCGCCGATTACTGGGGGGACGGTTTTGGGGTGGGAGTTCAGGCCGGTGAGTTCTTCGCCGTGTTCGGCGGTGATGAGGTAGTCGGGGACGCCCTTCTTGCGGTCGTCGTCGTTGCCCTTGCTCTGCCCGGGCGCACCCATGCCCGACATGCCGGAGCGGCCCGTTGTTCCGGTGCTCTGGCGGGTGGTCGCGGCGGCCGTGGTTGTGGTGGTCGCGGGTGTGCCTGCGACGGTGCGGCCGGGGCTGCCCTGAGTGGTGCCGGGGAGGCCGGTACTGGTCGGGCGGCCGGTGCTGGTTCCGATGCCGGGTGTGTTGAGGCTCGGGGTGGATGTGCTCGGGGTGGATGAGCTCGGGGTCGCGGTGGTGGTGGAAGCGGATGGCGTTGTCGCGGTTGTGCTTTGAGGGATGGTGCTGGCGGGGGTGGTGGCATCCGGTGTTGTCGTCGACGGGGTCGTGGATTGTTCGGTGCCTGTCGGTTTGCCCGAATCCTGGCCCTGGTTGCCCGAGCCGTCCGAACCGTCGCCACCGGTACCCGAGGAGCCGTCGTCGGGACCCGAAGATCCTTGCGCACCACCGGCATCGCGGCCTGGCGTGACCGGGCCGGGGCCGTCGACGATCGTCGGCGCGGTGGGCATGTAGGGGAGGCCGACATCGGTCTGCCCCGCGACCTGACCGTAAACCGTGCGCAGGATTCTGCGCCCCTCCTGCTCGGCCTCGGTGCTGGTGTATTCGTCGGTCTTCATGACGCCATCTTTGGGCAGCGTCTTTCCCGCGATATCCGGGCGTTCGGTCAGACCCGGCATCAACGCCTGGGTCTGCTCCAAGCCGGTCTTCATTTCCGCGAGCTTCAGGCTGGTCAGCGTGGCTGCCTGCGCGAGCGGAACGGACTTGTCGTAGTAGTTGTTCACTGCCGTGGAGGCTGCCTGCGCTGCGGCACCGGTCCATCCGGTGTGGCCGTTCTGACCGGTGATGGTGCGACCGAATTCGCGCTTGAAGACCTCGAAGGTGCCGGTTAGGTCCGCGCCGATATTCGCCCACGCAGTGACCGCGTCATCGACCAGTTTCGGCTTCATCGCCGAGACTGCAGTCTGCATTTGTTCGAGAGTGAGGTGGTCGTAGCTGTCGGGGGTCGTGATGTGGGGTGGCTGCGTTTCGACGTCGAAACCGTTGTAGCCAGACTCGGTTTTGTAGATCCAGTCACGGTCTCGGTTCCACTGCTCCTGGGCTTCGATTACCCGGCGTTGGTAGTCCTCGTAGGTCATCCTGGCGTCACCTGCCCGAACTGGTAGGCGCGGTGTTGGTCTTGGGCTACGAAGTTCGCAATAGCCTGTGCCACAACCTGTTTCACCGTTTCGACAGAATCGATGTGTTGTTTGATCACGGTGTCTAGGGAGCGATCGGTCCCAGAGGCGGTCTCAGAGAACTTCTTCTCCAGAATCTGACTCGAATCGAAGGTGCCGAACCCTGTGACGCGGCTGATGACATCGATTTTCTCGAGCACCGTCCTCAGTCGGTCGATGTGGTCATCACAGACCTGGTCCAACCCCTTACCGACCTCCGGATCAATAGACAGCTCACCAGCATTGGCAGAGTCGAGTAATCGCTTCCATTCACTCGGATCGATACCGCTGATCATTCCCCCTCCTCAACGTGCAGGTAGATACTCGGCCAAGGCATCCGCGAGACGGCGCAACTCGCTGCATGGTTCCCCGGCTCCGGCAACCCCGTACCGGTTCAACACCCTGAAATCGACTATCCCGTGCGGCACCTCGACACTGAGCCAGCATCCGTCGTCATGAGAACTGCCGACCTTGCGAAACTGAAGCGCTCGATGCGAACCCACACTTGTCGTCACGTAGTCCGTGTAGTCGGTGCGTTGCCTGCTCTCCTCGAGCGTGTGCTCCGACGACAAGATCGCGAGGTTGTAAGTCTTCGGCATCGATAGCCAGCTACAAGTCTTCCACCCGGTGAAGTCGACTCCCGCGACAGTCGTGTCCTTGCTGGCGGTGTTCAGCCCGAGTGCGGATATCGCGGAATCGGGTATGTCGCACGGATTCCAGATCGCAGCTTCGGGGTCTTTCGATGTAGAGGCTGCTGTCGTCGTACTTGCCGATGCTTTCGCGCTGCTCGGCGTCGGCACGCTATCCCCTGAATTGTTGTTGCATCCGGCAAGCGCCAACGCTGCGCCGAGGATCAGGGCCGCAGCGCGCGGCATCTTCGCTGTACCGACCATCCGCGAAACCCCTTCGCTGCCACCCGTCACAAGGGGCCACAAACATCCCCCGCTGCTCAGCAACCCTACCGTCTGGCTCGGGATACCGGCAATGACACTAGGTAGTGATCAAACAACGAAAACCTCCCGCACTCACATCGTGCGGGAGGATTCGTATCGATCACTCAGGACTAGTTGAACTGCCCATCGGCGACGGCGGTGGTGAAGGCATCCCACTGATCGGGGGTGAACACCAGTGCCGGTCCGCCCGGATTCTTCGAGTCCCGCATGCCGACAAATGAGCTGGAAAGGAAGGCCACCTCTACACAGTCCTTGGTGCCAGAGCTGCGGGTGCTCTTGAACCATCGGGCTCCCGAAAGGTTGACGCCGTACTTGTCGCTCACGCGGCATACTCCCTAGCTAGTTGGCGAAGCATGTTCCTGCTTGCCGTCTCATCCAGCGCGGCGCGCCGGAGCGCTTCATGAGCCACATGGTAGCGCGAGACATGACTCTGCGACTCCAAATACAAGTCCCCAGTGAAGTTTTCAAGATAGACCACCGGTGGTTCGATCGGCTCCTTCTTCTTGTCCAGTCTGAATTCGGCGATGGTGAACAGCCCAATTGGATCGCCCAACGGGATGCCTGCCGCGTACGGCAGCACTTGGAGTGTGATGTTCGGCAGCGTCGACATGTCTGCAAGGTGCCTCAACTGCACGGCCATAACTTTGCGGCCCCCGACCATCCGGCGTAACGCACACTCGAGCAGCACGACCCTGAGCTCGGTTGGATGTCGCTTGCGAGTCAGAATGCTTTGCCGGCGTCGCTTCAGCTGCACCCGCCGTTCGATCTCCTCATTGGTGTCGGTCGGGCTGGCAGTGCGGGCCAATATGCGCGCATAGTCGGGAGTCTGCAACAACCCCAATACGACATCCGGCGCATACGACGTCAACCGTCGCGCCGCCGTCTCCAATCCCACGTACACATCGAAGTCTTCAGGGATCAACCTCCCATACTCATGCCACCAACACTTCCCAGACGCCTGCTGCGCCAACCCCAGCAGCCCCGCCGTCACCACCTCTTCCGCGTCATAAACCGCACACAGCTCTCGAATATCGAGCAGCCGTATCCGATTCGCCTGCCCGGTCTCCAACCGCTGCAAGGTCGTCTTACCGCGTTCGATCAACTGCGCCGCCTCGGGCATGGTCATCCCGGCCTGTAAGCGCAGGTCACGCAGATGGCGCCCCAGTTGTCGTCGCGGCACCGTACTTCCTGAATCCGTCATGGCCCCCTACCTCAGTTTTTCGGAAACGAGTGTGAAGTGTCCGCGGATGTACCGATCCGCGGACACGGAACTTGTCCTCGCCTTTCGGCGCGATTCGAATGCAGACCCCATGTAGACGCTGACTCCTCCGCCTGTCGCGTGCTGTGCTGTTGCCGCGCCCGGTCGGAGAGCCGTAGGAAACTCGAGAAACCTATTGGATCACAACGGATTGCCGCGTATCCGCAGTTTCGGCCGGGCGCTTTCGAATTCACCGAGACGAATCGAGGCAGTCGATGGATCAACGGGGATGGCGATGCATCCCGAGCTTCGGCCGGGCGCATCCGAAAACACAAAGGTCTTGTCTCGAAGTGGCGGGCGTCCATCGAGTCGAGTCGAATGGTGGTACCGCGCACTGTCCGGAACCGCCTTTCGGCGCGGCTCGACGCCGGATGGTGGCCTCGGAGAGGGACTTCGAAGCGGGCCTTGGGCGAATCGGAAATCTCATGGACCACATCGCGGTCGCCGCCGCGGCCCAGTTGTGTACGCGACCTTGCTGATCGAACCGCTGCCGACGAAGGGTGCGGTGCTGCGGGCGTGCCGCGGCGTCGAGCACGCCGCGCACCCGCTGCTACACGCGGCCTACGAACTCACTTGCCTGCACGAGAGTCGACTCGCCGACGGCGGCCGTACCGATGACATCGATTGCCGGAGAGCGAAATTGGTGCGCGAGATCAATCATTGGGTGCACGCGCACCTGCCGCCCGCGCACGGCAGCGCCTCGGTGCACACCGAAACGCTGGGCGCGGTACTCGACCGCCTCGCCCAATACACCGCCACCGCCTACGCCGCCCTGGCAAGCGCCACGGACGACGCCCTCGGCGACGCTTGGGAGTCGCTGGCCGAATTGTCGATCGGTTACGAAGATTTGGCAGCCGAGGTCACTGCGGGCCGCCGCCGACTCCCCGGCAGCCCATGACGATATCCCACCACTCTCGAACTCCGCGGGCCGAGCGATTGCGGGCTCGCTGAATTCCGCAGCGGAGACGCCAAATTACTATCCGGACGGGCGCGTCGCCGGACGACTAGTGCCCGTACTTCCAGCAGTCGCTTGGGTCCGGGTGGGATGGCGGTGTGAACGATCGCGGAGAGAGGTGGCGGTGCCCGGAGTGCGGGGACATGATGGGTGATGGCCCCGACGCGGGACTGCCTGCCGTTGCCGGGCCGAATGAGCTGAACGGCACGGGTCTACTGCGCTGGGGCCGAATCCGCCTCGAAGGCCTGCAGCAGCGGCGCGAGGAGATCAACGCCCTCAACGTCTTCCCCATCGCCGACGCCGACACCGGTACCAATGCTGTTTCGGCTGTCGAGGGGCGCGCGCAGGATGGACTGCGGCTGATTTGTGTTGCTTGTCTGGTGGCGGGTGGATCTGCCTTGCCGCTGCTGAGTGTTCGTGTGCTGGTGGGTTTGGGCTGTCGAAGGCCGTGCGGAATCGATGGCGAGTCGATCGTGCCACCCGGGCTGGCTGGCATTCCGATACCGATCGCCGAATGATGGGTTCGCCGAAAATCCTTCGGGCACACCGCCGAACGGACACGGGTGGGGAAGGTGGTATTGCCCAAGGGGGCGATCCTTCGAGCCCTAGGGTTGGCTGTTCAGGGCGCGAATCGTCCTTAACGTAAGCGAGGTAATCAATCAACTCGCTTTCAGGAGCAGTGAAATGCGAATCAAGTCCTTCATCGCGGCCGGTCTTCTCGCCACCGCTGCCGTCGCCGGGGTGTCGACGGCAGCAACCGCGTCCGCAGCCACCAGCTACTACTACGGCACCTATGCCACCTCCGCCGCATGTGCCGCGGACGGCGCCTCACCCACCACCGGCGGCTACTACTACGAGTGCGTCGAAACCTACAGCGGCTGGGATCTCTACATCTACTACTGAGCCGATCCGCCGCTAACCGAAAGCAGCGGCACCGCAGCGTAATCGAAAGCGGGAAGTCCGAACACACCGGACTTCCCGCTTTTCGTTGTGCTCAGTGACCGCCGACCGGATCTTCGGGCGCGCCGATCCGGTGCTCCACCGCATCCGTCGGCCGCAAACCTTGCCGATGGGCCTCGTCGAGTCGGGTCCCGGACTTCCATCCAGTCGTCGTCAAGACGGCTGAGCAGACAGATCGCCCACGTGGCGATTCAATGTCGGGCGAGTTCCTCGAGGTCGCTGAGGCTAGCGGCATCCTCTTCGGGTGTGTCAGGGCCGATGATTCCGGACAGTTCGTCGCACGGGAGGTCGCGGCACCATCGGATGGCGTCCAGCGCGGTGGGCTCGGCCTGGAAGGCGTCGCTGAGGCGCGCGTTCCACAGTCCGGCAGCGACTTCGGCCGCGCGGCCCGCAACTGGCAGGGGGAGGGCACTCAGCGGTGGCCGCCCCCGGCGGCTACTACTGGCAGCGCGTCGAAAACCTACCGCGGCTGGGATCTCCACATCTACTACTGACCGATCCGCCGATAACTGAAATCGGCGGCACCGCACCGTAATAGAACGCAAAGCGGGAAGTCCGGTGTTCGAACTTCCCGCTTTGCTTTGGCTTGCCGGGGTGTGCACCGGACGGTAGGGTTTGCTCAGACGACAGTCGGGGTAGCCAAATGCCGAATGTGTTTGGTGCGCAACGACTGTGCAGGGGAATCAGCAAAACAGGGGGTATCACTCTAGATATCGTCGCGGAAGTCCGTCGAGTAGTCGGCGGTAATAAATCGATGGTGCTTCATTCGCGACCGGCTACGCCGTGCACAAAGATGCTTCGTGGAAAACAAAGAAAGTGAATGAGCGAGTGACTACTGGATTGATCGGGGTGGGACTATTCGAGATGAATCTCGACGATGGTCGCCTTCCGGTAAATATCGACGTGAACCGTAATCTCCATAATCGCTTGGATCCGCAAGATTTCTCGGTAGCGGCAATGACCGGATACTATGTCGCGCTGTGGCGTCACGACGCGCCGATCATCAAATCCGGGAACTGGGCCGCGCTGAGCACGTCTCCGTCCCGCCGTGCCGAATTGATCAGACTTCTCGATACGCAGTCGCTCGCCGAATTCGAGGCAGTCGAACGAGCACTGCATCTGCGTGACGAATTCGTCGGTCGAGGACCCATCACCGATTTCGGCACGCCCTCGGTCACTGTCACGGCGAGTATCGCGCGGATCAGTGATATCAATATCAATCCACGATGGGCGGCAACGGTCGACCCCTCTTATCTGGCCTACGATATCGTGGATTGCGCGAACCAGGTTCGCCAGCAGCGCCCGCCTTTTCATGAAGACGGGTCATGGGCGGCCCGATCCGACGAAGAACTCGAGTACGAACTCGCGGAATACAAAGACTACCTGATGAGGAAATCGTAATGGCCAATTATTCGGTAGATCTGAATGAATTGATTTCCGCTGCGCGGGCATGGGGTCATGCGTCCGACAGCCTGGGCGAGGCCGCGACAAAGGCGCAGAACATCCAGAACAGCAATAAAGAGGTTGTCTGGGCAGTGTTTCAGGACGCTTGGGATGCTCAGGTGGCAGCCGCGCAATACATGTACAACCGACTTACCGAGGGGGCCACTGAAACGGATTCGATCGGAGCGGTCCTCGAACATGTTGCCAAAGTTTATCAAGAGCAAGATCAGAACTTTGCCAATGCCGTGATCAAACTTGACGAAGGATATTGATGGGCGCCACAAAAACTCTCGACGAGCTCAACGATGTACTCGGTCAGTTCTCGCAGCAGATTGAGCAGATCAGGACTCAGCCCGACGAGGTAGAGAAGAAATTCAACCAGGCGGCCATAGCGATGTCGGCGGCCGAAGGTGGGTCCGTGTTCGGCATCATCGGCGCGGCAGTCGGCGCAGCTTACGGCTCGATGACCGAAGACGACATGACCGGCTACCTGCAGGATCACAAAGAAGAAATCAAGAAGAAGATCCAAGAGCTGTTGGAGAAGCTGCAGAACGCGGTAGACGGCCTGAAGGCACCTATCGCATTCTTGCAGACCAGCGAGGACTGGCTGAAACTAAAATCAAAGATCGGTGAGGCTCAGAACAATGAAGTGGTCAATGGGAGCTTGACCGGCTACTGGGCGGGGGCTGCAGCCCTCAAATACACGGCGGCACGCACCCTTCAGGACACCGCCATGGATACGGCTAAATCAATCTGCGACAAATTGAGTGACAGTCTTGGCGCGGTATCGAATTCCGCTTGGGACTTCTATTCTGACATCGTCAACGATATAGCGGGATTTCTGGTTGACTTCGCCGCTGCTTTGGGGAAGATTGCGACCGGAGTGGCAACTCCATTTGGGATTTCAGACGCTATCGATCTCCTAGCCAAGATTATCAAGAACGCGGTTGATTACAGCAAAAACCTCGCCAGTGCTCTGCTTACCGAAAAACGTAATATCAACACAATAGTTTCGGCCACGGAGAATGCCAAGGGTTTCCACGACGACCGCTGGCCGGATAGCAGATCTGACGCCTTCAACATCAATAACCCGAACTCAACCGAATGGCAGGCGACGTGAATCGACGAATGCTCGCCACTATTCCTGTTCTCGCGATACTTCTCGCGGGCTGCGGGTTGTCGACGCGCACTCATCCCGAGGATCCAACAGCGCATTTAAGTGTTCATACGCTCCAGGAGTTGTGCGACTTTCCTAAGCAGTTCTTCTCCGCTCGATATAATGCGACAAGTCTTAAAGTTGGTCTGGGGGCCACCAAGCCGATGACCGACAAGATCGACGGTGGAAATGGCTGCGACTATCGTAATCCCGAAGGGAAATATCTTGGATATATTTCTTTGTTCGAGGGTGCGACAGACTCTAAAACCCACTATCCCGCATCCCGGGTCGTGACTGTCGACGGTGTGGCTGTCTCTGAAGTTGTGGAGCCGTTGGACTCGTTTAAGGATCCCGCCACTTCGCGCCCCTCCTACAAACTGACTGCCCGTATCGACGGATGGGAGGGGGAACTCGAATTCGCAGGGGGTGATGAACAGGGGACGCAAGCGGCCGCGCCAGTGCTTGTGAACATGATTCGCACTTTGAAGGGTGCTTGATCGGCTGGACAAACCGTCGCGATCCGCAACGCAAGTCCGTCACAACAAAAAGCGGGAAGTCCGAACACCCGGACTTCCCGCTTTCGTCGGTAGTGGGCCGAATCACCCACCACCTCAACGAGACTCAGTGGCCGCCGTTTTCCTGCAGCCGCTTGAGCGAGGCCTCGATCTCGGCCTCGGCCTCGGCGCGACCGACCCACTCCGAGCCCTTGACGTACTTGCCGGGCTCCAGATCCTTATAGCGCTCGAAGAAGTGCTTGATCGCGGCCAGTTCGAATTCGGGCACATCGGCCAGATCCTGGATGTGGTCCCAGCGCTTATCGCCCGCGGGCACGCACAGCACCTTGTCGTCGCCGCCGGCCTCGTCGACCATCTTGTACATCGCGACCGGACGGACCTCGATCAGGCAGCCCGGAAATACCGGCTCCGGCAGCAGGACCAGCGCGTCCAGCGGGTCGCCGTCCTCACCGAGGGTGTTCTCGATGTAGCCGTAGTCGGCCGGGTAGGCCATGGACGTGTAAAGGAAGCGGTCGAGCCGGACCCGACCGGTCTCGTGATCGACCTCGTACTTGTTCCGAGAACCCTTGGGGATCTCGATGGTGACGTCGAACTCCACGCCATCTCCTTACTGATGCTTCTGTGGGACTGTCGCCGTGCGGTCGTCGGAACGCCGACTCGACAGGTGTTCGGGGGGAACGGTGCCGGAACGAGGATAGTGTGGTCCGCGGGCACTTGGGTGCGGTAGGTGGGTCGCCCCGGCGACTGTGCGACGGTCGGGCGAAACGAGACGGAGGACGGCGGGCACGTGGTGGGTGGCAGCAACAGGAATATCGGTGGCTCGGCCGCCAAGCGACGCCGCTTTATCTGGATCGGCGTCGCGTTCATGCTGGCCGTGTTGCTCGGTACCGGGGTAGGTGTAGTGATCGCGGTCAAGCCGTGGACCGAGGCATTCCGGCACCGCGGGCTCACCATTGCCGCACCGCCCGCGCCGGTGAAACCGCTTCCACAGGTTGAGCCCGCGCCGTCGAATGCGCCCGCGCCGACTCCGGCCGGTGTCGCCGCCGCGCTCGCGGGGGTGGTCGCCAATCCCGATCTCGGTGCGTTCGCCGGTGAGGTGACCGACGCGGACTCCGCGACCGTGCTGTGGGGCGCCGAATCCGATAAGCCGATGATCCCGTCGTCCACCGCCAAGACCCTCACCACTGCGGCCGCCTTGCTCACCTTGCCCTCCGATCATCGGGTGACCACCCGCGTCGTCGCCGGTTCCGCGCCCAATGAGTTGGTGCTGGTCGGCGGCGGCGATCCGACGTTGACCGCGCAGCCCGACGGCAAGGGGTACTACCCGAACGGGCCGCGCCTGTCGGATCTGGTGTCGCAAATCAAGGACTCCGGCCGGATCGCCGACACCATCGTGGTCGACACTTCCGCGTATTCCGGCCCGCCCATGGCGCCCGGCTGGGATCCGGTCGATATCGGTGAGGGTTCGATCGCGCCGATGGATCCGGTAATGCTCGACGGCGGCCGCCTCGACCCGTTGGTGGAGTACTCGCCGCGCACCCCGACTCCGGCCCTGGCGACTGGGCAGCGCCTGGCCATCGAACTCGGACTCGATCCTGCCAAGGTGCGGATCGGCAATGCCGCCGCCGATGCGATGGAGGTGGCGAGCGTGCAATCCGCGCCGCTGCGGGACCGGCTGCGCGACACCATGGTCCATTCCGACAATGTGCTCGCCGAGGCCATCGGCCGCGAGATCGCGGTCGCGTCCGGCAACGAGGCATCGTTCACCGGGGCCGTCGCCGCCCTTGAAACCGCGCTCGGCAAGGGCGGATTCGATCTCACCGGTCTTTCGATGCGCGATAACAGCGGCCTGTCGACCGAGGACCGGGTGCCTGCCCGACTGCTCGACAAGATCATCGCGACCGCGGCGAAGCCGAGCGGCGCCAATGCCGTGCAGCCGAGCAACACCAAGGCCAGGCCGGAAACCGACCGAGTCGCGACCACGCTGGCGCCGCTGCTCGATGATTTGCCGATCGCGGGTGCGACGGGGTCGCTGAGCAGCCGTTATGTTACGCAGAACCGGGGCGGCGCGGGATGGGTGCGGGCCAAGACCGGAACTCTCTCGGTGGCAAGCACGTTGGTCGGTTATGTGCTGGACAGCGACGGGCGGGTATTGACCTTCGCATTGATGTCGAACGATCGGCCACCGGAGCTGAGCCGGCCCGCATTGGACGCCATCGCCGGCACGCTGCGTAACTGTGGATGCTCGTGACGGGTGGTTGACCATGTTCGAAGGCACTGATAAATCGGGCGCCGCGCCCGCCGTGAATTCGGGTGCGGACGCTCCGGCCGAGCGCAGACGCTCCGGATTTTCCGGTGCCGTCGATTGGCGCCTTGCCGCGCGCACCGGTGCCGCGCTGGTGCCGTCCGGCCCGCGGACCTCGCGATATTCGGCTGAGCAGGTAGTGAGCGAGTTGGCCGAGGCATCGGTGCGGGCGGAGCGGCCGGTTCGCGAGGTGAGCGGTCTGCTCGACGATCAGCCGGTGCCATCGGCCCTGATCGTAGACCGGCCCGGTTGGATCAACGCGGCCGCCGATTCCATGGCCCAGTTGACCGGCACCGGACCGGCATCGGACAAGGGCCTGCTGGCGGGCAAACCCGCGGGCGTGCAAGCGGGCGCGATGCTGGCGTTCCTGTCCACCGCGATCCTCGGCCAATACGACCCGTTCACCGGACCCGATGGGACGCTGCTGCTGGTCGCGCCGAACATCATGGCCGTCGAGCGCGCACTCGGCGTCTCGCCGACCGACTTCCGCTTCTGGGTCTGCCTGCATGAGGTGACCCACCGGGTGCAGTTCTCCTCCGCGCCGTGGCTGGCCGATTACATGCGCGCCAATGTCGACACCCTCGGCGAGGTCGGCGACGAACCGCTCGCCGATATGCTCGGCCGCCTCGTCGAAGAGGTGCGCGACCGCCGTCGCGGCGCCGGCCCCGCGGACCCGAATTCCCGTGGCGTCGTCGGCTTACTGCGCGCCACCCAGGCCCCACCGCAACGCGAGGCCCTTGACCGCCTGCTGATGCTCGGCACCCTGCTGGAAGGCCACGCCGACCACGTCATGGACGCCGTCGGCCCGGCCGTCATCCCCACCGTCGAACAAATCCGCGCCGCCTTCGATAAGCGCCGCAAACGCCCCACCAATCCTCTCCAACGCCTGCTGCGCGCTCTGCTCGGCGTTGATGCCAAGGTTGCCCAGTACGTCCGGGGCAAGAAATTCGTCGACGCCGTGGTGGCCCAAGTCGGCATGGCCCAGTTCAACACCATCTGGACCAATCCCGAGACCCTGCCTCTCGCAACGGAAATCGAGGCCCCTGAGCGCTGGGTGGCTCGCGTTCTCGGATAGTTCGCAGCGGTTCTCGATCGTCTATGCGTTGCGCCCGAAGGTCCTCGGTTCGCACCAGTCGGCGTCTCGAGCAAACGCGAAGGCCCTGGCGATGAACTCAACCTTCGGTCGATGCGGCGTCGCATACCCAGTGAGCGCCTCGCACAAGTCACACAACCTTTGCGAGGCGATCAATGGCGGCGGCACGGGTCGCCTGGGCGAGTGCGGAAATGTGGTGGTGGCGGTCAGGCGGCTGTGCCGGGCCGCTTGCCGGGCGGATCGAGCGCACTGGTCATCGGTAGTCTCCGGATATGAGCCGTACGGCGGGAGCGATGCCCGGGAATGCGCGGCGGCTGCCGGAAACCGAGGCGGTGCTCGAGGTGCGGCGGGCGGTGCGGGGGTGGCTGGCCGATTACCCGACAGGTGATGTGGCGGTCGCGTTGTCCGGGGGCGCGGATTCGTTGGCATTGACCGCCGCTGCCGTGGTGGAGGCGGATCAGGTCGACGCGCTTGTTGTCGATCATCAGTTGCAGTCGGGATCAGACAGGGTGGCGGCTGAGGCAGCGGCTGCGGCGTTGGCGCTGGGGTGTCGGTCGGCACATGTCCTGGCGGTCGAGGTCGGTGCGGACGGGGGGATGGAGGCGGCGGCGCGGGCAGCTCGGTATGCGGCGCTCGACGCTGCGCGGGGCGGATTGCCGGTGCTGCTCGGGCACACGCTCGATGATCAGGCCGAGACCGTTTTGTTGGGGTTGGGGCGGGGTTCGGGCGGACGGTCGATTCAGGGGATGGCGGCGTTCGCGGATCCGTGGGGGCGGCCGCTGCTGCGGGTGCGGCGGGCGGTGACCAGGCAGTTGTGTGTCGATATCGGTACGACGCCGTTCGAGGATCCGCATAATTCGGCGGCGGAGTTCACCAGGGTGCGGTTGCGCAATGAAGTTCTGCCGCTGCTGGAGGACGTGCTCGGGGGCGGGGTCGCGAGGGCGTTGGCGCGCACGGCCGAACAGTTGCGCGACGACGGTGCGGTACTGGATGCGCTGGCCGACGAGCTATTGCGAGCCGCGAGTTCCGGTCCGGCGAGTGATGACCCGACCCTCTCGATAGAGACCCTCGCCACTGCCCCCGCGGCCTTGCGTCGCCGCGCAATCCGTGCCTGGTTGCTGGCCGGTGGCGCTAAAGCCCTGACCAACAAGCATTTACAGGCGGTTGACGAATTGATTACCGCATGGCGCGGGCAGGGCGGTGTCGCGGTGGGCGGCGCAACACCGGGACACAGGTTGGTCGCCGCGCGCGAACATGGCAGGCTGACTTTGCGTCTACAAGGGAGCCGATGACACATAATGGATCGGCCGGGGGAGGCACCCGCGGCGCGAGCGACGGGCCCGAAGGCGGTAGCGAAGCGTGACCACGAAGGGTCCCGGGAGCGCCGCGGACAACACCGGAAGGGAAACCAACTGACGTGTACGAGGGCGATATCGCGTCGGTGCTGATCACCGAGGAACAGATCGCGGCCAAGACCCAGGAGCTGGCCGAGCTGATTGCCAAGCGTTATCCGGCCGACGCCCCCGAGGGCGATCTGTTGCTGGTCGGCGTGCTCAAGGGCGCCATCTTCTTCATGACCGACCTCGCCAAGGCGCTGCCGATTCCCACCCAGATGGAATTCATGGCCGTCTCCTCCTACGGCTCGTCCACCTCGTCCTCCGGTGTCGTGCGCATCATGAAGGACCTGGACAAGGACATCGCGGGCCGCAATGTGCTGATCGTCGAGGACATCATCGACTCCGGTCTCACGCTGTCGTGGCTCAAGCGCAATCTGTCCACCCGCAATCCGGCCTCACTCGAGGTCGTCACCTTGCTACGCAAGCCGGACGCGCTACGCACCCATGTGGAAGTCGCGCACGTCGGCTTCGATATTCCGAACGAATTCGTCGTCGGCTACGGTCTCGACTACGCCGAGCGATACCGTGACCTGCCCTACATCGGCACCCTCGACCCGAAGGTCTACGGCGGCGCGTAATCAGGGCAGCATTGCGAATATCGTTGCGGGCGAACCGGATCCACCGCTGTAGAGCGCACTGCCGACCAGCACCCAGGCGCCGGTGGCGGGCAGTTCGGCGAGGTTGGCCAGACATTCCAAGCTGATCCGATGCTCGCGATACAGCAGCTTGGACACCTCATAGGTGTTGTCGGTCCCCAAATCGGGTCCGAACGTATCGATGCCGAGCGCGCCACGGCGCCCCAGCCGCCCGGTCCGCAATAGCCATTTGACCGTCTCGACCGCGAATCCCGGTTGATGATCGGCACTCTCGCCGGTTCCGATGAATTCCGGCGTACCCCATTTCTCGTCCCACCCGGTCCAGGCCACCACCGCCGACCCGTCGGGTATCCGCCCGTGTCTACCCTCCCACTCCCGCAGATCAGCGATATCGATCGCGTAATCCCGATCGTTCGCACATTGGTCACGCACGTCGATCTTCACCGCGGGCAGCAGCAGATCGTCGAGGTCCAATTCGTCGGCGGCCAGTCCGTCGGCATGGAAGTGGATCGGTGCGCCCCAATGGGTTCCGGTGTGCTCGCCCTGCTGGATATAGCGCAGGTAATAACCGTCGTTCGCGACGGTCGCGACAATATCGGTCCGGAATTCGGGATCACCGGGAAACAGCGGCGTAGTAGCTGGGTCGTGTACGTGTGACAGGCTCACCAGGCGTCCGAATGGCCGTGCGGTCATCCAGGAAGAGTAGTCGCAAACCGTAGGTATCAGCCGACCGAGCGCCCATGAGTGTTCTCATACCGTTCGCATGCCTTCCGCGGCGGACCGGCGGGATCGGCTCGGCAGGGTATTCCACAGGTAGTCGCCGGTCCGTGGCCGCCGGGTCAACGCCAGATAGCGCGTCATCGTGGCAGGCCAGAGCGCGGTCACCGATCCGGAAGCATCTCGATACGGGCTCCGGACGCGCGACCAGACCGAGTCGGCGAGACGGCCGCGTAGCCACTCGTCGAATCTGTCCGCTATTTCTCGGCGCACTTCGACTGTGTCGGCTTCCCGCGGTGCCGCTCGGGTGAGCAGTGCGGCGATGTACCGCGCTTGGCATTCGAGCATGAAGATGATGGAGCCGAAGGTGAGGTTGACTCTCGCGTCGCCGATTTCGGCGGTCGGTGGTGCAGGCGGCGAGTGGAATCTCTTACGGCTCAACGTTGCTCGGTGTCATCACCCGCTCCAAGGCATCCAAGTCGCGTTCCATTGCCCGGAACAGCAGGTAGCTGATGACAAACGCGATGATGCTGCCGATGGACAGAACGCGCACCTGAACGATGATCTGTGCAAGCTCGCTGGGGGGCAGCAGCGTCGCACCCGCGACCGCAAGTAGCGGGATCGACGCTGCAACGGTCAGATATTGGCCGCACCGACGCCGCACTCGGCGTAAACGCAGCACATCCGCATCGCCGACCTCGCCGTACCGCAAGAACATCGGATAGAGGCACCGGATGCCATAAAAAGTGACCAGGAAGAAAGGGTAGGTCACGGCGATTGCGCCACACACCGCGTGCGCGGCCACGAAATGGGCGTAATCAGCGGCGGTGACATTGTCGGCGGAGCCGTACAGCACTACCGGGAAGCTGATCCCCGCGAGCATCCACAAGGTGAATGTCACGAGCACCACCCAGTGACCGAACAGGATTGTGTCAGTGCGGGCATGGCGCAGCGTCTGCGGCGGGTAATCGACACCGCGATACAACCCATGTGGGACGGTGATCAGATATCGGCCGAGGTACCCCAGCACCACTGCGGCCAGTGGGAAGCCGACGAAGTTCACCACTCCGGTACCGATGTCGAGGTGATGCTGGCCGCTCCCGGATAGCCGGTTGGTGATCAACTGCCGCGAGTGCTGGATATTGTAAAGCGAGGCAAGCACATTCGGCACCAGAACGGCCAACACGACGAGCGGGATACGCCATGCGCGCAGCCGTTGCCGCCAGCTCCCGGGTGGCGGGTCGATGAGGTCGCGGGCTCGCTGATCCAGGCACAGATCCAACTGCTGTGCCAGTACTTTGCCGTTGCTCCAGCGTTGATGCGGATCCGCCTGCAGACATCCGAGCAGCACCCGGCGCAGGGCGCTGGGGGTGTCCGCGGGCAGTCGCGCCAGCGTCGCGTCGGTGATGCTGTGTTCGCGCAGGCGCACCATGGTCGCGAAGGTTTCGGCGCGGGCGTCCGGATCGGTAGGCATCGGCGGATCGTCGAAAGGCGCTGCGCCGGTGAGCAGTTCCCACAGCAATGCGCCGAGGGAAAAGATATCGCTGCGCGGGCCCGGCGCGGGGGCAGCCGGGTCGAGCAGTTGGGCCAGTTGTTCGGGGGAGCGGTACGGCAGCGAATCCGGGTCTACCGCAATCGTATTCGTCAGCGATCGCGGCGCGGCCGTACGCACGGCGAAATCGGCGAGTTTGGGTATGCCCTCAGCGGTGAACAGCACATTGGCGGGTTTGATTTCCCGGTGCAGTACGCCATGCTGCTCGGCGTAATCGAGCGCGTCCGCCAGTCGCCTGCCGATCCAGGCCACCGTCTCCGGCCAGCTGAGCGCAGCGATTTCGCGACGCACACTCGAATCGGCCGGACGGATCTCGCCCTTCGCCTCCATGGCCGTATCGATCGCGCGCGACAGCAGGGCGCCGCCGTCGGCTGCAGTGCCGCGCCGACGCTGTGCGAGCACGCCGGCTGCCGTGCCGCCGGGCAGATACTGCATGTAGACCAGACGGGTCGATGCGATGGCCTCCGGTGCCGTGGCGGGTGTGGCGGTGACCAGTCGCTGGTCGAAAACCCGCACCACATTTGGGTGGTCCAGTTTCGCCATGCTGTGCCCACTGGCCGACCAACCGGCCGAAAGGCGCACGGCGACGAGGCGTTGCATGGACCGCTGCTTGGCGAGGAAGACCCGCCCGAGTGCGCCGGTACCCAGATCGGTGAGCAGATCGAAGTCATCGATCCGATGACCCGGCGTCAGCCCGGCGACCAGCGCGGCGGCGCGTTCGGTATCGGCCGAATCGTCATCGTCGGTGTAGACCGTCAGCCGCGCGCGCACCTGCTGCGCCAGCTCCGGATATTCGGCGAGGAAATCCGTGAGTTCCAGCGGGCCGTACCGGCGTCGGGCCAGGAACTCCTCGCAGAGCAGATCGACCAGTTCCGCACTCTGCTCGACCTCGGGGAATTCCTTGCGATACTCGGCGATGCGTTTGCCGAGGCCCTCGCGATCCCAGCGGTGGCGCAGGTCGATGCGGACAAGATCGGTGAGTACCGCCAGCCGCACCTGGGTGCCGTCGGGGATGTACTCGGCGATCGGAGGTGGGTCGGTCCGTTCGCCACGCAGGCAGTGCTGCCAATCTTCGGTAAATCTGGTTATGGGGTCGGTCTCGCCTCGATCCGCGAAATCGGCAACTGTCACGATCGCGGCTCCGGCACGGCGGGCTTACCGCGCTCCCGGTCCGCAGAAATGTGTTCGCGGTCGAGGGAATCCACCGGCGCGACCACCCGCTCCAGTGCACGCAGATCGGCCTCCAGCGCCCGGAAGAGCAGGTAGGAGCCGATGAACGCGACGATGCCGCCTACACAGAGCACCCGCACCGCGGCGATCACCATCGAAATATCCTCGGGCGGCAGGAAGGTGACGCCCGCCACCGCGAGCAGCGGCACCGAGGCCGCGACCGCCAGATATCCGTTGGCGCGGCGATCCAGGCCGCGCAGCCATACCGCGTCCTCGGTGCTGATCTCCCCGTGCCGCAGGAAGATCGGATAGATGCAGCGGACCATGAAGAAGCACACCAGGAAGAACGGGTACGCCATCGCGATCGCGCCGCACACCACGATCGAGGTGAGGAAGTGCACCACCGCGCGGGCGGGCACGTCCCCGGCCGCCAATTGCAGCGCGATCGGGAAGGTGAATCCGGCGATCACCCACAGCGAGAAGACCACCCACACCGCTCGGTCGCCGAACAGCAGGGAATCCGCTCTGGCCAGCCGCAGCGTCTCGGCATCGTAGCGGCGGTGGCGGCGCAGCCCGTGCGGCACCGTGAGCATTCTTCGGGACAGATAGAGGATCAGCGTCGCCCCGAGCGGGAAGAAGATTCCGTTCACCACGGTGGTGATGATCATGAAGGTGCGTCCGGCGTCCTCGGGGAGCCGGTCCACGATCAGATGCTGGTTGTGCTGGATGTTGTATGCCGAGGCGAGGATATTCGGGATGCCGATGGCCAGCGACACGATCACCAGCCGCCACGACCGCAACTTCAGCCGCCAACTGCCGGGCGGCGGGTCGACCAGATCCCTGGCCCTCGGGTCCATGCACAGGTCGAACTGCTTGGCCAGCACCCCGCCATTGGCCCAGCGCAGTGTCCGATCCGACTCCAGACAGGTCAGCAGCACCCGCCGCAAAGCCGCCGGACAGTTCGCCGGAACTCGTTGCAGCGCAGCGTCATCCACCCCGGAGGTGCGACGTTCCAGCATGCCCTCCAGCGCCGTATCGTCGCCGTGGTCGGTCGCGGTGGAATCGTCGAACGGCTTCGCACCGGTGAGCAATTCCCACAGCACTACGCCGAGGGCGTAGATATCGGAACGGGTATCCAAATCCTCGGCCGTGCGCTCGCGGCCGGGATGGCAAGCCTCCAACTGTTCGGGCGACATATACGCCAGCGAGCCGCCGAAATAGGCCACCGGACTGGTGCCGGCCACATTGCGGCTGAAGCTGATATTGAAATCGGCCAGTTTCGGTACCGCCTCGGCGGTGAGCAGGATATTGGCCGGTTTCACATCGCGGTGCAGCACGCCGTGCGCGGAGGCGTATTCCAGCGCCTCGGCCACTCTGCGGCCCAGCCAGGCCACGGTTTCCGGCCAGCTGAGTCCGGCGATCTCGGCGCGCACGCTGGAATCGGTCGGACGGATTTCGCCCTTCTCCTCCATGGCCGCGTCGACCGCGTCGAGCAGCAGTTGTCCGCTGCGTTCGGCCGGTGGGGTCGAGCGCACCCAGCGCAGCACCCCGAGCAGGGTGCCGCCGGGCAGGAACTGCATGTACAGCAGCCGGAGTCGGCGCATGGCCGGATCGCGCGCGTCATCGGAGCCGAGCAGCCGCTGATCGAAGACGCGCACGATGTAGTCGTGGTCGAGCTGGGCCAGGGTCTGCGGTTCGGTGCCGTGGTCGGCGGAGATTTTCACCGCCACCAAGCGCTGCATTGATCGCTGCCTGGCCAGGAACACCCGGGCGAAGGCGCCGCTGCCGAGTCCGGTGAGCAGGTCGAAATCGTCGATGGACTGGCCGACCTCGATCCGGTCGAGGGCGTCGAATTTCCCCGGACCGGTACCGATCGTGGTCGGAATGGCGGTCGCGGCCTCGGTTGCATCGACGGTGGCGCGAGTCACATCAGTATTACGATCGGACTCCCGGGTTTGGTTCAGTCCGACGGTTTGATCGGCTCGCACCGTTCGGCTCAGTTCGGCCGCCGCGCGGGTATTGGCGAACTCCGTCAGCACCGAATCCTCGAGCGCCGCTCGGCGGGTGCTCTGGTCGAGATCGTCGGCATTGAGCAGCACACGCAATTCCGTCGCTTGTTCCGGATATTCCCGCAGACAATCCTTGGGATCGACCCGTTCACCACTGTGCCGTCGGATGACGAACTCTTCGTACACCAAACCGGCCGGAATGCCGCTCGGTTCGAGTTCCGGAAACTCGGCGCAGTAGTCGAAAAGCCGTTTACGCGGCGCCGCCGCAGTATTGGATTCGCGGCGCTCCCGGGGCGCTTCGTGGTCATGCTCCGCTACCGCCTCCGCGTCCGTCGCTCGCGCCGCAGGCGCTCGGCGGATCCAGCGATGTCGCAGGTCGACGCGGATCAATTCGATCAGGGCGGCCCGGCGCAAGGATTCGGCATCCGGGAGAAAGTCGCCGATCTCCGGTGGTCGCCGCGACGATTCCCATGCGGTCGAGAAGGCCCCGACCACGTCGTTCTCGGTGCGCGACAACGGTCCACCCCAGTCTCTGGTCGGCTCGGCGTCGAGATCGGTTCGGTGCGTATTTTCGGGATCAGCACTCATTTTCGGACCTAGCTACTGAGCGGATGTCGAGTATCCGCAGTGGCCGTTCGGTGGATGTGCCCGTGAATTTCCGCCACACCCGACGACATCGTCCCCCGAGCAGTAATCGAAATGATAACTTGCGCCACAACAGCGGATCACCCGAATTCGACAACCATGCGACGGGGGAGAACCAGCACATGAACAACACGGCGCGAGTAGCGGGCGCTGAAGTGGCAGAGCGCGACCACGGAACGACCCGGGAGCGCCGTAAATCGAATACCGTGACGACCGGTGGCGTCGCGGCCACGGAGCCGACGCCGACGGATTCCACCGCTCCGGAGGCTGCTGAAGCCCCGGAGGTGCAGGCCGCCCATGGGGTTGCGGTGGGCGAGACCGACGCCGTACATGCTTCGATGGACTCCAGCATGCCACGCGAATCCGGCCTGTCACGAGGTCCGGCGGCGGCAATCGCGGCGAGTGTCCGCGATGGCTCGCTGACGCCGATCGAATCCGTCGATATTGCCCTGGATTTGATCGCCGCCGGGAACCGAAAGACGAATGCGTTCACGGTCGTCCGCTCCGCTAAGGCACGGGCCGAGGCGCTCGCGCTCGAACAGCGTTCCGATCTGGATCTGCTGCCGCTTGCGGGTGTGCCCATCGCGATAAAACACAACATCGCGGTCGAGGGTGAAGCGCCGCTCGCCGGTTCCACCGCGACCGATACCCGCCCGGCAACCGCCGACCATCCGGTGGTGCGCAGACTGCGGGCCGCGGGCGCGGTGGTGGTCGGGCTGACGGCGGTCCCCGAACTGGGCCTGTGGGGCACGACCGAGAGCGAGGGCCGCATCACCCGGAACCCATGGAATCCCGCGCGCAGCCCTGGTGGCTCCTCCGGCGGTTCGGCCGCGGCCGTGGCGGCCGGATTGGTACCGGTGGCGCACGGCGACGACGGTCTCGGTTCGGTGCGCATTCCCGCGGCCTGCTGCGGGGTCTTCGGGATCAAGCCCGGACGGTATACCGTGCCCGCCGAGGTAGGCGTCGATTCCTGGTCCGGGATGGTCGAAAACGGTGTGCTCGCAACGACGGTTGGCGATGCCGCGCTCGCGCTGTCCGTGCTGGCCGCGCGCCCGGACCTAGCCGAGTTGGAACCGCCGGGCCGACTACGCATCGGGCTGGCCGTTGCGCCCCCGTCCCGGTTGTTCCGGGTCGATCGGCACTGGACCGCGGCGGCCCGTACCGCTGCTTCGGCCGCCGCCGCGGCAGGGCACCTGGTGGAATCGGTGACACTGCCCTACGGCGAATCGCTCGTCTCGGTCGGCCTGCGCTGGTTGGCATTCGCTGCGCGTGAGGCGGCGAATCTCGTCCGCCCCGAACGTCTGCAGCGGCGCACCCGCCGTCACGTCGCACTCGGTCGGCTCGTCCAGCGGTTTCGGCTGGTGCGCCCGGCCCAGGTGGACCGGGTCGAGGCGCGACTGCTGGATTTCTTCGAGCGCTACCACGTGGTGATCACCCCGACGCTCGCCGCGCCACCACCGCGGGCCAGGGCTTGGCACATGCTGGGTTGGCTCGCGAATGTTGTTATCAGCGCTCGGTATTCACCGTTCACACCGCTGTGGAATCTGGTCGGCTGGCCCGCCGCGTCGATCCCGATGGGCATGCACCCCAGATCCAAAACTCCGGTCGCCGCTCAACTCACGGCACCGCCCGGCAGTGAATCGATTCTGCTGCGCCTCGCGGCGCAACTCGAGTCGATTCACCCCTGGAAGCGAACGGTAAACGACTGTGTCTGATTTGCATCGCCTGCGGCGCTGCGTGTTCGCGGCCCCCTGGTGTCGCGCGTCCGACCCTTTCGAGCGACCTGCAAGCAGTCGCTAGCGAAGGCCGTCGAGACTCGCGACTTCGTCGCATGCGCTTCGACGGCTCGGACGCGAGACGGGCCGCGAACGTCGCTCGTAAGCTCGCTCCGTCGGGCTGGGAGGAGTGTGAACGGGACGAGCGACTAACTCGCGACCGCGGGCTGATGCTGCACCGCGAAACCACCGTCCACCGCGCGCGCGGCGAATTCGAGGATGGTCGGTCGGTTGTCGTCGGCGCGCCAGGCCACTGCCAGTTCGCACGGGGCGAGTCCGGCGAGGGGGCGGGCGGTCAGACCCGGCCAGCGGTACATCGGCACATTGTTCTCGGCCAGCAGGCAGACGCCGAGGCCCAGACTCACGGCCTCCAGCTTGTCCTCGGGCGTCGCTGCCTCGGCGCCGATCTTTGGCTGACGGCCGTTGCGAGCATCGTTGCCGAGCCAGAAGTCGCGCACCGCACCGGCCTCGGTGGGCAGTGCGATGAACGGCTCGTCCAGCAGGTCGGCGAAGTCGATGGTCTCGTTCTCGGCCAGTGGATGGTTCTCCGGCAGCAGCACCCACCGCGGCTCGGTGCGCAGCACCTGCCAGCGGTAGCGGTTCGAGTCGGGTAGCGGAAGCCAGACCAATGCCAGGTCGGCCTGTCGGCCGGCCAGACCGCTGGACGGGTCGGTCCAGGAGGCGGCGTGCAGTGCGAGGCGGTGTCCGCTCGCGCTCTCCAGATCGTTGAGCAGCCCGCGGCCGAGCGCGGACTGGATGCCGACGCGCAGCACCTCGCCCGCTTCCTGCAGCGAGACGTTGGTGACCTCCCAGAGCTCCAGGATCTTGCGGGCGCCTTCGAGCAGTTCCTTACCCGCGACGGTCAGCGCGACACTGCGCTGGTTGCGGTCGAACAGGACCACGTCGAGCTGGCGTTCCAGCTGACGAATCTGACGCGAGAGGGTGGGTTGAGCGATGTGCAGCCGCTGGGCGGCGTTGGTGAAGTGCAGTTCCTCAGCGACGGCGACGAAATACCGCAGGTCGCGCAAATGCGGGTCCATAGCCCCTTGCTATCAGAATCGGTCCTGAATTTCCAGCCTATTAAGGCCGGAAAGTCTGGATATGGCAGCCGAAACAGTCGGCAGGTTTGTTAGACACAGCATATGGCTTGTCATGGTCATTTGCATCATCGACTCGGCGAATCTCCGGCACCCTGGACTAGCGCCGCGGCGTGCAAAGTTAATTGGGCGTATGACCAGCAACGATGTGGCGCTGAATGTGTTCGTGCGAGTGCTGAAGTGTGGTCGGTCACTGTCGAGAAACCGGCCCGCAACGGGGGTGCTGCTGCTACCGGGGCAGATAGTGATGTTCGTCACTGTTATGTTTGCCATCTCGTTCGATCGGCTCGGAAACCGCCGTCCCGAGGCCGTTCAACGCGAAGGCGCCGTGGTCGATGACCCGACCACGGCGCCTTCATCGATCGCTCAGAGACTGCGTGCCCGATCCTCGTAGGCCTGGCGCTTGGCCGCGTCCACGTCCTCGAGGAAGGCATTGCTCGAACCCAGCGCCCTGGCCAGCCCATCGGCCACCGGCTCCGGCAGCAGATTCACCAGCTGCGACAGGAATCCGGCCACCGCCGTGACCCGGACCTTGGATTTCGGCGCGGCGATCAGCGCGGCGATCGCATCGGCGATCTCCTCCGGCTCGGCCGGACGCAGTAGCTTCGGGCCGCTCACACCGGAGCCGAGTTCGGTATTCGTCAGCGTCGGCAGTACCGACGAGAACGCGACACCCGAACCCCGGTACTCCTCACGCAGGGTGTCGGTGAAGCCGAGCACCGCATGCTTGCTGGCGTTATAGGTCGCCAGGCCCGGAATATGCGTCTCGCCCGCGAGCGAGGCGATGTTGATGATGTGCCCGCTTTTGCGCGCCAGCATGCGCGTCAGTCCGAGTTTGGAGCCAAGGATGACGCCGTAGACATTGATATCCAGGATCCGGCGGGTGATCTGATCCGGCTCATCGGCGAATTTGCCGGTCGGCATGATGCCCGCATTGTTGATCAGCACGTCGATCGGGCCGATGGTGCGCTCGACCTCGTCGAGGAAACTCTCGAACGAGGTGGGGTCGGTGACATCGAGCCGCCCGTAGAGCTCGAAATCGCGCGCGGTGCCGGATTCCTTGACCGTGGTTTCGTCGATATCGCCGATCGCGATCTTGGCGCCGAGCGCCTGCAGCGCGGTCGCCGTGGCCAGTCCGATGCCGCGCGCGCCGCCGGTGATGACGACGACCTTGCCGCGAATCTTCGCCGCGTCTCGGTCCCCGGTCACTTGTTGTCTCCCTTGAGTTTCAGGATTGCCGCGATATCGATGCGCCGCAGTCCGCGAGCGCCGGCGGCACGCATGGCGCCGAGCCCGAACAGCACCTTCGGCATCTGGTACGGGAACCACAGCAGTTCCTTCTGCTGGGTCGGCAGGATCGGCGTGGTGATCGCCTTCTGCCTGCAGTATTTGCGGACCCCGTTCGCGCCGCCCCAACGTGCACCCACACCGGACTGCCCCCAGCCGCCCATCGGCAGCGCGAAGCTGAACAGATTGACGAAGACGTCGTTGATATTCACCGCACCGGCCTCGAGGGCACGGGCCACCCGCTCGCCGCGTTCCTTATCGCCGGTCCACACCGAGGCCGACAGGCCATAGATCGAATCATTGGCCAGCCGAACGGCTTCCGCCTCATCGGCGACCTTGATCACCGGCAGGGTCGGGCCGAAGGTCTCCTCGGTAATACAGGACATGGTGTGGTCGACATCGACCAGCACGGTCGGTTCGAACAGGGTGCCGACACCGGTGCGCTTACCGCCGGTGGTCACCCTGGCACCCGCCGCGACGGCCTCGTCGACATGCCGCTGCACGATCTGGACCTGGTTCTCATTGGCCAGCGCGCCCACGTCGTATTTGGACTCGCGCCCGTCGAGACCCTGCCGCAGATTCTTGACCGCGTCGGTGAGCTTGGCGACGAATTCGTCGTAGACCGGAGCCTCGACATACACCCGCTCCACCGAAATGCAGACCTGGCCCGAATTGAACATGCCGCCGAAGGCGATGCCGTGCGCGGCCCGATCCAAATCGGCGTCGGCCAGCACAATCGCCGGATCCTTACCGCCCAATTCCAGGCTGTAGGGAATCAACCGCTCGACACAGGCGGCGGCGATCCTGCGCCCGGTCGTGGTCGAACCGGTGAACTGGATGTAGTCGGCATTCTCGACCACTGCCGCACCCGTCGCGCCCGCACCGGTGACCACCGCGAAAACCGGCGGCGCACCGATTTCGGCCCAGCCTCTTGCCAATTCGACCGCGGAAAGCGGAGTCACCTCCGACGGCTTGAGAATCACCGCGGCACCCGCGGCCAGCGCCGGAATCACGTCGATGACCGGCATGGCTAGCGGGAAGTTCCACGGCGTGATCACGCCGACCACCGGGTACGGCTTGTACACCGTGGTCAACTTCTTGACCCGGGCCAGCGGGCTGTGCGGCGAGGGGTGGTCATCCGCGAGGAATTTGCCCGCCCGGCGCGCGTAGTAGCCGATCAGATCAGTGGAGAAGGCCGGGTCGATCAGCGCGTCCACCCGTGGTTTGCCCGCCTCGGCCTGCAGCACATCCGCCAGGTGCTCGGTGTTGTCGATGATCCAGTCCTGCAGCGCGAGCAGCCATTTCTTGCGCCCGTCGGGACCGATGGCCTCCCACTCCGGCTGGAACAGGCGCAATTCGCGAATCTTGGCCGCGACGGCGGCGGCGCTCTCGTTCGGCACGGTGCCGACCACCGCGCCGGTGCCCGGGTTGCGCACCTCGATGAGTTCCGGATCCACTTTCTCGGCCGCTGTCTTGCGCGCAGTTTTCTTCTCGGCCGCGCCGGGCACGGTATCGGTCACGCTGTTCTCCCACTACGTTGTGCTGTGCACCGCTGATCGCTGTGAATCAGTTCACTGACCTATGATCGTGACACAAGGTTGGTGGACTTTCTTGGCCCGATTTGTCAACGAATGAGGCCGTTTTTGTTCTCGAAGCACAATTCGGAGATTGCATGAGCACCGGCCGGATCAGCCCCAATAGCGCAGTGGTCCGCGACTGGCTGGCCCAATACGTCTACGAGACCATGCGCACCCAGGCCCTCGAACAGGTCGTCGACCGCCTCGACAACGCGATCATTGCGCACATCCCGGAACTCGCCGATCGCGATATGCGTCGCGACCTGGCCGCCAGCACCCGCGCACATGCCAGGGTGGTGCTGGCCAACCTCACCAGCGACACCATCGAATTCGCCCTGCCGGAGGAGGCGCACGCCTTCGCCAGAACCCTCGCCCGGCGCGGCTACGACCTTCGGCTACTACTGCGGACTTATCATGTCGGGCAGGAGGCAGTGCTCGACTACATGACCGACGCCGTCGACGAACGCCAGCCGCCACCCGAAATCGAGCGGGCGGTAATGCTGCGGCTGTTCGAGCGTTCCACCCGATGGGTCAGCATTTCCGTGGAGACGCTCACCGATACCTACATGGAGGAACGCGAGCGCGTAATGCGCGCCGCCCTCAACCGCCGCACCGAAATCGTGCGTGCGCTGCTCGCCGGTGACGAACTCGATATCGACCAGGCTTCGGTCCGGCTCGGCTACCGACTTGCCAAGCAGCACTTGGCATTTGTGCTGTGGACCGATGAGACCACCGGCGAGCCGGACAGTGAGTCGAGCGGCTTGCTGGATCGGGTGGCGACACGATTGGGCACCGCGCTCGGCAGTAACCAGGTGCTCTCGGTCGCTTCCGGCGCGAGCGGCATGTGGGCCTGGGTGGGTTTGGACGACGACGCGCATGCCGCCGAATTGGCGGTGCCGGGGGAGATCGAGCGAATGGTGCTCGGTCAGGTGCAGTCGCCGGTGCGGGCCGCGTTCGGGGTGCCCGCGCCGCAGACCGCCGGGTTCCGGCGCAGCCATCATGAGGCCGTCGCGGCCAGGCACGTCGCCGAGCGCGCTCCGGCGGATCGAGCGCGGGTCACCGCATATCGCGAGGTGGAGATCGCCTACCTGGTGGGCGCTGACGACGCGGCCATGCGCGGTCTGATCGGGCGCGAAATTCGCGCGCTGGCTGGCCGTGATGTCAATGCCACACGGCTGCGCGAAACACTGCACGCATATCTGAAAAGCCATCGCAGCCCGGAGGCCACGGCGAAATTACTCGGTGTGCACAAGAACACGGTCCGCTATCGGATCCAGCGGATCGAGGAACTGCTCGGCCATCCGATCGAAGCGCGCAGTCTGCCGCTGGAGATCGCACTGGCCTGCGTCGCCACCTACGGCGCAGACGCCCTACCTTGAAACGCTACGAACTACTCCCTCTCCGCGACCGCGCGATCGCGGCGTAGCGGCGGTTCGGTGGCCGGTGCGACCCGCACATCCGGTAGATCCGCGAGCAATTGCGTGGTCGCTGCCGCGATGGCGTTCACCGCCTTGTCCACGGCCGCCTTGGTTGTGGTGCTCAGGCCGGACACGCCACCGACCGTACGCACGTACTGCAGTGCGGCAGCATAGATTTCCTGCTCGGTAGGCGCAGGATCCAGGCCACGAAGGAGGGTGATGTTGCTACTCATGGGAGCACACTACTGCCCATTGTCGAGGTAAGGCAGGCCAAGAAACAGATCCGATGAAGCCGAGCGATTACACAGGTCCATCCAAGATCCATAGTGAACAATCGGGGGTATGCCTGCCCGCGGTGTACCGACCTTGACAACATTCCCCTACGACGAGCTCGACAAGCGGGAAGAGGACCACTGGTCCGGCGCGGCGGTATCGGATGACGAGCTGCGCGCGCTCGCACTCGGCGGGTTCTATTCGGCGCGCTGGGATGCCTTCCACGATGCGCTGCTGCTCGGCCCAGAGCGCGATCATCCGCTCGGTGACCGGCGCGAACTCGCCATCGACACGCTCACCGGCGCGTGGGGCATCACCGACGGCACCGAGGCGCAGGCCTCCATGGAGCAGCTGCTCGAAGGGATGCACGCGCCGCTGTACGCGATGGTGCACCCGTTGGTAATGGCATCGATCAATGCCAGTGAGCGCGACCGGTTCGGTGAGCGGGCCGATCGACATCGGGCCTTCCTGCGGCAGGTCGGTTCGTTCCGGGGGATGGACAATCCGGAGGCGCTGGTCCGCGATTACGACATCTGGTCGCAGGCGATCAAAATCGGTTTCACCGAACATCTGGCCCGCCCGCTGCCCAGCGATATCCATGCCTGGGATCTGGCCCGGGTGGTCGCGGTGGCCCGAATGGCCTTCACCGCGGGCTATCTCGACGCCGAGATGGCCTGGGACTATCTGATGCGGGCACTGCCGCTGGCCCAGCGCAAATACCAGAATTGGCGCCAATTCGGTGATGCCTACCTGACCGGCTGGACCTATTGGCAGGCCTGTGAGGATCTGGCCGAACTCAAGAACGGCGGCGTGGATCGGCGCATGGAACTGCTGCGCCTGTGGTTGCGTCCGACCAGCCCGTGGCGGCGGATCACATTGCAATCAGTGCCCGTCGGGGAGTGAGCGCAGGATCCCGCGCCCGTAGCGCTGGAACTGTCCGTCATCGACCATGCCAAGGGAGTGTCGCTCCACCAGTAATTCCCACTCGGAATAGAGCTGGGCGACACCCGGATCGGACGGACCGGCCGCACCGTCGGCCGAATCGCGCCGGACGGCGAAATTCACCGCGCAGGTGACGCGCTCGGTATCGGCCCGATCGGTGCCGGTGAAATGCAACGTGACGTTTCCGTCGTGCACATCGATGCCGGTCTCACCGCGCACCGAGCCGATCTCACCGGGCGTGGTCAACGCGCCGTCGGTGGTGCGCGCCCACATCACGACCGGGATGGGTAGCTCGTGCGCGTACCTGTCACCGGGGCCGATGGAGATGAACAGCAGCCGTCCGGTGGTCGCGGCCAGCAGGCCAGGACCGCTGCCCGCGGGCGAATGGGCCACCACGATGGCGGTCTCCAGCACGTATTCGTCGATGGTGACGTAGCGATGCAGCGCGGCTATCGCGGCCTTGGCTTCGCGCTTGGGCGCCATCCGCCGCACGGCTCGATCGACATCGGCTCGGGTCGGCCCGCTCTTACCCCACTGCGGGGCGGGCGGTTGTAGATCGGGTGCGGCCACATCGATGCGCTGGCTGGCCCGGATCTGATCGTTGATGCGCTCGACGATTTCGGCGGCCGCGGGGAAATCGTGTTCGGCTATCAATACCGGTAATGGTGTGCGGTCGGCGGGGACGCCGGTGAGCACCGGCGTGGGATAACGCAGATAGATCTCGATGACGACCGCATCGTCGGCCCGGCGGTTCAGCCTAACTTTGAGCAGGTCGGTGACCGGCACATCCAGGACGCGCTCGCCCTCGCTGCCCGGGCGTAGAACGATAAGTCGTCCTCGGCCGTGCCGCACTATCGCTGTGGGTGTCCGTAGCTCAACTATGTCCATACCCCCTGCGCTCTTATGTGTCGTCGCTCACGATAGGCCGAACATGACATGATTGTGACCACTTGGCGTAACCCGACCGGAGACTTCGGGAACCACGGACGTTCCCCGACCGTTTACCTGTCGAACTACACCAGCTGCCGAACTGCGCGATGTATCGACTAGACCGTACGCGGTAACGTGGCATGTCCGCATCCGAACACCGGACGGGACGCGCCCGACGCCACGCTAGGCATGCACCGGAGACACCCGGAAAGGACTGGCCGCCCGGCCTAAGCTCTATGAACCGCAAGACTGTGTTTCGCACCCTGGCCATAGTCTCGGGCATTTTGCTCGTGATTTATGCGTTCAGCTATTTCGGCAATGACACGCGCGGCTGGAAGAGCGTCGATACCTCGGTGGCGTTGAGTCAGCTGAACGACAAGAGCAACGTCAAGAACGTCCAGATCGACGATCGCGAGCAGCAGCTGCGCATCGAGCTGAACAACGGGAACGACGCCACCTCGGGCTCGAAGAAGGTCATCGCCAAGTATCCCGGTGGCAGTGAGACCTCCAACCAGGTCTTCGATGCCGTACAGAAGTCCGGCGCACCATTCAACACCGTGGTCAAACAGGACAGCTGGTTCACCCAGATCCTGTTGTTCGTGCTGCCGATGGTGATCTTGTTGGGCCTGTTCATCTTTGTGATGTCGCGCATGCAGGGCGGTGGTCGCGGCGGCATGATGGGCTTCGGCAAGTCCAAGGCCAAACAGCTGTCCAAGGACATGCCCAAGACCACCTTCGCGGATGTGGCCGGCGCCGACGAGGCCGTCGAAGAGCTCTACGAAATCAAGGACTTCCTGCAGAACCCGGTGCGCTACCAGGCGCTGGGCGCGAAGATCCCGAAGGGCGTGCTGCTCTACGGCCCGCCCGGTACCGGTAAGACCCTGCTGGCGCGTGCCGTCGCGGGTGAGGCCGGGGTGCCGTTCTTCACCATCTCCGGTTCGGACTTCGTCGAGATGTTCGTCGGTGTCGGCGCCTCCCGCGTGCGCGACCTGTTCGAGCAGGCCAAGCAGAACAGCCCGTGCATCATCTTCGTCGACGAGATCGACGCGGTCGGCCGCCAGCGCGGCGCCGGACTCGGCGGTGGTCACGACGAGCGTGAGCAGACGCTGAACCAGTTGCTCGTCGAGATGGACGGCTTCGGCGATCGCACCGGCGTCATCCTGATCGCCGCGACCAATCGCCCCGACATCCTCGATCCGGCCTTGCTGCGTCCGGGCCGGTTCGACCGGCAGATCCCGGTCAGCAATCCGGACCTGGCCGGGCGTCGTGCCATCCTGCGGGTGCATTCGCAGGGCAAGCCGATCTCGCCGGAGGCCGATCTCGACGGTCTGGCCAAGCGCACCGTCGGCATGTCCGGCGCGGATCTGGCCAATGTCGTCAACGAGGCCGCACTGCTCACCGCCCGTGAGAACGGCGCGGTGATCACCGGCGAGCAACTCGAGGAGTCGGTGGACCGCGTCGTCGGTGGTCCGCGCCGTAAGAGCCGCATCATCAGCGAGCACGAGAAGAAGATCACCGCCTACCACGAGGGCGGCCACACCCTGGCCGCCTGGGCGATGCCGGATATCGAGCCGGTCTACAAGGTGACCATCCTGGCCCGCGGTCGCACCGGCGGCCACGCCATGACGGTGCCCGAGGACGACAAGGGCCTGATGACCCGCTCGGAGATGATCGCCCGCCTGGTCATGGCGATGGGCGGCCGCGCGGCCGAGGAACTGGTGTTCCACGAGCCGACCACCGGTGCGTCCTCGGATATCGACCAGGCCACCAAGATCGCGCGCGCGATGGTCACCGAATACGGCATGAGCGCACGTCTGGGCGCGGTGCGCTACGGCCAAGAGCAGGGCGACCCGTTCCTCGGGCGCTCGATGGGCATGGGTTCGGATTACTCGCACGAGGTCGCCGGCGCCATCGATGAGGAGGTGCGCAACCTGATCGAGGCCGCGCACACCGAGGCGTGGGCAATCCTCAACGAGTACCGCGATGTGCTCGATGTGCTCGCCACGGCACTGCTGGAGCGGGAGACCTTGCACCGCAAGGATCTCGAGGAGATCCTCGCCGCGGTGCAGAAGCGGCCGCGCATCACGGCGTTCAACGATTTCGGCGAGCGCGTGCCATCGGATAAGCCGCCGGTGAAGACCCCGGGCGAACTGGCCGCCGAGCGCGGCGAGCCGTGGCCCCCGCAGGCGCCGGCGCTGCCGAAGCTGCCGCAGCGTGAACCCGCCGTGGCCAATGGCTACCCGGACGGTGGTTATCAGGAACCGCGCTACGGCGGCGGTCACCCCGAGCAGCCCGCGCCCGGTTACCCGTTGCCGCAGGCCCCCTCCCCGGCTTATCCGCGACAGGGCGCGACGCACGGCTCACGGCCGGATTATGGTGCTCCGGCCGGTTGGTCGGCCCCGGGGTGGCCGCCGCGCGACGAGCAGCAGCAGTCGGGTCAGCCGGGCTACGGCGGCTGGCAGGGTGAGCCGCAGCCGCGCCACGGCTACCCGCAGCCGCAACAGCCATGGGGTCAGCCGGGCCGGGGCAACGACGGCTATGACGAGCCCGCCAACGGCACCGGGAATAACGAGGGCGAGAACCACGATTGGGATGGACCGAACGGTCGGCACTGACACGTGCCGATTAGGCTCGACCATCTGGGTGCGGGGTGATTGCTCGTACCCGAGATTTTGGAGGTGTCCTCGATTGTCGGCCAACAATCACGTCGGTGGCCCCGGGCATGGGAGCGGCGGTGCCGTTGCGAATGCCAGCAATTTCGACGAGTTCGACGAACCGGTCAAGTACAACGGTGCGGGCCCCGAGCCGGACCTGATCGCACTGGAGAGCGGCCGCCCATTCGATCAGCCCCGAGCCGAGGCCGCGATCCGAGAACTGCTGATCGCGGTCGGCGAGAATCCGGACCGGCCCGGCCTGATCGATACGCCCGCGCGGGTGGCCCGCGCCTATCGGGAGATGTTCGCCGGGCTCTACACCGAGCCGGATGCGGTGCTGAACACCACCTTCGACGAGGGGCACCAGGAATTGGTGCTGGTTCGCGATATCCCGCTGTACTCGACCTGTGAACACCATCTGGTGTCCTTCCACGGCGTCGCGCACGTCGGCTATATTCCCGGCCCGCACGGCCGGGTGACCGGACTGTCCAAACTGGCCAGGCTGGTCGATCTGTACGCCAAGCGTCCGCAGGTGCAGGAGCGGCTGACCAGCCAGATCGCCGATGCGGTCATGCGCAAGCTGGATCCGCGCGGTGCCATTGTCGTGATCGAGGCCGAGCATCTGTGCATGGCCATGCGCGGTATTCGCAAGCCCGGTGCCAGCACCACCACCTCCGCCGTGCGCGGTCTGCTGCAGTCCAACGCCGCCTCGCGGGCCGAGGCCCTCGATCTGATCCTGCGGAAGTGAGGCCCCGCGCGGTGTCGACCCACGCCCCCGATGCCGTCCGGAGCAGTGTCGCGCCGCGCGGTGTCGTTTCGAGCGACCTGCAAGCAATCGCTAGCGGTGACCGCTCCTGTGTGGTGATGGGGGTCGTGAACGTCACCAGTGATTCGTTCTCCGACGGCGGCCGCTATCTGGATCCGAGTCTGGCCATCGCACACGGCATCGAGCTGTTCGAGGCGGGCGCCGACATCATCGATATCGGTGGCGAGTCGACCCGGCCCGGTGCAGTGCGGATCGATCCGGAAACCGAGGCCGCGCGGGTGGTTCCGGTCATTCGCGGTTTGGTTGCCGCGGGTGTGCCGACCAGTGTTGACACTATGCGGGCCGGTGTCGCCGAGGCGGCGATCGCGGCCGGAGTTTCGGTCGTCAACGACGTCTCCGGTGGTCGCGCCGATCCGGATATGGTGAAAGTCATTGCGGCGGCTGAGGTTCCGTGGATCCTCATGCACTGGCGGGCGGGTGCGGACTATCGGCACACCGGTCCGGCCGACCACTACGACGACGTGGTCGCCGAGGTGCTCGCCGAATTGACCGCGCAGGTGGAACTGGCCGTCGCGGCCGGTGTCGACCGGTCCCGGTTGGTGCTCGATCCCGGCCTCGGTTTCGCCAAGAATGCCGAACACAATTGGGCGCTGCTCGGCGCGCTGCCCGAATTGGTCGGCCGCGGGCTGCCGATACTTATCGGCGCCTCTCGTAAACGTTTCCTCGGCTCCCTGCTCGCCGATGCCACCGGCCCGCGGCCGCCCGACGGCCGGGAGACCGCCACCGCGACGGTGTCGGCGCTGGCCGCCCTGCACGGGGCCTGGGGTGTCCGCGTCCACGATGTGCGTGCCTCGCTCGATGCCATTGCCGTGACCGATGCCTGGCAGCGCGCTGCGAGGCAGAGCCCCCGAGGAGCCGTTCTATGACCGCAGCATCGCGCAGCGATTCGATGAGGGATAGCGGCCGGGAGGCTGGTGGGCACCAGCCCGACCGGATCGAGCTGCGCGGCCTGCGCGCGTATGGCTATCACGGCTGCTTCGACTATGAACGCCGCGACGGCCAGGAATTCCTGGTCGATCTGACGGTATGGACCGATTTCGCCGCCGCCGCGGCCACCGATGACCTCGCGAACACCATCGACTACGGCGCCCTCGCCGAGCGGGCCGTGCAGATCATCCAGGGGCCGCCGCGCAATCTCATCGAAAAGGTGGTCGCCGATATCGCCGACGATGTGATGACCGATCCACGCATCCAGTCGGTCGAGGTCGTCGTGCACAAACCGTCCGCGCCCATTCCGCATACCTTCGCCGATGTCCGCGTGGTCACCTCGCGGCAGCGGGGAGTGGTGGCATGAGTCACGCCGTCTTGTCGATCGGCTCGAATCTGGGCGATCGGCTCGCGCATCTGCGCAGCGTCGTCGACGGGCTGGGGGAGCGGGTGGTGGCGGTGTCGCCGGTGTACTCGACCGCGCCGTGGGGCGGTGTCGAACAGGACGACTATCTCAATGCCATTGTGCTGGTCGGTGATCCGCAATTCGGCCCGCACGATTGGTTGCGCTTCGGCCAGCAGTTGGAGCAGGCCGCCGGTCGGGTGCGCGAAGTGCGTTGGGGCGCGCGCACTCTCGATGTCGATGTGGTGTGGTGTGCCGAGGACGGCGCGGTCAGTCGCAGTGACGATCCGGAATTGACCCTGCCGCATCCGCAGGCGCACAAGCGGGCCTTCGTACTGATCCCGTGGCTGGATGTGCAGCCGGACGCGGAACTCGAGGTCGATGGCACCGTGCGGCTGGTGCGCGACTGGCTCGCCGAACTAGACGCGGCCGAACGCGCGGGTGTCCGACCGACCGAATTCGTGCTGCCGGCAGCCGCGGAGGGATCGGCGTCGTGAAACTGAAGCCGACCCGGATTTTCGATCTCATCGCGAATGTCGTCGTCGCGGCCCTCATCGCGTGGTTGCTCACGCGGATGGCCTATGGCAGTTTCCCGCCGATCTCGATTTACGCGGGCGCATCGCTTTATCCGGTCGCCGCGATCGAAGTGGCACTCGGTTTCGTAATCCGCGCGCGGGTCAATGAACATCAGATCGGTGACGGCAGCCATCAGCTGCATCCGATCACCGCGGCCCGCGCGGTCGCATTGGCCAAGGCGTCCGCGCAAGTCGGCTCGCTTGCTGCCGGGGTATGGCTGGGTTTCCTTTTGTGGGTTTATCCACAGCGCGACACCTTGAATGCGGCGGGGGCGGATAGCCCCGGCGCAATTGTCGGGATGCTGGCGGGGGTGGCTTTGGTAGCTGCGGCACTGTGGCTGGAGTACTGCTGTCGGGCTCCGGAGGATCCTTCAGATGATCCGGCAACTACATAGCAAATAATCCTGGCGGAATCACTGCGCGAGAATCTGGGCGCGGCTGGCTGATCAAGCTACCCTGGCGTGCATGGTTTCACCCTCCCGTAGCAGCACCTCTCGTCGACGGCGGGACGACGCGGGAAAATTGTTCATCGGCGTATTGATTCTGCTCGGTCTGGTTGCCAGCGTTTTCCTGGTTTTCAGTGACCGTCTGCAGTTTGTTCGGATCGGCTTGGTGGCGGCGCTGTGGGCGGCCGTGATCGGCGCTTTGGCCGCGACGCGGTACCGCAAGGAAGCCACGATCGATAAGGCCAAGGTCCGTGACCTGCAGACGGTGTACGAACTCCAGTTGGAACGCGAGGTGACCGCCCGACGCGAATACGAGCTCGGCGTCGAGGCGCGGGTGCGCGCGGAAGTGGGTGCCGATGCGACCGAAATGGCCGCCCTGCGCGCCGAACTCACCGTGCTCCGGGAGAGCCTGCAGCGGCTCTTCGACGGTGATCTGCCGATGGATCGACCCGCATTGCGCGCCGATGCGACCCGGATTCAGGAGTTGCCGAGCGCATCCGGAAATTCGGCCAACAATAGCTCGGCGAATGCCGACAGCTGGCTGGACATGGCGTTTCAGCAATCTCCTAGCACCTTCACCCCTGTCTTCGACTCGGATCATCCGGAGCCTCCACGCTTCGCGAGTCCCTTCGACGATCCGGTGACCGCGGAGACCGCTATCGTCCAGATCGACGATCTCGACGATCTGGTCGATTCAGAGATCACCGACGCCGAGGTCGACGATATGCACGACACCGGCCCGCTGGCCACCACTGGCGGCTGGGCCGACGCGTTCACCGAGGATCCGGATAAGACCGGTGTTCCGCCGCGGCTACAGCCGCTCGAGTACACCGTGCCGCCGCGTTTGCCGGAGCCCGAGCCGACCGCGTCCGAAGCCGAGCAGGACTTCTCGGCACCGGAGCCGACCCCGAATCCGGAGCCCGCCCCACGCCCGACGACCACGGTCCCGCCGCCGGGCACCGCCACCTCCCGCCGCCGTCGCCGCGTCGATCCGGAAGCCGACTCCGGCAATTCGTCGCGTCGACTTTCGGTGGCCGAGATCATGGCCAACCTGCAGTCGGAAGAAAACGGACGCCGTACCGGACGCTGATCCGGCGCGAGCGGTGAGGGCCACGCACTCCCTGGCTGCGAACACGCGGCGCCGAAGGCGCTGCCAAAAGACAGAGCAAATCCAACACTGCGGTGTAAATCACGCGGGTGCCCCGTGGCATCGGCGAAGGATGGGCCGATATTCTCGGTGCGTAACGTCTGGTACCCGGCTGTCCGGGACTGGAACGACATCGAGAGGACAACGTTGACCTCGAGAAGCGTCAACCCTGACAACGCTGCTTCGGGTGACCCCGCGCCTGCACGCTTGACGGTGGGAATCGTCTCGGCGGGACGCGTCGGTTCCGCACTCGGCGCGGCGCTCGAGCGCGCCGGACACGTGGTGTTCGGCGTGGCTGCCATTTCCGATGCCTCGGTGCATCGGGCCCGCACGCGACTACCCGAATCCGAAATCCTGCCGGTCGAGGAGGTGGCCGCACGCAGCGAATTGCTGCTGCTCGCGGTACCCGATGCCGAACTACCCGGGCTGGTGCGCGGGCTCGTATCCGCGGATGTGGTCCGCGCCGGCACCATCGTCGCGCATACCTCTGGCGCCAATGGTGTGGGCGTGCTTGCTCCACTGGCCGAGCGTGGCGTATTGCCGCTGGCCATCCATCCGGCCATGACCTTCACCGGACACGACGAGGACGTCGCCCGGCTCGGCAATGCCTGCTTCGGCATTACCGCCGCCGACGAAATCGGCTTCGCCATCGCGCAATCGCTGGTGATCGAGATGGGCGGCGAGCCGGTTCGGGTGCAGGAAGAGAATCGCCAGCTCTATCACGCCGCACTCGCACACGGCAGTAATCACCTGGTCACGGTGGTGCTGGACGCGGTCGACGCATTACGCGCCGCACTCGCTGGCCCCGGCCTGCTCGGCCAGCAGATCGTCGACGATCAACCGAACGGTCTGGCTGAACGTCTGCTCGCCCCATTGGCCTCGGCCGCCCTCGACAACGCCCTGCGCCGCGGTCAGTCCGCGCTGACCGGTCCGGTGGCGCGTGGTGATGCGGATGCCGTTGCCGCACATCTGAGCGCCATGGCCGCCGTCGATACCCGCTTGGCCGCGGGCTATCGCGCCATGTCGCTGCGCACGGCCGAGCGCGCCAAGACCAATCCGGCTCTGATCGAGCTGCTGGAGGGAGGCCGATGATGGATCCGAAGTTTTCCCGGCGCGATCGACGGGCCCGGAGGAGGCGGCGTGCGTAACCACGGAGGGCCCGGAGAGCGCCATATCGAGCAGAGCGCGTATCGGCGCGGCGAGCTGACGGTGCACCACGATCCCGAGGTGATCGCCGCGGTCTCCAAGGCCCTGCGCGGCGTCGGACGTACCGTCGGCCTGGTACCAACCATGGGCGCACTGCACGAGGGGCATCTCGAGATCGTGCGCCGGGCCAAGCGGACCAATCAGGTGGTCATCGTCTCGATTTTCGTGAATCCGCTGCAGTTCGGCGCAAACGAGGATCTGGACAAATACCCGCGAACCCTCGACGCAGACGTCGAATTGCTGCGCAAGGAGGGCGTGGAGCTGGTATTCGCGCCGAGCGCCTCGGATATGTATCCGGACGGCCCGCGCACCACCGTGCATCCCGGTCCGATCGGCGCCGAGCTCGAAGGTGCCAGCCGCCCGACGCATTTCGCGGGCATGCTGACCGTGGTCGCCAAGCTGCTGAATATCGCGCGCCCGACCGAGGCATTCTTCGGAGAGAAGGACTATCAGCAGCTCACCCTGATCCGCCAGATGGTGCGCGATCTGAATATGGACGTCAAGATCGTCCCGTTGCCGACGGTTCGCGAACACGACGGCCTCGCACTGTCTTCCCGCAATCGGTATCTCGATGCGGCACAACGGGAATCGGCACTGGCCCTGTCGGCGGCGCTGGCCGCGGGTCGGCATGCCGGCGCGCTCGGTGCGGATGCCGTGCTGGCCGCGGCCCGCGCAGTGCTCGACGCGGCTCCCGGTGTCGATGTCGACTATCTCGAATTGCGCTCGTCCGCACTCGGCCCCGCCCCCGCGAACGGCAATGCGCGCCTGCTCGTCGCCGCCAAGGTCGGCTCGACCCGCTTGATCGACAACACCGCCGTCGCACTCGGCGCGCCCGTCGATGGTGGCGGTGTTGTGTCGAGCGACGTTGTGTCGAGCGACGTTGTGTCGAGCGACGTTGTTTCGAGCGACCTGCAAGCAGTCGCTGGCGGCCCCACACTCCCCGATTCGCGCACCGCCGCGACCGACTCCCAGCCTGCCCAGGCCAATATTTAGGAAGGGCGACAGCGATGTTGCGCACCATGATGAAGTCGAAGATCCACCGCGCCACGGTGACCCATGCCGATCTGCACTATGTCGGTTCGGTGACCGTCGACCAGGATCTGCTCGACGCCGCCGATCTGCTCGAGGGTGAGCAGGTCTGCATTGTCGATATCGATAACGGCGCCCGCTTGGAGACTTATGTGATCGCCGGTGAGCGCGGTTCGGGTGTCATCGGAATCAATGGCGCCGCCGCCCATCTCGTGCATCCCGGTGATCTGGTCATCCTGATCGCCTACGGCATGATGGACGAGGCGGAGCTGAAGGAATACGCCCCGAAGGTCGTATTCGTCGACGAGCACAATCGTGCGACCGATCTCGGTTCCGATCCGGCGCATGCCCCGGAGGGTTCCGGTCTGGTCACCCCGCGCTCGCTGACCGCTGTGCCCGATGCGGCGTTCCCGGGGCCCTCCGTGGTTACGCGGGCTGCCGCCGCCGTGTCCGTCGCTCACGCCTGAGCCGATGCTGCTGACCATCGATGTCCGGAATACGAGCATTGAGCTCGGATTGTTCTCGGGCAGTGGTAATCACGCGAAGTTGGTGCGGCACTGGCGGATACATACCAATCCGCTGCTGACCGCGGACGAATTCGCCATGCAGGTGCGCGGATTGGTCGGTGAGCAGGTGGAGGAGATCGTCGGGGTTTCGGCGTTGTCCACCGTGCCGCCGGTACTGCGCGAGATCAGATCGATGCTCACTCGCTATTGGGATCACGTGCCGCATGTGGTGGTGGAACCCGGTGTGCGAACCGGTATTCCGCTACTTGTGGACAATCCCAAGGAAATCGGCGCGGACCGCATCGTGAACACCCTTGCCGCCCATCATCGTTTCGGTACGGCCGCGATTGTCGTGGATTTCGGTACGGCCACCACCGTCGATCTGGTATCGGCCAAGGGCGAGTTTCTCGGTGGTGTGCTCGCGCCGGGTGTGGAGATCTCCGGCGAGGCGCTCATCGAGCGCGCCGCATTGCGCCGGGTCGAGTTGGCGCGGCCGCGTTCGGTGGTCGGCAAGAACACCGTCGAGGCCATCCAATCCGGTGCGATATTCGGCTTCGCCGGTTTGGTGGACGGCCTGATCGATCGGATTCGCGATGAATTCGACGCATTCGCCGGTGACGATGTCGCGGTGGTCGCGACCGGCCACACCGCGCCGTTGATCGTGCCGGAATCGGAGACCATCGACCACCACGAGCCGCATCTCACATTGACCGGGTTGCGCCTGGTCTACGAGCGCAATCAGCGCCGTAAGGGCGCTTGATATGCCTGCCCGGGGTGCTCGCGCATGACCGGCCACTTTGCCGCCGGTTTCGGCACTGCTACACTCGCTCCCGTGTATTCCCGCGTGAGCACCCAGGAGTGTTGTCGAGGCTGACCTGCCTCGACCGTTCGAGGCTGACCAAGTCCCTCGACCGTTGACATACTCCTGGAGATTCGCTGATGCGTTCTTCCGTTCTTTCGCTCAATTCCGCACGTAATGCCCTTTCGGCTACCCCGCCGCTGGATCGTGCCGTCTCTTCTGCATTACCCACCCGCCTGCGTCCCGCCGATCTGCTGCGGCTGACCGACGAGGGCGCCGAAGACGTACTCGCGGGACGTTACGACCATCTGTTGCCCGCCAATGGAATTTGGCCGACCGATGAGCGCTGGGCCACCCGGCTGCTTTCCGACGACGAGGTCGATGTCTGGCTGATCAGCTGGACGCCCGGCAAATCCACCGAATTGCACGATCACGCCGGCTCGCTCGGCGCATTGACCGTGCTCAGCGGCGCGCTTTCGGAATTCCGCTGGAACGGAACGGAACTGCGCCGACGCACCCTGACCGCGGGGGATCAGGCCTCGTTCCCGATCGGCTGGGTGCACGATGTGATGCGCGCACCGGCCGCTGGCGACTGCTTGCAGGTCGCTCGAAACGGCGCCGCTAGCGACTGCTTGCAGGTCGCTCGAAACGGCGCCGCTAGCGACTGCTTGCAGGTCGCTCGAAACGGCGCCGCTAGCGACTGCTTGCAGGTCGCTCGAAACGGCACTGCCGTGGAATCCGTCGGGCCGCTCGATCCGACGCTCAGCGTGCACGCCTATTCACCGCCGCTCACCGCGATGTCCTATTACGAGGTGACCGGCCACGGCACCCTGCGGCGCTCCCGAACAGTCCTCACCGACCAGCCCGAAGGTGATATGTGATGACCCGTTTGACCATCGATCAGATGCTCCAGAACGCGCGGGCCCGCCTGAATCGGATCTATGCCTTCGAAACGCCGCAGGCGCTGGATCGGGGCGCGATTCTGGTCGATATCCGGCCGCAGGCGCAGCGCGCACGTGAGGGCGCACTGCCGGGCGCACTGGTGATCGAACGCAATGTCCTGGAATGGCGGCTGGATCCGTCGAGTTCGGCCCGGCTGGCGCTGGCCACCGATCACGATGTGGAATGGATCATCGTCTGCTCGGAGGGCTATACCTCCAGTCTCGCCGCGGCCGCGCTGCAGGAACTCGGTCTGCATCGGGCCACCGATGTGATCGGTGGCTATCAGGCATTGAAGGCGGCCGGCCTGCTCGGTGTCGGGGTCCGCGCGCCGCACTTCGCCCGCGAGGTCGAGGCACTGGCGACACTGTAAATTTCTGGCCGAACCACTTCCATCTCGAAACATACGGGTGCGCAATGGCTTTCGTAGGATTGCCGGAGCGCGCCCGCTATTCGTGGTGTCGGAGAAGGCCGCGAAACAGGACATGAAGGACAGTTCCGGGCGCGGCTGATTCGTTAGCGGTCGGTCGTGCCCGGGCGGGCCGCAAATCGATTTCCGGTGCCCGCTAGTGTTGTTGAACGTGAGCAACCCGAACACGCCTTCATCCGGTCGCTCCGCGGGTTCGGTTCCTGCGGGGCAAGCCAACCGTCCCGCGCCCGCCGCGGACGACGTTCCGGAGCAGATGCGGATTCGGCGCGAGAAGCGCGAGCGGTTGATCGCCGATGGCGGTGAGGCCTATCCGGTGGTGGTGCCGCGCACACATACTCTCGGCGAAATTCGGGGCGCCTATCCGGAGCTCGAGCCCGACACCCAGACCGGTCTGCGGGTCGGTGTCGTCGGGCGCGTCATTTTCCTGCGCAATACCGGCAAGCTGTGTTTCGCGACGCTGCAGGAGGGCGACGGCACCAAACTGCAGGCGATGATCAGCCTCAACGGTGTCGGAGCCGACGCGCTGGCGGCCTGGAAGGCCGATGTAGACCTCGGAGACTTCGTTTTCGTGCGCGGTGAGGTGATCTCCTCACGGACCGGTGAATTGAGCGTCATGGCCGATTCCTGGGCCATGTCGGCCAAGGCCCTGCGGCCGCTGCCGGTGGCGCACAAGGAGATGAACGAGGAGTCGCGGGTACGGCAGCGCTATGTCGATCTGATCGTGCGTCCCGAGGCCAGGGAAATGGCCAGGACCAGGGTCGCGGTGGTGCGCGCGCTGCGCAATGCGCTCGAACGCCGGGGCTTCCTCGAGGTGGAGACGCCGATGCTGCAGACGCTGCACGGTGGTGCGGCGGCGCGGCCGTTCGTCACCCATTCCAATGCCCTCGATATTGATCTCTACCTGCGAATTGCGCCCGAGCTGTTCCTCAAGCGATGTGTGGTCGGTGGGCTGGAACAGGTCTTCGAGATCAACCGGAACTTCCGTAACGAGGGGTCGGACTCCACGCATTCCCCGGAGTTCGCAATGTTGGAAACCTATGAGGCATACGGCACCTATGATGACTCCGCGCGGATGATTCGGGAATTGGTGCAGGAAGTTGCCGAGGAGGTCTTCGGCACGCAGGTGGTAACCCTTGCCGATGGCACCGAATACGATCTCCGCGGCGAGTGGACCACGGTCGAGATGTACCCGTCGCTGTCCGATGCACTTGGTGTTTCGGTGACTCCGGAAACTTCGATCGAGGAATTGCGTGCACTCGCCGATCGGGTCGGACTGGAAATTCCCGAGGACAAGGGCTACGGCCACGGCAAACTTGTCGAAGAACTCTGGGAACACCAGTACGGTGACAAGCTCTACGCCCCGACTTTCGTGCGTGACTTCCCGGTGGAGACATCACCGCTGACCCGACAGCATCGCAGCAATCCCGGAGTTACCGAGAAGTGGGACCTCTATGTGCGCGGCTTCGAGTTGGCAACTGGCTATTCGGAGTTGGTCGATCCGGTGATCCAACGCGAGCGGTTCGTGGATCAAGCGCGGCTTGCCGCACAAGGTGATGACGAGGCGATGGCACTCGACGAGGACTTCCTCGCGGCGATGGAGCACGGCATGCCTCCGACAACGGGTACCGGTATGGGAATCGATCGGTTGTTGATGGCACTCACGGGATTGGGAATCCGGGAAACGATACTGTTCCCAATTGTGCGTCCAGTCGCTCGCTGACGATCGGATTGCATAGCTCGGCCCTCGTCTTGGAATTTTTCGAATTCGGGGTATTCTTGCCTCGGGTAATCGGCCTAGTATGCGGGTCGCACGATTTCGAGAGGACGTTCATCTCATGGCAAAGAAGGTCACCGTTAGCCTGATCGACGATGTCGATGGTGAGTCCATCGCGGACGAGACCATTGAGTTTGCGATCGACGGTGTGTCGTACGAGATCGACCTGTCGTCGGCAAATGCGGCGAAGCTGCGCGACGGCCTGGAAGAGTGGGTTTCGAGTGCTCGGCGAGTGAGTGGCCGGCGGCGGGTCAAGGCGGCGGTTGCTGCTCCCGGAGCCGCAAAGAGCCGGGTCTCGATCGATCGTGAACAAAGCGCGGCAATTCGCGAGTGGGCGCGCCGGAATGGACACAAGGTGTCCGCGCGGGGTCGTATCTCGGCCGACATCACCGATGCGTACAACAAGGCCGCGAAGGGCTGAGTTCTTATTTTATTGGGCTGCCGCCCGGGCGAATCGTGCGACGCCCGGGCGGCGGTCGTTTGTGATAGGCCTTCGATATGAGGAAGGTCTGCAGTCGACTCGATCTTGCTCGCGGTACCAGGACGCGGCACCATGGAACTGTGCGAAGAGCGTCACTGGCGGTATGGAGAGATGAGGTATCGGCGCAGTGACTGGTTTCGTCGGATCGCTGTTGCGATTCACTGATGACTCGGGTCGGCAGCAGGAGTTCATGCTCACCCCGGACCAGCAGCGCGTCACCATCGGGCGTTCCCCGCAGGCCGATCTGGCGCTGCGCTGGGACGCGGAGGTCTCGCGGCTGCATGCGGCGGTCGAATATCTGGGTGCGCACTGGACGATCGTCGATGACGGCCTGTCCCGCAACGGCACCTTCGTCAACGGAGAACGACTGGTCGGGCGGCGGCGGCTGATGGCGGGCGATCGGATCCGGGTCGGCACCTCGCTGGTGTCGTTTCACGATTTCGGTGGTGTGGTCGATGACGCGACGCGGACCTCGACCGGCACTATTCCCACGCTGCGCTCGCTGACCGATACCCAGCGCGCGGTGCTGGTCGCGCTGTGCCGCCCATATAAGAACGGTGCTGGTTTCGCGTCGCCGGCTTCGAATCAACAGATCGCCGAGGAATTGTTCCTGAGCGTCGATGCGATCAAGACTCATCTGCGGGCACTGTTCGCCAAGTTCGGTGTGGAAAATCTGCCGCAGAATCAGAAAAGAGTCCGACTGGCCGGTTTGGCCATGCAGAGTGGGTTGATCTCCGACCGCGACTTGTGACGCCGTAGCGGCGTGGACTCTCGCTTAGGTGGCCGAGCGCTTGAACCATGGATGGTCGCGACGGCTACCGGTGTACTTGAAACATCGCCGGACCGAGTAAATCGGACCAGGTCCGGGTTTCGAGGCAGGAGAAATTCATGTTCGCGCTACGACTCGCCGCGCTGGTGGCGGCCACGCTCGCAACCGGCTTGATCGCGGGCGTTTTCTACGCTTATGCGATATCGGTGATGCCCGCGCTGAACCGCACCGATGATCGCGCGATGATCGATGTGATGCAGAAGATCAATGTGGTCATCATCAACCCGTGGTTCATGCTCGGATTCCTCGGCACCGTCGGTTTCACCTTCCTCGCGGCGGCGCTGCACCTGGGCAAGGAACACCGCACCATCTTGATCTGGCTCGGTGTGGCCTTGGCACTGAATGTGATCGCCTTCGCGGTCACCTCCGGATTGAATGTTCCTCTGAACGATCAACTGGCCGCCGCGGGCGATCCGGGCCAGATCGGTGATCTGGCAAAGGTGCGTGCCGATTTCGAATCCGCTTGGGTCCGTTGGAATATCCTCCGTGCGATTCTGCACACATTGGCATTTTTGGTGCTGACCGGGGCGCTCTTCGTGGCGGGCATCCAGCACGGCCGCGCGCATGCCGCGGGTTCGGTTGGCGCACAGCAGGTTTCACCCGTTCAGTCGGTGCCGGGCAGCGGCCCGCAGACCGCCGGTCAGTACTACCGGGCGCCGATCATGGCCCAGCAGCATGGATTCGGGCAGTTCGGTGCGCAGCGGACTGGTGTGCATCCCCTCGCATAGGAATCGACCGCAGTAACTGCTAGTTCTATGCCGCCGTCGGCGGGTCGATCAGCAATCGGCTCGTCGACGGCGGTTTCGGTATGCGAACTGCGAATCCGCCAGGTCGGACTACATTCTCGCGAACGATTACGCGGCAGGCACATCCAATTCCGCACTGCGGGCCACGCGCCGGAGGGGCGATGCCGCAGCGCCGGCGGGAACCGCCTGACGGGCCGTCTGCGGGCCGAAAACGGTGCTTTTGAGTTCGGCCCCTTACCGGACGCTGGCGGGCCTGCCGTGCGGTAACCAGGACGGCAATCGGGCACTGCTGCGCGGCTGGCGGGCAGCACGCCGGCTCACCGGCCGGCGCGGTTCGGTCGCGGCAATTGCGCGAGCGCGGGACCAGCATGCCGCGAGCCACCGTCAAGTCGGCTCGCCCGCCAATACGGCAACGTGTTCCAGTAAGGCCTCCTCGCCGCGAGGGCCGTACGCCTCCGGAATCGACGCCGGTAACTCGCACCCTGCGAGCGGTCGAAACACTGTCGGGCGCATAGCTGGTGAGTATCGGGAGGGGAACTGGATTCGCGGCTGACTTGCGCGAACTGCCCTCCGGGTGAGGATAAGTTGCGCTACGTTCTGGAACACGTTCCAGATTTGGAGGTCTTCATGCGGAGTGTTTCCGGTTCCGCGCTCGTCGTTGCCGTGCTGGCTGTGCTGTGGATTGGCGCGGGTGGCATTGCGCAGGCGGAGTATCCGGTCGACTACAACTTCTTTGCCGGAATTCCGAACGAGCTGGTGAATCATGGTGGCTCGCTGCCGGGTTCGAATGATTGGGGGTGCCGGCCCAGCGCGGAGCATCCCAATCCCGTTGTGCTCGCGCACGGTACGGGTGGTGGGGCACAGACGAATTGGGGACTCTACGCACCGCTGCTCGCGAACGAAGGTTACTGCGTCTTCTCGCTGACCTATGGCGCATACGATCTGCCGTGGCCGATCTCCGCGGTGGGCGGGATGCTGCCGATCGAGCAGAGCGCGGTGCAGTTCGGTGCGTTCGTGGATCGGGTCCTCGCGGCAACCGGGGCGAGCAAGGTGGATGTGGTCGGGCATTCGCAGGGCACGGTAATGCCGAACTATTACGCCAAGCGGCTCGGCGGGGCGGACAAGATCGATAAATATGTATCGATCGCACCGGCCTGGCGCGGTACCAATGCGGGCGGCGGTGCGGATGTGGCCGCGTTCGCCGACCGGCTCGGCGCCGGGGCCTACTTCCACGCGGCGGCGGGTTCGCTGTGCGAAGCCTGCACCGAGCTGTTGCGCGACTCGGCCTTCCTGCGGGATCTCAACAGCGACGGCGTCTACGTTCCCGGCATCACCTACACCAACATCATGGGCAGCCTCGACGAGATCGTCGTCCCCTACGACTCGGGCTTCGTGCCCGGGCCGAATGCCACGAATATCGTCGTCCAGGACGGCTGCGCGTCCGACTACTCCGAACATCTGGCCATCGCGGGCAGTCCCCGCACCGCCCGCTTCGTGCTCAACGCCCTCGATCCGGGGCATGCGCGCGAGGTGCCGTGCGAGTTCGTCCCGCCGTTCACCGGCTGACACCACGACTGGGAAGCGACGACCGGCGATTTCGCTGAGGGCAAAACCCGAGCGGAAACGTATCCCGCAACAAGCACGTTATGAGTGAATGACCGTGCTGTCGCTGGTCCCCAATAGGGTGGACTGGAGGCGGCGTAATCCCCGGCCAACTAGAGTGGAGTCCGGGGCCGCAACCCCCGGGCTTCATGGCAGGCTGACGCCACAGAAGCGTCGGACGCCAGAATGTCGGAGCAGGAGAGTGAGGGAGCGATGTTCGAGAGGTTCACCGACCGCGCGAGGCGCGTCGTTGTCCTGGCCCAAGAAGAGGCCCGGATGCTTAACCACAACTACATCGGCACCGAGCACATCCTGCTTGGGTTGATCCACGAGGGCGAGGGCGTAGCGGCGAAGTCGCTGGAATCCCTTGGTATTTCGCTGGAGGGTGTGCGTAGCCAGGTGGAGGAGATCATCGGCCAGGGCCAGCAGGCCCCGTCCGGTCATATCCCGTTCACCCCGCGTGCCAAGAAGGTGCTGGAGCTGAGTCTGCGCGAGGCGCTGCAGCTCGGCCACAACTACATCGGCACCGAGCACATTCTGCTCGGCCTGATCCGTGAAGGTGAGGGTGTCGCGGCGCAGGTGCTGGTGAAGCTGGGTGCCGATCTCAACCGGGTGCGCCAGCAGGTCATCCAGTTGCTGTCCGGATATCAGGGCAAAGAGCCGGTCGAATCCGGTTCACGCGGCGAGGCCGGGACACCGTCCACCTCGCTGGTGCTGGACCAGTTCGGTCGGAATCTGACCCAGGCCGCCCTCGAAGGCAAGCTCGACCCGGTCATCGGCCGCTCGAAGGAAATCGAGCGCGTCATGCAGGTGCTGAGCCGCCGCACCAAGAACAACCCGGTCCTCATCGGCGAGCCCGGTGTCGGTAAGACCGCCGTGGTCGAGGGTCTGGCGCAGGCCATCGTCAACGGTGAGGTCCCCGAGACGCTGAAGGATAAGCAGCTCTACACCCTCGACCTGGGTTCCCTGGTCGCGGGCAGCCGCTACCGCGGTGACTTCGAAGAGCGCCTGAAGAAGGTGCTCAAGGAGATCAACACCCGCGGCGACATCATCCTGTTCATCGACGAGCTGCACACGCTCGTCGGCGCGGGTGCCGCCGAGGGCGCGATCGACGCCGCTTCCATCCTGAAGCCGAAGCTGGCCCGCGGTGAGCTGCAGACCATCGGTGCGACCACTCTCGACGAGTACCGCAAGTACATCGAGAAGGATGCCGCCCTGGAGCGCCGGTTCCAGCCGGTGCAGGTCGGCGAGCCGACGGTCGAGCACACCATCAATATCCTCAAGGGTCTGCGTGACCGCTACGAGGCGCATCACCGGGTCTCCATCACCGATGGCGCGCTGGTTGCCGCCGCGACGCTGGCCGACCGCTACATCAACGACCGGTTCCTGCCGGACAAGGCGATCGACCTGATCGACGAGGCCGGTGCTCGCATGCGTATCCGTCGCATGACCGCCCCGCCGGACCTGCGCGAATTCGACGACAAGATCGCCGATGCGCGCCGGGAGAAGGAAAGCGCCATCGACGCGCAGGACTTCGAGAAGGCGGCGCGGCTGCGCGATAAGGAAAAGCAGCTGGTCGCCAAGCGCGCCGAGCGTGAGAAGCAATGGCGCTCCGGTGATCTGGACGTCGTGGCCGAGGTCGACGACGAGCAGATTGCAGAGGTGCTCGCCAACTGGACCGGTATTCCGGTGTTCAAGCTCACTGAGGAGGAGACGACCCGTCTGCTCCGCATGGAGGACGAGCTGCACAAGCGGATCATCGGCCAAGAGGATGCGGTCCGGGCCGTCTCCAAGGCGATCCGCCGTACACGCGCCGGTCTGAAGGATCCCAAGCGGCCCTCGGGCTCGTTCATCTTCGCCGGTCCGTCCGGTGTCGGTAAGACCGAGCTGTCCAAGGCGCTGGCGAACTTCCTGTTCGGCGATGACGACGCGCTCATCCAGATCGATATGGGCGAGTTCCACGACCGCTTCACCGCATCGCGGCTCTTCGGTGCCCCGCCCGGGTACGTGGGCTACGAAGAGGGTGGCCAGCTCACCGAAAAGGTGCGCCGCAAGCCGTTCTCGGTCGTTTTGTTCGACGAGATCGAAAAGGCACATCAGGAGATCTACAACACCCTGTTGCAGGTCCTCGAGGACGGTCGTCTCACCGACGGCCAGGGTCGTACGGTCGACTTCAAGAACACCGTGCTGATCTTCACCTCGAACCTGGGTACCTCGGACATCTCCAAGGCGGTCGGCCTGGGCTTCACCCAGTCCAACGCCGAGGGTTCGAACTACGAGCGGATGAAGCTCAAGGTCAACGACGAGCTGAAGAAGCACTTCCGGCCCGAGTTCCTCAACCGCATCGACGACGTGATCGTCTTCCACCAGCTCACCACGGATCAGATCGTGGAGATGGTGGATCTGATGATCGGCCGCGTCGCTACGCAGCTGAGGAACAAGGACATGGAGATCGAGCTGTCCCCGCAGGGCAAGGCACTGCTTGCCAAGCGCGGCTTCGATCCGGTGCTCGGCGCTCGGCCGCTGCGCCGGACCATCCAGCGCGAGATCGAGGACCAGTTGTCGGAGAAGATCCTCTTCGGCGAGATCGGTGCGGGTCAGACCATCGTGGTCGACGTCGAAGGCTGGGACGGGGAGGGCTCCGGCGAGAATGCCAAGTTCACCTTCACCGGCAAGGCGAAGCTGACCAAGGCGGCAGCGACCGAGGAGAAGCCAGAAGTCGTGCTCACGGGTGCGGGCGAAGGCACCGCGGCCGAAGCAGCTGGCGAGTAAGTCGCAACGGCTAGAAGATGCCGCCCACCGGATTCCGGTGGGCGGCATTTTTCGTATCAGCTCGTGAACCGGGCCAGCGCCGGGGCGAAGGCTTCGGCCAGTTCGCCGGGGACGATCAGTTCATCGATGCCGTACTTCTCCCTGCGGTATTCGAGCACCTCGGTGATGGTGGCCGGATCGCCGTCGAGCACACCCGCCGAGCCGGCTGCGCGCAGGCCGTGCGCGGTGAGTCCGAGCCGCTTGCTCAACCAGAACGGCAGTTCGTCACCGATGCCGACCATTTGATGGGTGAAGCGCACATCGCGATCGGTATTGTCGCGCACGATCCGGACCATCTCGGCGAGATCGGATTCGGTGGCGTCCGGTCCGGCGGCCAGCAGCACGCGATCAGCGAAATCCGCTGCGACAGTGAGCATTCGAGGACCATTCGCGGCGACGATGATCGGCGGCGCCGGGTCGACCTGTTCGCGAACCGCATGCACGGTGGCGATGAGTTGCTCGCGACGTTCGGCGGCCGAACCCCAAGGCATACCGAGCCGTTCGGCCTCGGCGCTCGCATCGGGTCGCCCCGACCCGATGCCGAGTTCGAATCGTCCGTCCGAAAGCAGTTGCAGTGCGGCGGTTTCCCGCACGGTGACCGCCGGATTGCGCAGGGGCGCGGCCAGGACGTTCGGACGCAGCCGGACGGTGGTGGTCACTGCGGCGGCGGCCGCGAGTGTCGGGAATGGGGATGGGGTGTTCAGGGTGTCCGGAAGCAGGATCGTCCGGTAGCCCTGTTGCTCGGCGCGCTGGGCCGCGCGGGCCCATTCGGCGCCGGAACGCGGTGTGATGACGATGCCGAAGGTCATGCTCATGGTTGTGGTCTCCCGTGAATCGGGTCGGATGGTCGTTGGGGCGGAATGCGGCTCAAGTGGTGGGAGTTTCACCGCCGCGCGGCTTTCCTCCGCGTTCGCGCAGCACCGCAAGTCGACTCCGATATTGCTGCTCGGTGATCTCGCCGCGCGCGAATGCGGTACGCAGCACGCCGATTCCGCTCTGGTGACCCCAGAACCGCCGCCGCGCGACGAAGAAGACGATGATGGCGGCCCAGAACAGCAGTGGGAAGATCCAGAAGAACGGCCAGGGATGCCATCCGCCGTCATAGTGATCGGCCCAAAAGGTGATGGCCTCGGGTTGAGTAAGAATGTTCATGCCGCAACCCTGCTCCTGATACCCCCACCCGTACATCGGCCTGTCGACGGCATTCGCCATACGCCTACGTGCGTACAAGCCAGGACTACAGGGTGTCGAAACGGTTGGTGAGCATGCGCCCCTTGTCGCAGGCTCACACACTCATGTGGGGTGTGCGGTTGCGATACCGGATGCGCTGGGGCGGTATGCATGCGCTCGCATAACCACTGGGCTCCTCGCACCTGCGGTGCGAGGAGCCGGGAAGTCAGGCGAGGGCGGCGTCGAGGGTGATGTTGTCCACCCCGGCGAGGGCCTTGCTGACCGGACAGCCCGCCTTGGCGGCGGCCGCGGCAGCTGCGAAGCCGTCGGCGTCCAGACCGGAGACCCGGCCGCGGACGGTGAGCTTGATGGCGCTGATGCGGAAGCCGCCGTCCGGATCCGGGCCGAGGGTCACATCGGCGGTGACGTCCAGGCTCTCGGGCGTGCCGCCGGCATTGCCGATCTGGGCCGAGAGGGCCATGGCGAAGCAGGAGGAGTGCGCGGCCGCGATCAGTTCCTCGGGGCTGGTGGTGCCGTCGGCATCGTCGGCGGCGCGCTTGGGGAAGGAGACGTCGTACTTGCCGACACCGGAACTGGCCAGCTCGACCTGTCCGGAGCCGTCCTGGAGGCCTCCGGTCCAAGCGGTGCGCGCGGTACGTGTGGGCATCACGATCCTTTCGAAGATGTGTGAATCACAATTCGCAGTCGAACCTACCCCCGCCGCCCCAGCGGCGCGTGCGAAGGCCAGCCCGAATCGAGCGCCTCGGTGGACAGTGGTCAGGCGGGCTCGTCGGTGTGCTGATCGAGTTGCTCGAGTACCAGCGGCCAGGCCTGTGAGTGCCGGTCGCGGGCAGCTTCATCGGCAAATCCCGCGTGCGCCAAGCGAAGTCGAGTGCCGGAGTCGATCGGCATGAGCTCGACCGTCACCATGGTTTCCGCGCCCTCGGTGCCACCGGCCCCGGTCACCCAGGTCAGCTCGACGATCTGGTCCGGAATCAGACGAATGAACCGTCCGTAGTGCGGGCTGCGCATGCCCTGGTGGTCGGTCTCGAAGAAGAACGGCGCGTTCACGACTGGGCGCATGAGGACCGAGCCGGGGGCCGCGAACCAGTGGTCGAACCGCTCGGTCCAGGCCAGGTACAGCGCCGGTGGCAGCGCGGCCATCGTGCGCTCGACCTCGAGCCTGAAGGGGCGCGACGATAGATCGGGTACCCGCACTGGTTCGAACATGCTTCGGACTGTACCGCCGGACCTGCTCACTCCGGATTGGTGACGCGCGCCAGCACGATGCCGCCGAGGATCAGCGTCAGCGCCAGCAGCCGTCCGGCGCTCATCGGATCTTTGTTGATCACCACACCTAGGCTGATCGCCCCGACTGCGCCGATTCCGGTGAATACCGCGTACGCCGTGCCGACCGGCAGCGTCTGCATGGCCCGCGAGAGCAGGTACACCGCGACCGCACCGAGCACGAAGCAGATGAGGGTCGGGACCGGGCGGGTGAAGTTCTGCGTCGGTTTGATGCTCTGTGACCAGATGATCTCCACCAGTCCGGCGATGCCGAGAATTATCCAGTTCATCAGTGCCCCTTGGCCAGCTCGCGCGCGGATTCCATTGCGGCCGAATAGGACTCGTCATGCTTGCGGCGCAGATGTGCTAATGCCGGGTCCTGCCTCGAGTTGGCGAGTTCCGCATTGACGAAAACGGTGTCGGTGACGGCGAAATGGCCCGCGAAGAAATCGCGCAGGTAGCGCTCTTGGTGGTCGAAGGCGGCCTTCGGGGCGCCGGGTGCGTAGGAGCCCCCACGCGCCGAGACGACGACAAAACGCTTGTCGCCCAATGACATCCGCGGGAAGGTGACCTGATCGAGCCAAGCCTTGAGTGCGGCCGGGATCGAGTAGTTGTACATCGGGGTGCCGATGAGAATCACGTCGGCGGCCAGCAACTCGGTCAGCAGTGGCTCCACGATCGCCCACGCGGCGGTCTGTTCCGGCGTGCGGATCAGTTCGGTGAGGCGATGCAGGTCGGTGCCGGGTTGGGCGAGGACGGCATCGCATAGTTCGGTCCATGCCTCGTCGATGAACGGCACGGGCTCGGCAGCCAAATCGCGATAGATGTAGCTGCCGTCCGGATTCTCGGCGCGCCATGCCTTGGCGAATGCCGCGCTCAGTTCCCGGCTGATGGAACAACGTCGGGCGCTGGCATCGAGATGCAACAACGTGCTCATGATTTCTCCCGTAGATATAACTGGACACTTTGTCCGGTTGATACGGTAACGGACAACCGGACACAATGTCCAGTTACATGGAATGTCGAGTACAGTCGGGATCATGAACAGCGATATGGACCTGCTCAGCGGGCATCCGGCGGCGCCGACCGAGCGCGCGGACGCGGCCCGCAACCGGGCCAAGGTGCTCGCCGCGGCCGCCGAACTGTTCGCAACGCGGGATCCGCGCACCGTCACGATGGACGACATCGCCAAGGCGGCGGGGGTCGGGCGCGGCACGCTGTATCGCCGCTATCCGGATACGAATTCGATCGCCGTCGCACTGCTCGACGAACACGAACGCACACTGCAGGAGCAGTTGTTGCGCGGTGCGCCGCCGCTCGGTCCCGGCGCGCCACCCGCCGAACGACTCGCTGCGTTCTATGCCGCCATGGTCGAATTATTGGACCAGCACGCGGATTTGGTGCTCGGTGCCGAGACCGGCGGCGCACGATTCGCGACAGGCGCCTACGGCTTCTGGTTCGCGCACGTCCGGTCGCTCTTGGTTGCAGCCGGTGTCGGTCAACCGGACGCCATGGTCGATTCGCTGCTCGCGCCGTTGGCTGCCGAGGTCTATCAGCAGCAGCGGACACGGGGCCTCACCTCCGCGCAGATCGCGGCGGCGCTGGCCGAATTGGCCCGTTCCGCACTGTCGGAGAATGCGCCGAACCGTTGACGAACTGCTGTCCACCAACGGTTTTCGGCTACTGAAAATCAGGCCATATCGCGCCGCCGCACCAGCCACATCGTGCCCGCCGCGAACAGTGCCACGTACGCCAGCAGCGCGACGAGCGACTGAGCCCGCGGCAGGATATCGAGCACACCCGGCGTCGAAGGCCCGTCGACGGTCCGCATCGCACCGGCCATCGAGCCCGCCGCCGTACCCGGCAGATGATCGGTGAGCACCTTGATCGGACTGAAGATCGCCGCCACGCCGCGCAGCAGATTCTCCACCACCAGCACCCAAACCAGTCCGAGCCCGACAGCCAGGGCCGGACCGCGCGCGATCGCGCCGATCAGCGCACCGGCCAGCGTCCACATGCCGAGAATCGCTGTGCCGGTGATGATTCCGTTCGCCGCCTGCCCCAGGCCGGGCAGTGCGAGCGACTGCGATTGGGTCATCGCGATTGTCGACGCGACCCCGACATCCGCCACGAATGCGACGCACACCAGCCCGATTACCGTGACCGCCAGGCTGACCAGCGCACCGCCGATGGCGTTGTTTCGCGACGGACCCTGGGTGAGCACGGTTTTCCAAGTGCCCCAGCCGTAACCGCTACCGATGGTCAATGCGCCGAGAATGAGCATCAGCGCGCCACCGAACATTGCCATGCCCTGGGTGAAGACCTCCGGCACCGCGGCGGGCAACATCTGGTGCAGCAGCACGTCTTTGGGCACACCGTTCGACATCGTCTTCATATCGCCGGAGGAGTAGGCGAGGTAGTTGAAGAGGTAGGAAAAGGTGAGATTCAGCAGGATCCAGGTGCCGAGAATGATCCAGAATGCGGGCCACTTGCGCAGTCGCAGCATTTCCGCTTGCGTGCTTGCCAACAGGTCTTTCCCAATCATTTCACCGGCTCCAATCGGGTCATTTCGAAGAACACTTCTTCCAGGGACTTTTCGTCGGTCCGCAGTTCCAGCAGGTCCGCGCCCGATTCGACGACCGCACGCGCGACCACCGGGGCGTTGGCAGCACCCGCCTCGATTCGAATTCCACCCGCGGTCAACATGGCCGAGCGCTCGCCGACCACGCGGCGTACCGCGGGAAATGCCACCTCCAGCGGTTCGGCGCGCAGTAAAAGCGAAGAGGCGCCGCGTAATTCGGCGACGGTGGATTCGGTGAGCAGTTGTCCGCCGGAGATCACCCCGACGCGATCGCAGATCTCCTGGACCTCGCTGAGCATGTGGCTGGACAACAGCACCGTGTGACCGTCCCCGGCGAGAGTTGTAATGAGCTCCCGCATTTCGGCCATGCCCTGCGGGTCGAGGCCATTGGTCGGCTCGTCCAGAATCAGCAGATCGGGACGGCCGAGCAGGGCCGCGCCGACGCCGAGGCGCTGCTTCATGCCGAGGGAGTAGGTGCGGAATTTATCGTCGGCGCGATTGGCGAGGCCGACGCGGTCGAGTGCATCCGCCACATCGGCGCGGTCGAGGCCGCGGTATTTCGCGAGCACCCGCAGGTTGTCGCGGCCGGTGAGATAGGGATAGAAGCCGGGTCCCTCGATGAGGACGCCGATGCGGCGGACCACGGCCGGATCGCCGGGGGTATGTCCGAGAACGGTGGCGGTGCCCTCGGTGGGGCGGATCAAACCGACCAGCATTCGCAGCGTGGTCGTCTTACCCGCACCGTTCGGGCCGAGGAAGCCGTAGATTTCGCCGGGCGCGACATTCATATGCACGCGGTCGACGGCTGCGTGGGTGCCGTAGCGTTTGGTCAGCCCTGCGGTGACCACGATGGAATCTGTCATGCACCGAGAATCCGCCACCGACCAGGGGTGACACATCCGTCGAGCGGCGATGCTCGGCGTACGTACGGCGGCATACGAACAGACGGTGAAAGCGGCCGCGAGGATTGATGTCGCCCAGCATATGCTCCGGTCACCGCAGCGGCGCCGACGATGAGCACCAGCGCGGCGTATGCGCCGCCAATGTCGCGGAGCGAGGGGGTTCGGGAATGCCCAAATCCTGGGCGTCACCTCGACTGACGGCCCGTGAGGTGACCATGTGGGCAGCCGCGATCGGAAATATATTCGGGGAGGAGGACGAGCATACGTAGCGCGGCGGACGTCGTGACGCGTCCGGGCTAATAGGCTGCACATGTGACAGCGCTAGGGGAATCGAAACGTGGCCCGGCCGTCCAGGACTGGGTACTCGCGCTCGTCGTCGCGGTGATCCAGGTCGCCGGGGGCCGCAATGCCAACCTGCGCCAGACCGGAGTGCACTCGCTCGACTGGCTCGGCTATGTGCTGTTGCTCATCGGACCGGTGGCGCTATTGCTACGCCGTTCCTACCCGCTGCCCGCGCTGCTCGTTACGGTCACGACCTGTGCGGTGTATCTGCTGTGCGGCTACGGCTACGGCCCGATTTTCATCTCGCTGGTGATCGCATTCATCAGCGCCGCGATCGTCGGATCACGCTGGTGGACATATCCGCTCGCACCGATCGGCTATCTCGTGCTGCTCTGGCCGCTGCCCGCGCTGATCGGGCATCCGGCCGACCCGTGGCTGGCATTCGGCATGATCGCCTGGCTGGGGATACTGGTCGCGATCGCGGAGGGGATCCGCCAACGCAAGGCAGTGCTGGTCGCGCGCAGACAGCGGGCCGAGGCGGCGCGTCGTGATGAGGAGGCGCAGCGAGAACGGCGGGCCAGCGAGGAGCGGCTCGCGATCGCCCGTGAGCTGCACGATGTACTGGCGCACAGTCTTTCGCTGATCAATGTGCAGTCGTCGGTGGCGCTGGAGCTCTTCGACAAGAAGCCGGAGCAGGCCGAATCGGCGCTCGCGGCGATCAAGACGGCGAGTAAGGATGCGTTGGCCGAGGTGCATACGTTGCTGCACGCGATCCGCAGCGGCGGCCCGACGCTCGGTGCGGCCGAAGTGCGCGACTCGGACCTCGCGCCTGGCCCCGAATCCACGCCTGCGCAATTCCAACGGGTCCAAGACAATTCGGTTGCCCACGGCCTCGAGACCCGCCCGCCCGCCCCACGTAGTCCCGCCCCGAGCATCGAGGACCTGGACGCATTGCTGCAGCGCACCCGTGCGGCCGGTCTCACGGTCGACACCCGCATTATCGGCACCGCACACAAGCTGCCCAGCGTCGTCGATGTGGCGGCGGCGCGCATCATCCAGGAATCGCTGACCAATGTGGTCCGCCACGCGCCCGGCGCGCCGGCCGCGGTGACCATCCGGTATGCCGCCGATTCGGTCGAGATCACCATCGACAATGCTCGCGCCACCGGCACACAATCGAAGTCCGGAGCCAGCGGCGGCAATGGCATTCTCGGCATGCGCGAGCGCGCACACGCCCTCGGCGGACAGCTCATCGCCGGCCCTCGGCCGAGTGGCGGATACCGCGTGGTGGCTCGGCTACCGTCCCAGATGGGGGCTCAGGAGGAGGCGCGATGAACGCGGGATCCCGCGGCAATTCGACAGGTGGGCCTGTTCGGGTGCTTGTTGCCGACGATCAGGCACTTGTGCGCGGCGGTTTCGTCGCACTGCTCGAGGCACAGGACGACATCCAGGTGGTGGGTGAGGCCGATAACGGTGAACAAGCCGTCCGCATGACCCGCAGTCTGACCCCCGACGTGGTCCTGATGGATATCAGAATGCCCGTTCTGGATGGACTTGCCGCCACCCGAATGATCGCTGCGGATCCGAAACTCGCCGATGTGCGGGTGGTCGTCCTGACCACCTTCGAACTCGACGAATACGTCTTCGAGGCCATGCGCGCGGGGGCAACGGGATTCCTGGTCAAACACACCGAGCCCGCTGATCTCGTCCGTGCTATCCGAGTTGTCGCCGCGGGTGATGCCCTGCTCTCGCCCGGTGTCACGCGCCGCCTCATCGCCGAATTCTCCGCCCATGCCAAACAGCCCCCACCCGCCGCCTTCACCGAACTGACCGACCGCGAGCGCGAGGTGATGACCCTGGTGGCGGAGGGTCTCACCAATGCCGAAATCGGCGAGCGCCTGTTTATGAGCCCCGCCACCGCCCGCACCCACGTCAGCCGCATCCTCATGAAGCTGGACGCGCGAGACCGCACCCAACTCGTAGTCATGGCCTACGAATCCGGCCTGGTCCGCCCCGGCTGGCAATAATGCTGTCGCACATACCGAATAGCCTGTGCGCGATAGCCACTACCTATGCGACACCAATTGCCTCGCTTCCCCTCGGAAGTAGCGGCGGGCACTCGGGTGGTACATGGCGGGGATGGCGATCAGGACGGCGAGGATATGCCCGGTGCGGAAGGTTCCGGTGATCACCGCGGATGCGGTGAGGTTGTCGAACAGGTCGCCGATTTGCTTGGCGGACAACGTGGCTGCCAGTGGTTCGATGATCAACGAGGCCAGGCCGATCACACCGATGCCCAAGGTGAGTACCGTCTTGGCCCAGCGGGCACCGCGCGCCATCTGGACGGCAACGCCGAGAACCACCAGATAGATGCCGCCGCGAATAGCTAGACCTGTTGCGAGCGAGCCGATATCGGCGTTCGGGCGGTCCAATTGCACAGCGATGTATGTGATGGCCTCGCCGACGCCGCACAGCAGCGCTACTACGAGTCCGATGAATGCCACGGAAATCGAGCGCGGTGGGTCGGTTCGTGGCTGTGCGGAAAAGGCAGTGCCGGTCATACAACCGACACTGCCTTTCGCGTTCCGAACTCCGGATCAGCCTGCGGTAGCAGCCGTTTCTCGTACCGGAGTGCTATCGCGCGTGGCGAATTCGGTGAGTGCCGCGAATCCGAGACCGAGGCAGGCCCACAGCGTGGCCGTCTCGCCGAGCGATGTCGCACGGAACTGCCACAGCAGAACGGCCGGGAAGTCGTCGTTCACCTCGTTGACGCCGGGCAACAGGATGTACCCGAGCACGACGATGAGCACGAACGCCGCGACCCCGGCGATCAGCCGGATCGTACCGAGTTGCGCGGCAAGCAGTTTGTAGACGTACAGCCCGATGCCGACCGCAGCCAGTCCGAGTAGCACCGCCGCCAACCACAGCAGGGTGCGCTGGTTGATTGTGTCCGGTTCACCCACGGCGGGCGGATTGGCCGGGTACTTGAAGAACGGCACCGCTACGATCGCGGTCCAACCTGCCAATGCCAATCCGAGCGCGAGCTTCGGTCCGGACAAGGTGGTGTATCGGCGCGCGAAAGACGCGACCGAAGCGAAGATCGCCCCGAACGCGAGCCCGGCAAGTCCGAGGGCAAGGAACTGCCCGAACTTCTGTCCGGAACGGCTGACCAGCGGTTCTTCCTCGTCGCCGTGTGTATGCCCGGCTGGTTCCTGGGCGTGCTCGGCGGCCTGTTCTTTAGCGGAATTGGCTTCTTCGATAGAAATGGCGGTGTCGATCTTGGGTTCGCCGACGAAGTAGCCCACTGTCGCAGCCAGCAGGCCGGCGATGAGGCCGACCAGCAGGCCACGGAGCAGCAGGGTCTTGAGCGATCCGATCAATGGCACGGCACACCGAGCAGGTGGCGTCCGTCGTGCATGAGCTCATGCAGATACATCCCGCTGCGCGAGATGACGCCCTGATCGAAGCCGACCAGGTACAGCGTGAGCAATGCGAGAAGAACGACGCCTACTGCGATGAGCAGCGTGCCGAGTGAATCAGTTGCCCGACTCGGTGAATGCGCGATAGCCATTCGAGTCCTCCTAGGGATGCGCGTCCCGTGAGTTGTTCGGTGCGAAGGTGCCGGTGTCTGGCTTTCCGGCACCAAGGACTCGGTGCAAGAACACAGTGGCGCGACCGCTTCGGAATTTCACCGAATTACCGCGTCACCCTCGCGTTTGTCATTTCGAACTGTGACATCCCCTCGCACTCGCCGTCAACACGGCGGGCAACTTGCCCAGGCCGGGATGGGCGAGTCGCGCGCCGCGTCTGTCCAGCGGTTTCAGGAAGCGGACTTGGCCGCGACGTCCAGTACGACCTCGAACTCCAGCAGCGAGGCACCCGTCGAAACCGGCTTCTGCCGCTCGCCGGCGTGCGCCTCGCGCGCGGGCCCGTCCCGCCACGCCGCGAACGACTCCTCCGAATCCCACTGGGTGACAACGAAGTACCGGTTCTCCCCGGCCACCGGCCGCAGCAATTGGAAGCCGAGGAAGCCCGGCGAGCCCTCGACCGCATGTGCGCGATGGGCGAATCGCTTCTCCAACTCGGGGCCCGCGCCCTCCGGAACCTCGATCGCATTGATCTTCACAACAGCCATGGCTCCGACGATACGTCCGTGCCAACCGGGCACCCCGCAGCGCATACGGGGCAGACCATCGAAGGCGAGTCGATTGCGAGACTCTGCAATGACGGCTCTTACGAGCGAGGAGCTCGCGGCCCGTCTCGCGTCCGAGCCGTCGAACCGCATGCGACGAAGTCACGGGACTCGCCTTCCCGCATGCGTGCACCGGGTGCCGAACGGCCCCGCCATCACCAACCACCACGGAGCGAGTCTTACGAGCGACCCGTTCGCGGCCCGTCTCGCGTCCGAGCCGTCGAAGCGCATGCGACGAAGTCGCGAGT
>NZ_JBFANH010000026.1:0-155832 GCF_040674755.1 Nocardia sp. NPDC049737 | reverse complement strand
GGGGCGTTCGGCGTCGGGGGTGCGCTCGCGCGGCGGTGGGGCCTCGAGCCTGCGGTGCGTGCGCTTCGGTCAACGGACGTGAGACGGGCCGCGGAGGTTGCTCGTAGGACGCGTTCCGTGGTGGTCGCTTGTGTGGGGCGTTCGGCGTCGGGGGTGCGCTCGCGCGGCGGTGGGGCCTCGAGCCTGCGGTGCGTGCGCTTCGGTCAACGGACGTGAGACGGGCCGCGGACGTTGCTCGTAAGACGCGCTCCGTGGTGGTTGAGTGGGACCTACATCAACCAGACGACCGCACCCGCGGCGGCTAGTACCGCGAGCACCATGAGGGCGATGGCGAGTGGGCGGGCGGTCTTCCAGGTGGAGTAGGCCCCGCCCAGCAGGAACCCGGCCAGCGCGAACAGGATGACGGACGACATCTGGTCATTCTGCCTCGCGCATCCTGTCCGCTGATAAGCACGGGAGCAATTAACAAGCACGCATGCTTGCTTTTTTCTGGATCCGGTGTGATGCTGGACCCGGAACGCGGACTTCACCGGCGGCGCAACGCGGCGCGCCGGGACGGTTCGCCGCACAGGAGGGCCTTCCAGCTGATGAGTATGCTGGCCGCCGATCCGGAGCTGATCCGAATCGGCAACTGCTCCGGGTTCTACGGTGATCGGCTCAGTGCCATGCGGGAGATGCTCGAGGGCGGGCAACTCGATGTGCTCACCGGGGACTATCTCGCCGAGCTGACCATGCTGATCCTCGGCCGCGACCGGATGAAGGATCCCAGCCTCGGCTATGCCAAGACCTTCGTCCGGCAGATCGAGGACTGCCTCGGGCTGGCGCTGGAACGCAATGTTCAGATCGTCACCAATGCGGGCGGCCTCAACCCGGCCGGGCTCGCGGAGAAACTACGCAAGGTCGCCGCGGATCTGGGACTCGATGCCAAGGTCGCGCATGTCGAGGGTGACGACTTGCTCAGCCGGGCGGGCGAGCTCGGCCTCGGGTCGCCGCTGACCGCCAATGCCTATCTCGGTGCCTGGGGCATCGTCGAATGTCTGAATGCGGGCGCGGATATCGTGGTCACCGGTCGGGTCACCGACGCCTCGGTGATCGTCGGCCCGGCCGCCGCCCATTTCGGTTGGGGGCGAACCGATTACGACCAGCTTGCCGGTGCGGTCGTGGCCGGACATGTCATCGAGTGCAGTACACAGGCCACCGGCGGTAACTTCGCGTTCTTCACCGAGTTGACCGATCTCGGACGGCCGGGTTTCCCGATCGCCGAAGTGCGCAGGGATGGCAGCAGTGTCATTACCAAGCATCAGGGCACAGGCGGTGCGGTCACGGTGGATACCGTTGCGGCACAGCTGATGTACGAGATCCAAGGAGCACGTTATGCGGGGCCGGATGTCACTACGCGGCTGGACAGCATCGAGCTGAGTCGAGAAGGCCCGGATCGAGTGTTGATCAGCGGGGTGACCGGTGAAGCGCCGCCGCCACGGCTCAAGGTGTCGCTCAATACCCTCGGCGGTTTCCGCAATGAGATGGAGTTCGTCCTCACCGGCCTCGATATCGAGGCGAAAGCGGCACTGGCGCAACGACAGTTGGAGTCCTGGCTGCCCGTGCGGCCCGCGGAGCTGACCTGGACGCTGGCGCGCCTCGACCGGCCCGATGCCGAAACCGAGGAGCAGGCAAGCGCTTTGCTGCGCTGCGTGGTGCGCGATCCGGATCCGAACAAGGTCGGCCGCTCCTTCTCCAATGTCGCGGTCGAGCTGGCATTGGCCAGTTATCCGGGCGCCAACTTCACCAGCCTGCCCGGCAATGGTTCGCCGTATGGGGTCTACACGCCGGGATTCGTCGATGCCGCCGAGGTGCCGCATGCGGCGGTGCTGCCGCAAGGCACGCGCGTCGATATCGCGCCCGCGTCGGACACTCTGGAATTGGCGGAGGTGGCCGAGCCGCAGCTGCCGGAGCCATTGCCCACCAACGGAACTCGCCGAGCGCCGCTGGGCACGATCGCGCTGGCCCGCAGCGGCGATAAGGGCGGCAACGCCAATATCGGTGTATGGGTGCGCACCGATGAGCAGTGGCGCTGGCTTGCGCATACGCTGACGGTGCGGCGGATCAAGGAACTGCTGCCCGAGGCCGCGCCGCTGACTGTTACCCGACACGTGCTGCCGAATCTGCGTGCCGTGAACTTCATTGTCGAGGGTCTGCTCGGGCAGGGGGTGGCCTATCAGGCCCGCTTCGATCCGCAGGCCAAAGGGCTCGGCGAATGGCTGCGCTCGCGTCATGTTGATATCCCATTGGAGTTGCTATGAGTCCGTGGAATACGCCGGAACGGCGCGAATTGCGCGCCACCGTAAGGGGTTTCGCTGACCGAGAAGTCCTTCCGTACCTCGATGCCTGGGAGCGCGACGGCGAGATCCCACGCGAACTGCACAAGAAGGCCGGAGCGCTCGGGCTGCTCGGCATTCAATTCCCGGAATCCGCAGGCGGTTCCGGTGGTGACGGTATCGACGCCATGATCGTCTGCGAGGAGATGCATCAGGCCGGTTGTTCCGGCGGCCTGTTCGCCTCGCTGTTCACCTGCGGTATCGCGGTACCGCACATCATCGCCTCCGGTAACGAAGACCTGATCGAGCGCTTCGCACGCCCGACACTGGCCGGGGAGAAGATCGGCTCGCTCGCCATTACCGAACCGGGTGGCGGCTCCGATGTCGGCCATCTCACGACTACCGCGCGCCGCGATGGCGATCACTACATCGTCAATGGCGCCAAGACCTACATCACCTCGGGCGTGCGCGCCGATTTCGTGGTGACCGCCGTGCGCACGGGCGGTCCGGGCTCCGGCGGGATTTCGCTGCTGGTGGTGGAGAAGGACATGCCGGGCTTCACGGTCAGCCGCAAGCTCGACAAGATGGGCTGGCGGGCATCCGATACCGCCGAACTGTCCTATGTGGATGTTCGGGTGCCGGTGCAGAATCTGGTCGGTCCGGAGAATTCCGGCTTCTATCAGATCGCCGGCGCCTTCGTCAGCGAGCGGGTCGGGCTTGCGGTGCAGGCGTATTCACAGGCCCAGCGCTGCCTGGATCTGACCCTGGACTGGGTGCGCAATCGCGAGACCTTCGGCCGCCCGCTGATCAGCAGGCAGGCGGTGCAGAATACGGTGACCGAGATGGCCCGCCGCATCGACGTGGCTCGCGTCTACACCCGAGATGTGGTGCAGCGCAGTGCCGATGGCGAAACCGATTTGATCGCCGAGGTGTGTTTCGCCAAGAACACCGCCGTGGAGGCGGGCGAATGGGTGGCCAATCAGGCCGTGCAGTTGTTCGGCGGCCTGGGCTATATGCGCGAATCCGAGGTCGAGCGGCAGTATCGCGATATCCGCATTCTCGGTATCGGCGGTGGCACAACCGAAATCCTGACCGGACTGGCGGCAAAACGATTGGGGTACCAGTCTTGACGACACTACGCACCACCCTCGATACCGCATCGCCGGAATACACGGCCGCGGCCGAGGCCATGACCACCAAACTCGCCGAGGTGGAGGCCGAATTCGCCAAGGCCATCGCCGGCGGTGGCCCGGATAAGTTGGCCCGGCATCGTAAGCGGGGCAAGTTGACCGCGCGCGAGCGCATCGAACTGCTCATCGACGAGGATTCGCCATTCCTGGAACTGTGCCCACTTGCCGCGTGGGGCAGCGACTTCCATGTCGGGGCGAGTGTGGTGTGCGGTATCGGCATTGTCGAGGGCGTCGAATGCATGATCGTCGCACCGGATCCGACGGTGCGCGGCGGCACGTCGAATCCGTGGACGTTGCGCAAGAACCTGCGCATGAACGACATCGTCATGCAGAATCGACTACCGGTAATCGGACTCGTCGAATCCGGCGGCGCGGACCTGCCGACCCAGAAGGAAGTCTTCGTACCCGGCGGACGGATGTTCCGCGACCTCACCAGGGCATCCGCAGCTGGAATCCCGACCATCGCCTTGGTTTTCGGCAATTCCACCGCCGGTGGCGCCTATATCCCGGGCATGTCCGACTACACGGTGATGATCAAGGAGCGCTCCAAGGTATTCCTCGGCGGACCGCCGCTGGTCAAGATGGCCACCGGCGAGGAATCCGATGACGAATCGCTCGGCGGCGCGGATATGCACGCGCGCGTCTCGGGTCTGGCCGATTATCTGGCGGTCGACGAGCAGGATGCCATCCGCATCGGCCGCTCCATTATCAAGCGGCTGAACTGGAAGAAGCAGGGCCCGGCGCCGCGCGCCGAGGTGATCGATCCGCTGTACGACCAGGAAGATCTGCTCGGAATTGTCCCGTCCGACCTGAAGATTCCGTTCGATCCGCGCGAGGTGATCGCCCGCGTTGTCGACGGCTCCGATTTCGACGAATTCAAACCCCTCTACGGCAGTAGCCTGGTCACCGGATGGGCGGAGCTGCACGGTTATCCGGTCGGTATTCTCGCCAACGCGCGCGGTGTGCTGTTCTCGGAGGAGTCGCAGAAGGCGACTCAGTTCATCCAGCTGGCCAATCAGTCCAATACGCCACTGCTGTTCCTGCACAACACCACCGGCTACATGGTCGGCAAGGAGTTCGAGCAGAAGGGCATCATCAAGCACGGCGCGATGATGATCAACGCGGTCTCGAATTCGAAGGTGCCGCATATTTCGCTGTTGATGGGCGCGTCCTACGGTGCGGGCCATTACGGCATGTGTGGTCGCGCATACGACCCGCGGTTCGTCTTCGCTTGGCCCAGTGCGAAATCCGCTGTCATGGGCGGTGCGCAGCTGGCCGGTGTGATCTCGATCGTGGGTCGTGCGTCCGCTGAGTCCAAGGGCATTCCGTTCAACGAGGAGGCCGACGCCGGGATGCGCGCGATGGTCGAGGCGCAGATCGAGGCCGAATCGCTGCCGATGTTCATGTCGGGGCGGCTGTATGACGACGGTGTGATCGATCCCCGTGACACCCGCACGGTATTGGGAATGGCGTTGTCGGCCATCCACAATTCCCCAGTCAAGGGCGCCGATGGCTTCGGCGTCTTCCGGATGTGAGGGAAAATGACAGCATCGCATAGCGATTCGATGAGGGTCGGCGCTCGCGTGCCGGGTGGGCCTATCACGAATGTTCTGGTAGCCAATCGCGGTGAGATCGCCCGTCGGGTTTTCGCGACCTGTCGTCGCATGGGTCTCGGTACCGTCGCGGTCTATTCCGATGCGGATGCCGCGGCACCGCATGTCGCCGAAGCCGATGCGGCGGTACGTCTTGCGGGCAATACACCCGCGCAGACCTACCTGCGCGGCGAGCTGATCATCGAGGCGGCTTTGGCCACCGGTGCTGATGCGATCCATCCGGGTTACGGATTCCTTTCCGAGAACGCGGAATTCGCACAGGCCGTGCTGGCGGCGGGGTTGGTGTGGATCGGCCCGCCGGTCGAGGCTATCGAGCAGATGGGTTCGAAAGTCGCTGCCAAGAAGTTGATGGATGCGGCCGGAGTCCCGGTACTCGCCGAACTCGACCCGGCCGAGGTCACCGCGGCGCATCTGCCGGTGCTGATCAAGGCCTCCGCCGGTGGTGGCGGGCGCGGTATGCGCGTGGTGCGCGAGCTCGCCGACCTGGAACCCCAAATCGCCGCCGCACGCAGGGAAGCCGAATCGGCATTCGGCGATCCGACGGTGTTCTGCGAGCGGTACCTGGAGACCGGACGACATATCGAAGTCCAGGTCATGGCCGATGCCAACGGCACTATCTGGGCCGTCGGCGAGCGGGAATGCTCGATTCAACGCCGCCACCAGAAGGTCATCGAGGAGGCGCCGTCGCCGCTGGTCCAGCGGATCGACGGCGAGCGCGGGTCAGGCCCGGAGGCGGCAGCGAAGCGTGACCACGCAGGGCTCCCGCGCACGGCCAATGGACAGAGCATGCGCGAGCGATTGTTCGAGGCGGCCACACTGGCGGCCGGTGCAATCGGCTACATCGGTGCCGGGACCGTGGAATTCCTCGCCGACGAGGCGGGGGAGTTCTTCTTCCTGGAGATGAATACCCGGCTGCAGGTGGAACACCCCGTCACCGAATGCACCACCGGATTGGATCTGGTGCGGACTCAGCTCGAGGTCGCGGCTGGCGGCCAGCTGGCTGCCGCGCCGCCACCGCTACGTGGGCATTCGATCGAGGTCCGGCTGTATGCCGAGGATCCCGCGCACGAATGGCAGCCGCAGAGCGGGACGGTGCATCGGATCGATATCCCGCTGGTGGCAACCGAATTCGACATTCTCGACCGTCCCGGCGTACGCCTGGATACCGGTGTGGTGAACGGTTCGGTCGTCGGTGTGCATTACGACCCGATGCTGGCGAAGGTCATCTCCTACGCCGAGACTCGCGGTGAAGCTGCACGGTTGTTGGCAACAGCGCTGCAGCGAGCCAAGATTCACGGTCTGGTGACCAACCGCGATCTGCTGGTGCGGGTGCTGCGCCATCCGGCATTCCTGGCCGGGGACACCGATACCGCGTTCTTCGCAACGCACGGATTGGATTCGCTGTCCGCGCCGCTGGTGTCCGAAGCGGATCAGGCACTGTCCATCGTCGCCGCCGCGCTCGCGGATGCCGCGGCGAACCGGAAGGCGGCCAGGGTCGGCGCCGGGCTGCCCGCGGGCTGGCGGAATCTACCTTCGCAGTCGCAGCACAAGTCGTACGAGAGCCGCACCAGCGCAACGCATGACATCGGTTACCGCTTCACCCGAACCGGAGTCGCGGTTGCTGGTCACGACGGCCTCGAACTGGTAGAGGCGGGTCCGGAGCGTGTGGTCCTCTCGGTTCCGGGCGAACGCGGTCTGGTGCGTAGGCAATTCGATATCGCCCGCTACGGCGACCTGGTCTGTGTCGACTCGCCGCTCGGACCGGTTTCGGTGCGCAGACTGCCGCGTTTCAGCGATCCGGCCGATCAGGTCGCGCACGGTTCACTGCTCGCGCCCATGCCGGGCAGCGTGATTCGCATCGGCGCGGAGGTCGGCAGCGCCGTCGAACAGGGCCAGCCGATTCTGTGGCTGGAGGCCATGAAGATGGAACACACCATCTCCGCGCCCGCCACGGGCGTGCTCAGCGCCCTCAATGTCACCGTCGGCCAGCAGGTCGATGTCGGCGCAGTGCTCGCCGTCGTCGATCCCACCGAATCCCAGGAGAACTCATGAGAGAGCGAAGCGAACGAATCATGTGTCAGTGCGGAAAGCGCATGCCGGAGCCGAGCGTCAGCGAGGCGCAGGCATGAGCTTTATCGAAACCGATGAGCAGAAGGCACTGCGGTCCGCGGTCGCCGCGCTCGCCGCGAAGTACGGCTTCCGCGACTATGTGCTGCCGAAGGCGCGCAAGAACGAGCCGCTCACCGAATTATGGGATGAGGCAGGCAAACTCGGCTTCCTCGGCGTGAATCTGCCGGAGGCGTACGGCGGCGGTGGCGCGGGCATGTACGAGCTCGCGCTGGTGATGGAGGAGCTGTCCGCGCAGGGTGCGGGCCTGCTGCTGATGGTGGTTTCTCCGGCCATCTGCGGCACCATCATCACCAAATACGGCACCGACGAGCAGAAGCAGCTGTGGCTGCCCAAACTTGCCGACGGCACCGCCAAGATGGTCTTCGGTATTACCGAACCCGACGCCGGTTCGAACTCGCACCAGATCACCACCACCGCGCGTCGTGACGGTGACGACTGGATCCTCAACGGCCGCAAGATCTTCATCTCCGGTGTGGACCAAGCCGAGGCCGTGCTCATCGTCTCGCGCACCGAGGACCACAAGACCGGCAAGCTCAAGCCCGCACTGTTCATCGTGCCCACCGATGCCCCCGGCTTCGTCAAGACGCCGCAGGAAATGGACATCATCGAACCGGACCACCAGTTCACACTGTTCCTCGATGACGTGCGCCTGCCGTCGGATGCCCTGGTGGGCAAGGAAGATGCCGCACTCATGCAGCTGTTCGCGGGCCTCAACCCGGAGCGCATCATGGGCGCCGCCATGGCCGTCGGCATGGGCCGCTACGCCATCGATCGCGCCGTCGAATACGCCAAGGAACGCACGGTGTGGAAGACGCCGATCGGTGCGCACCAAGGTATTTCGCATCCGCTCGCCGCGGTGAAAGTCGAGGTGGAGTTGGCCCGGCTGATGATGCAGAAGGCCGCGACGCTCTACGACGCCGGTGATGAGATGGGTGCGGCCGAGGCCGCGAATATGGCGAAATACGCTGCGGCCGAGGCCAGTATCAAGGCGCTCGATCAAGCCATCCAAACCCACGGCGGCGCGGGCCTCACCAAGGAGTACGGACTCGCCGCGATGCTCGCGGCCGCCCGCATCGGTCGCATCGCCCCGGTCAGCCGCGAGATGGTGCTGAACTTCGTCGCCCAGTACTCGCTGGGCCTGCCGAAGTCCTACTGATATTCCGCCCGCGTCGTTCCAATGCCGGGGCGACGAAGGCGGGATCGGATGCCACGACAGGAGGCTCGATGACCGAGACATCCACCGCGCCATACGTGCGCTATGCGGTCGGTAATGGATTCGCGACGCTCACGCTCGACTCACCGCACAACCGCAATGCCCTGTCCTCGCGGCTGGTCGCGGAGTTGCTGCAGGGCCTCGACGATGCCGCAGCCGACCCCGCCGTGCGCGTCATTGTGCTCGCGCACACCGGCAATACCTTCTGCGCGGGCGCCGACCTGAGTGAAGCCGGCAATGCCGATCCGGCCGTTGCCGCCGATGAGCGCACCCGGGTGATGATCGGCGTACTGCGCAGGCTCGTCGAAACACCGAAGCCGATCATCGCGCAGATCGACGGCAATGTGCGCGCAGGTGGTATGGGCATCGTCGCGGCCTGTGACATCGTCGTCGCCGGTCCCGGCAGCAGTTTCGCACTCACCGAGGTGCGAATCGGATTGGCGCCGTTCATGATTTCGCTGACCCTGCTGCCGCGGCTGAGCCCGCGCGCGGCCAGTCGCTACTACCTCACCGGCGAGAAGTTCGGCGCGGATATCGCCGAGCAGATCGGTCTGGTCACCAGCACCGCCGACGATCCGGCGGCCGAGGTGGCCCGACTGGGCGCGGAGCTGCGCAAGGGCTCCCCACAGGGTCTCGCCGAGGCCAAGCGACTGGTCAACGCGGACATCCTGGCTGAGTTCGACAGCTCCGCCGAGGAGCTGGCGAAACGTTCGGCGAGCTTCTTCGGCACCCCGGAGGTTCAGGAGGGCATGATGGCCTTCTTGCAGCGTCGTCCACCGACCTGGGCAGAATAGCGCCGTGATTTCGCCGACGACCAATGCCACCACGGCCGCCAGCCTGTTCGGAGTGAACTGATGGTGACACCCCACGAACCCAAGCAGGACCGCAGCCGGATCACCCGGCAGCGCCTGCTCGAGGCGACCATCGACTGCCTGGCCGAAATGGGCTGGGCGGCCGCCACGGTCTCGGTTGTCGCGGAACGGGCCGGGGTGTCCCGGGGCGCCGCCCAGCATCACTTCCCGACCAGGGAAGAACTGATCACCGCGGCACTCGAGTACATGTTCGACACCCGCACCCAGCAGTCCAAGGATGAGGCGCTGGCGATGGCCGCGCTGGCTGGCGGGGTCGAGCGCACCGAGGCGGTGGTGGCCGGTCTGGTCGACTCCTACACCAGCCCGCTGTTCAAAGCGGCGCTGCAGGTGTGGACGCATGCGGCGGCCGATCCGGCACTGCGGGAGCGAATTGTGCCGCTGGAGGCCAAATTCGGGCGTATATCGCATCGCCGGGCCGTGGCGGCGCTGGGCGTGGACGATAACGATCCGGTTACCCATCACCTCGTTCAAGCCACACTCGATATGGCACGCGGACTCGGTCTGGCCGATGTCCTGACCGATGACTCGGCGCGCCGCAAACAGATCGTCTCGCAATGGGCGGCCACGCTACACGCCGCACTGCACGCCCCACCGCCCGGCGCCCCAGCTGGGGCCGGGCTGAGCTGCCAGGCCGGAGCTGAGCTGCCAGGCCGGAGCTGAGCCGCCAGGCCGGAGCTGAGCCGCCGGGTGGAGCTGATTTTCTGCTCGAGCCGATGCCAGGTGGAGCTGGCGGATTCGAGTTGGCGGGCGGCGCTGATTGTCTGGGGGAGCTGAGTCGCCGATTGGGCGTCAGCCGTTACTCCTCGTCGGGACCCTTCGCCGGTGATACACGCTCGAACCAGGCGGCCGTTTCATCCGGGGCGAGCACCCGTTCCAGGGTAAGGTCGCCGACCATATTCGGGAAGAAGCGCCCGGCTGGCCAACTACGTTGGTACGGAGGCGGATCCAGCACCAGCAGATGGATGCCGTCGACGACCGGAATATCGGAGGGCGTGCCCTCGTTCCAGATCCAGCTGCCATCCGGCGCTACCAGATTGAACGATCCGGTGGTGTGCACCATGCCGGGCACATCGCGGCACATCGCGACCGCCTCCGCCGACGGCGCCTCACCCGGAATATGCCCGCCGCCGATGAGGGCGTCGGCGAGCAGGGTGTGCAATTGGAAGTTGTCGCCGATGCCGGTCATGCGCATGGCGTAGCCGGTGTTGGTCTCGCGGTGCAGCACGATGACCGGCTCGTCGTCCAGCACGCTCAACGCGTAGCCGAGGCATTTATCCCACCGGTCCGAGATTTCGCCGAGTGCGTCGTGCCGCTCGCGGATGATCTCGCGACCGGAGTGTCCGAACTTCTGTCGAACTTCCTTGTGCGACAACATGGCCAACGCAGCCCGATTCCAGTCGGCGAGCGTCCACCACGACAGTGTCGGGCCGAAGCCGAAGTATTCGAACAGTTCCGGGTCCAGCTCGACATGCTCCGGATCGGGGGCTTCGCCGACATCGGCGGTCGCCCACTGCTGCGCGAATTCGGTTGCGCTGTCGAGGGATTCGGCGAGATTGGCAAGCACGCTCGGCGCGCATACCACCGGATCCGCGCCACTTTCGACGCACGCGCCGATCAGGACCGCGATATTGGCTCGCGGTCCCGGCGGTACATCTGTCAGCACATCGGCGAGCCGTTTTCCGCCCTGCGCCATTTCCTCCGGAGTCGCCGATTGGTACAGGCGATGCAACTCCATGTGGGCTTGTTGCTGTGCTTCTGGGTCCTGCGCGTGCACCGCGCGTTCGAAGTCGAATACGGCGTCTATGAATCGATCAGTGCCCGAGCTCATGCTCGTACGCTAACACGTTGCCGCGCAACCACTTTCGGGACAAGCTCGTCGTCCAATAGTTGCCTCGGTAACAACACGCGCTCCCGCGCGCCTTTTGTAGCGCCGCGCACGAAATCGCGGGGGAAATCATGCGTGGCGCGCGAATCGGTGCGCGGGAACAGTGTTTGTTGGCCTAACGGGGCATCGGCGATTGCCGACGCAACGTTGTCGGGCGGGTGACTAGCACAAGCCTTGCTGCTGAAGGTGCCCTTCATCGACGGCGTAGGAGGTGGAACCGATGAGGACGCCGAGGAGTCCGCCGATGATCAATCCCGGAATCGCGCCGACGAAGAAGAGGGGCAGACCCGCGATGCCGCCGATAGTGGCGCCGAGCAGACCACCGACCAGCGTCCTGACCTCGATGGTGTCGCCGGGTGCCAGGCACTGGCCGATGAGGTCGGCTTGCGGGGTCGGTTCGGTTGCCGCGGCGATCGGCTGGGTCGCGACCGGTGCGGTCGGTTCCGGTGATTCACCCGGTGCGGCCGACGCGGTCGAGGCGAAGCCGACGGTGAGCGCGATGGCGACGAGGGCACCGATGACGGTTAAGACGAATCTCGAAATGCTTCTCACAGTTTTCCTGGTGGCTCGAAAGTTGGCGCGACTGGATCATCATTCCCGGAGTTCGCGGCGTGCGAAAGGGTTTCGGATGAATGCCGCATTAAGAGGATTTCGAGGAAGTAGGTCAAGGGATCTCGAGGAACGGCATGTCACACTTGATCGCCCTGCGTCGTCCTCACTGTGAAAGCGGAGCAACGCAGCGAAAACAGGAGCGGTGATCATGTCGAATATCAAGAAGATCGCGGTGGCCGGAGCGACCGGACGGTTGGGCCGCCATGTCGTGGATGTGCTGAACGAGCAGGGGCACGAGGTCGTCGCATTCTCCCGCGCCAACGGAGTGGATATCGAGACCGGCGTCGGGCTCGTGGAGGCGCTCGATGGTGTGGATGTCGTCATCGATGCGTCCAGCACGCCGTCCGCGGATCAGACCATCGCGACCGAATTCTTCCGAGCCGCGGCGCGCAACCTGCACGAGGCGGGACAGAAGGCCGGCGTCGAGCGGCTGGTCGTGGTGTCCATCATCGGCATCGATGGTTCGCTCGCCGGATACAATGCCGCGAAGCTGGCGCATGAGGCCGCGCTGCTGGAAGGGCCGCTGCCGGTGCAGATTCTGCGCGCAGCGCAGTTCCACGAGTTGGTCGAGGTAATGGTGCAGTGGGGGACCCAGGGCGAGGTCGCATACCTGCCGAAGATGCGCACCCAGTTGGTCGCGGCGCGTGCGGTGGCCGAAGCGCTGGTGGAATTGGCGGTGCACCCGTTGCCGGAGTCGCTCGACGGGCCGTTCCCTGAGATCGCGGGACCGCAGCCGGAGACGATGGCGGGTGCGGCCGGTTTGCTCGCGGCCAAGCTCGGTGCGCCTGCCCAGGTTATCGAGTCGAGTGATGAGGCGAACCCGGATCGTGAGCAGTTCGAGAACGGTGGGCTGCTGCCGGGTTCGCACGCGAAATTGGCGGGTCCGACGTTCGCCGAGTGGCTCGAAGCCACGTACGCCTGACCCACAACGCAAAATCGCCCGGGGCACACGCACCGGGCGAATTGCTTTGCGCGCCGGCCCCGCACTGCTTGTCGGGATCCGCACCCGATGTGGATTTCCCAAGGGGTGCGGATCCCGCAACAGCGGATCAGTGGGCTGTGGTCAGGTCGTAGAGGGTGATGCCGTCGACTGTGGTCGCGGTGAAGTTCTCTTCCACCCACTTGCTGATCTCGCTGCTGGTGCCGGAGCGGCCGAATCCGGAACCGCCGTCCGCACCGCCGCGATTGCCACTGCCGATGAAGTAGTGGATCTTTCCATCGGCGACGTACTGTTTGAACTGATCCAGCGTCGGCGACGGATCGCTGCCGTTGAAGCCGCCGAGCGGCATGACCGGCAGTTCGGTGGCCAGCTGGAATCCGGCGGCGCTGTTGGCGCCGGTGGCGGCGGCTACCCAGGTGTAGTCGGAGCCATTGTTTTCCAGCAGTGCGATGACCTTCTCGCTCGGCCTGCTCGCGCCGAGCAGGCCACCGGCGGGGCCACCCATCATCGGATTGCCCGCTTCGTTGGTGCCCTGTTCTCGCCCCTGAGCGCCATTGCGGCCAGCGCCATTCGTATTGCGGCCGTCAGCATTTCGCCCACCGGGCATGCCGCCGCCGAAGCCGCCTTCGCCCCCTGGGCCCCCGTTGCTTTCGGCCCAGGGCGGAGGTCCGAACCCCCCGACATTCGGTCCCGCCGACGCGATCCCGCCCTCGTGTCCGGTCGAAATGGTTTGGGCGGAATATGCGACGGGTCCGGCCAATCCGGCGAATGTGGCGGCCAATGCCGCGACCAGCGCCACCTTCCGCGGTGCGGGCAGCAGCACCGTAATGGTCGCGAGCACACCCACCACCAGCACCGCCCAGCGCAACCACGGCACAAAGCTCGAGTTGCGCGACAACAACATCCACGACGTCGCGGTGGTCAGGCCGACCGCAAGCCCCGCGAACAACCGGACCCACAGCCGATGCCGATCCCGCCACAGCTGCACCGCGCCGATACCGACCAATGCGGCGACCGCCGGAGCCAGCGCCACCGTGTAGTACTGGTGGAAGATGCCCGCCATGAAGCTGAAGGTCAGCCCGGTCACCAGCAGCCAGCCGCCCCACAGGATCAGCGCCGCGCGCCGTCCATCGGTGCGAGCAGCCTTGCCGCGCAATAGAATTCCCGCAACAAGCGCGACCAATGCGGCGGGGATGAGCCAGGCGATCTGACCGCCCTGCGCCGGTTCGAACATCCGGGTGATCCCGGTGTTGCCCCACATGCTGCGGCCACCGCCACCGCGCGGCATATCGCCACCACCACCGGGGAAGACGCTGCCGCGCTCGTTGCCGTTCAATCGGCCGAGACCGTTGTAGCCGAGGGTGAGTTCGACGATCGAATTGTGTTGCGACCCACCGATCCACGGCCGCGAAGAGGCGGGCCACAGTTCGACCGTGAGCAGCCACCAGCCCGCCGCGACGATCATCGACAAACCCGCCGCGAGCAGCTGCAGGATCCGCTTGCCGAGTTTGGGCGGACCGGCGAACAGATAGGTCAGCGCCAGCGTCGGCACAACCAGCAGCACCTGCAATTGCTTGGTGAGGAACCCGAATCCGATGAAGACACCGGTGAGCACCAACCAGCGGGTGCGTCCGTCCTCGACCGCCCTGGTCATCGCCCAGGCCGCCGCGATCATCAGGAATACCAGCAGCGCATCCGGGTTGTTGAACCGGAACATCAGTGCGGCCACGGGCGTCACCGCGAGCGTCAGTCCGGCGATGAGTCCGGCCGCCGGGCCGAAAGGTCTGCGCACCGTCGCCCACACCAGTGCCACCGAGGCGACGCCGAGCAGCACCTCCGGCACCAGGATGGTCCAGGAATTCAGTCCGAACGCCCGCACCGACAGTTCCATCAACCACAGCGAGGCCGGTGGTTTGTCGACAGTGATCGAGTTCGCCGCGTCCGAGGAACCGAAGAAGAAGGCCTTCCAGGACTTCGAACCCGCTTGTACCGCGGCGGAGTAGAAGGAATTCGCCCACCCGCTGGAACTGAGGTTGCACAGGTAGGCGATTCCGGTGCCGAGCAGCAGTACCGCCAATGCCGGGTATTCCCAGCGGATCTCGCGCTCGGAGCGCGATTGTGGCGGTACCGCTTTCGACGATGGCGTGAGCGTAGCGGTCACTGGTGTCCGCCCTCGGTGACCACCGTGCGGGTGGCTGTCGGGTTACGGAAGACCCAGCGCAGGCCGACGAATCGGATCAGCGTGGCAATGAGATTGGCAACCACGAGTACGAACAATTCCAGATGAACGGCGGCGTCGGGAGCCCAGCGGTGCAAGGCGAACAACGAGCCGCTGGTGACCAGTAAGCCGAAACCGAAGATCAGCAGACCTTGGAATTGGTGTGACACAACGCCATTCGATCCACGCACCCCGAAGGTGAAGGCGCGGTTGGCGGCGGTATTGCCGACCGCGGTGATCAGCAGCGCGACGAAGTTGGCGACCTGCGCGCCGGTCATGGGCTGCAACACCAGGTACAGCAGCATATAGGCGAGCGTGGAGATGACGCCGACTATCGCGAACCGCACCACCTGCCCGACCATCCCCAACGGCACCCCGGGCACCAGTGGTTCCCGTCCGACCGAGCGGCGCAGCTCGTCCAATGGCAGCGCGCCGGTCGTCAGTCCGCGCAGCAGCCGCCACACGCCGAGCAAATCCTTGCGCGCGGTATCGATGATGTCGACCCGGCTGTCCGGATCGTCGATCCAGTCGACCGGCACCTCGTGGATGCGCAACCCGGCCCGCTCGGCGAGCACCAGAAGTTCGGTGTCGAAGAACCATTCACCGTCTTGCACCAGCGGCAGCAGTCGCCGTGCCACATCGGTGCGCATCGCCTTGAAACCGCACTGCGCATCCGAAAAACGTGCCTGCAGCGAGGCTTTCAGGATCAGGTTGTAGCAGCGCGAGATGAATTCGCGCTTGGGTCCGCGCACGACTCGCGACGCCGCGTCGAGCCGGGTGCCGATGGCCAGATCGGAGTGTCCCGAGATCAGCGGAGCGACCAAGGGCAGCAGCGCATTGAGGTCGGTGGACAGATCTACGTCCATGTAGGCGACGACCTGGGCGTCGGAGTGCTCCCACACCGCGCGCAGCGCGCGGCCGCGGCCCTTGGCGTCGAGGTGCACGACCCGCACGTCATCGAGTTCGTCCGCGAGCAGCTCGGCGACTTGCATGGTGTCATCGGTGCTCGCATTGTCGGCCACGGTGATCCGCGCCGGGAACGGGAACCCGTCGCGCAAGTAGGCGTGCAGCCGCCGCACGCAGACACCCAGGTCGGCCTCTTCGTTGTAGACGGGGATCACGACGTCCAGCACGGGCGTGATCACCGTTTCGGTCATTTCCGCCCGGTGCGCGGCGGTCGTCGATTCGGTCATGGTGACTACCCTCGCGAACCGCGCTGGACCCCAGCTGGGCCCTACCTGTGAGGTTCCTGGGGACCGTGGCTAGCGCATCCGCCGAATCCGCAACACGGTGTCGGTACGCAGTCCCGCCTGTCCCTCCGGCCCCGTTATTTCCCGCTCGACCGCATCCTTGGTCTGCACGTTCCAGTCCGCTCCGAGTGCCAGCCCGTCGAGCACCTCGTCCATCGTCGGAAAGTGCACGTCATGTCGGTCCTCGATAAACGAAGGCCACCCCGCGTGCCCCGCGATCAACAAAACCCCGCCGACCCCCACCGCCTCCGCGGCCCGCCGCAAAACCTTCGTCCGCTCGTCCTCCTGCGAGACCGGTGAATGAAAGAACTGCGCCGAGACCAAGCCGAATTCTCCGTCCGGAAATGATTGCGCCAGATCATGTTCGGCAAACGTGATGTGCTCGCCGACACCCGCCTCGTCGGCATGCGCCGCCGCCCGCCGCAGCGCTGTCGGGGAAACATCGACCGCGGTAACGCGCCATCCCAGCCCCGCAAGCCAAACAGCGTCCGCACCCTCACCGCACCCGAGGTCCAATGCCGTACCCGGCTCGAGCCCTGCGGCCTCACGTACCAACAACGGATTGGGCTTCCCGGTCCAAATCTGATCCCGGTCCTGATAGAACTCCTCCCAGAACTCCTGGGTGCCGGTTGCGGTGCCCTCGCTCATGCGTCGCTCTCCCATCGAAATCGCGTACTTCCGCTGTGTTCGCATGATCTATGCCGGGCCCGCGACAACGCCAACTTTCTTGCCGTTTCGGCAAGCACGTATACCGAGTTCGGCTACAGGGGTTGGTACGGTCGGATTTGTGATGCGCAGTGGGCGGGGAGTGGATGCGGGGACGCCCAAGCGGGTCGATGCTCGGACCGAGCGGTGGCGCGAGCATCGGGTGCAGGTTCGGGCGCAGTTCGTGGATGCGGCGTTTCGGGCGCTGGACAAGTTCGGACCCGAAGTGAGTATGGGGGATATCGCGAAGGAGGCCGGGGCGGCCAAGCCCAAGCTTTATCGGCACTTCGAGGATAAGACGGATCTGTACAACGCGATTGTCGACCGGGTTCGCGACATGCTGTGGGAGCGGATCGTTTCCAGTGCCGATTTGACGAATGATTCGGCGCGCGAGTTGATTCGGCGGGGCGCGGCCGAATATGTGCTCGTGGTATCCGAGCATCCCAATGTTTTCCGGTTCATGCTGCACAGCCACTTCACGCAGCGGGCCGATGAATCCGAGCGGGCGCTGCAGTCGGCTCGGCAATCGGCCAAGCGGGCCGCGGATCTGTTCGCCGGACTGCTCGCCGATAAGTCCGTCGAAGTATCCAGCGTCGAACTCGTCAACTATTCGGTATTCGGTGCGGTGGCCTCGGCCACCGACTGGTGGCTCGGCGCGAACCGGCTGCAGGCACACACCATGCCCAGCGAGAAATTCGTCGCCTACCTGGCCGAGATCATCTCCGCGCTGGCCGAGGCCAATGCGCGGCTCAACGGCATCCGCATCGATGCGGACCTACCGCTGCACCTCGCGTTCTCCAGCGACTGAGTTGTGGCACCGACCGCGAGCGCGCCATTAGCGGTCGGCTCTCGCATCCACTTCGAACCACATCGTTCTCGCCAACCGCATCGTCGAGGCCGACGGTGTTTGCGATGCCCACAGTATGCCCCCACCCACCGACAAGTTTTGGTACCCGTCGCGGCATTAGTAGCCGAAGTAGTTTTTGCCCGGCGCGGTCCGCTCGACGGTCTCGCGGAGCGTCATCGGCACGATCATGCTGTCGCCGGGATGGAGGTACACCCCACGCCAATCCGTCAGGAGTGGGACAGGCGCCAGAGCGGGGAGACCGGACCATGACCCGCGCCGAGATCGTAGGAGGCGGCTAGGCAGCGGTAGGTCCAGTCCTTGGCGAATTCGACGGCATCGGGAACCGAGTAACCGTTTGCGAGGGCGCATGCGATAGCCGCGGCCAAGGTGTCGCCGCCGCCGTGGTCGTTGCCGGTGGTGATTCGCGGGGCGGTGAATTCCAGGAAACGATCGCCGTCGAAAAGTAGATCGGTGCTCACCGCCGAGGAGCGCAGATGGCCGCCCTTGACGATCGCCCAATGCGCTCCGAGCTTGTGCAGCGCCTCCGCGGCCCGCCGTGCCGATGCATCGTCGATGACCTCGATTCCGGTGATCAGCCGCACCTCGTCGAGATTCGGTGTCACCACCGTGGCCAACGGAATCAGCGTGTGCCGCACCGCGTCCAGCGCCTCCTCGTGCAGCAGTGGATCGCCGTGCATGGATGCCGCGACCGGATCGACCACCAATGGCGTCCGATCCCGTCCGATCCCGACTTCCTGACACACCTGCGCGACCGACTCGATGATCGCGGTCGAGGCCAGCATTCCGGTCTTTGCCGCCCCGACCCCGATATCCCCGACCACCGCCCGCACCTGATCGGCCACGACCTGCGGCGGAATCTCGTGGAACCCGCTCACTCCGACCGAGTTCTGCACCGTCACCGCGGCCACCGCTACACACGCGTGCACCCCGCACAGGGCCATGGTTCGCGAATCGGCCTGGATGCCCGCGCCGCCGCCGGAGTCGGTCCCGGCGATAGTGAGGACGCGAACCGGGGTCTGCCCGTCGGGCACGAGCGGCAGGAATTTCACAACCCAGACCCTACTCAGCGTTGACCCAACCGGACGGCGCCATCTAAATGAAAACCATTATCATTAAAGTGTGATCACCTCATGGACCTCTGACCTGCTACCCGTCACCGTGCTCTCCGGCTTCCTCGGCGCGGGCAAGACGACCCTGCTCAATCACATCCTGGCCAATCGGGACGGTCGCCGCGTCGCGGTCATCGTCAACGACATGAGCGAGGTCAATATCGATGCCGCGCTCGTCGCCGGGCAGGGCCACCTCGACCGCACCGAGGAGAAGCTGGTCGAACTGACCAATGGCTGCATCTGCTGCACGCTGCGCGAGGATTTGATCGAGGCGGTCGGCAAGCTCGCCCGCGAGGGCCGCTTCGATCAACTGGTCATCGAATCCACCGGCATCTCCGAGCCGATGCCGGTCGCCGCGACCTTCGACTGGGAATTCGAGGACGGCTTCAAACTCGGCGATATCGCTCGCCTGGACACCATGGTCACCGTGGTGGACGCCTCCACCTTCCTCGCCGAAATCGCCCGCGGGCAGGCCCTCGCCGAGCGGAATCTCGAAGCGGGCGAAGGCGATACGCGCACCATCGCCGACTTGCTTGTCGATCAGGTCGAATTCGCCGATGTCCTGCTGATCAATAAGACCGACCTGGTCAGCGCCAATGCCGCTGGAGCCGTGGAAGCCACTGTGCGACAGCTCAATCCGCGCGCCCATGTGCTGCGCACCGAGAAGGGCGCGGTAGATCTCGCGGAGGTCCTCGCGACCGGCCGCTACAACCCCGTCGTCGCCGCCGAATCCGATGGCTGGGCCGAGGAGCTAGCGGGCGGCCATACGCCGGAAACCGAGGAATACGGCATTCGCAGCCTCACCTACACCGCCGAGCGACCCTTCCACCCCGAACGCCTCGCCGATGCTCTCGCCCAACTCCGAGGCTTGTTGCGCAGCAAGGGTTTCTGCTGGCTCGCCAGCCGCCCCGAACTCGCCGCCATCTGGTCCCAAGCCGGTCCGAATCTGACCTTCGAACCCGCCGCCTGGTGGTCCGCCCTGGAAGTTCCCGCGGGCCAGGAAATCGTCTTCATCGGCATCCAACTCGACACCACCCACATCCGCGCCCTCCTCGACGCCGCCCTCCTCACCGACGACGAACTCAGCGCGGGCCCCACCACCTGGACCACCTATCCCGACCCATTCCCGACCTGGGGCGCTCTGCATCAGCACTGACCTGGACCATCGATCACCGGTAGCCATGCAGGCAAACGTCGAGAGCGCCCCTCCACCTCCGCATTCTGGATTGCTAGTTGGAGATGCCGGGAGCCTGGTGAGTGTAGGTGGGGTCGGTGAGTTGGGTGAGCATGAAGGCGGCGATGTCGGCTCGGGCGATTTTGAGGGACAGGCCCTTGGCGTCGGCGGGAAAGCCTCGGCGGTAGGTGTCGGTGCGGAGGCCGTCGGTGAAGGCGCTCGGGCGGACGATGGTCCAGTCGAGGTTGCTGGCGCGGACGTATTCTTCCTGCTCGACGTGGTCGGCGTAGGCCTCGCGCAGCAGCATCCCGAACATCACGTACTTCCAGAGGAAGTTCAGGTTGCCGCGGCTGTCGCCGACGCCGAGGGTGGTCTGGCAGATCAGGCGTTTCACACCGGTCCGGTTCATCGCCTCGAGCACCGCGCGGGTGCCCTCGGCCCGGATGACGCCCTTGCGGCCCGCACCCAGCGAGATCAGCACCGCGTCCTGCCCGACCACGGCCCGCTCCACCGAATTCGTATCGAGCACATTGCCCTCGACAATGTGCAGGCGCTCATGCCGCTGTCGGACACTCGCCGCATCCCGAGTGAAGGCGGTGACCTCGTGCCCCTGTTCGAGCGCCTGCTCGACGACCAGCCGACCGACGGTGCTGGTGGCTCCGAAGACTGCGATTCGCATTGTGTTCTCCTGTGTTGATTTGCGGTGCTCCCGGGCCCTACGTGGTTACGCAGGCTGCCGCCTCCGGGCCTGACGCTCGCACCGCGGGTGTTGATTTGCGGTGCTCCCGGGCCCTACGTGGTTACGCAGGCTGCCGCCTCCGGGCCTGACGCTCGCACCGCGGGTGTTGAAAGCTGTTGAGCTGTTGGTGAATCCAGTACATCAACGGAGAACGAGACGAACCATGGCCGTGCGTCTCGGGACCATACGAGAGGGTCTACGCCGGAAACCGCGTAGCGGCTGGCGTCCGGAAGCGGGATGCCAGCCGTCGCGCAGCGTGCAGTCAGCCGAGCTTGGCGAAGAATTGCCGGATATCGGCGACGATCACCTGCGGTGCCTCATGTGCGGCGTAATGCCCGGCGGCATCGTTCGGGCCGCCTTGTGCGGAGCCGACGTCATAAGAATTCCAGCTGACGATGTTGCTGTGATCGCGCTCGGCGAACCGGCGGATCGACTGGAAATCGCCCTTGAACATCGCCAAGCCGGTCGGGACCGTGGTCGGCCCGCTCGGCTGCTGCGCGGTGCGCGCATTCTCGTAGTAGAACCGCAGCGACGACCCCGCCGTACCGGTCAGCCAGTAGATGGCCACATTGCCGATCACGAATTCCTCGTCGAGGCTCTCGCCGAACAACTGCGCGTTCCAGCCGAGCAACCCGACCGGCGAATCGGCCAGCGCGAACGCCAGCGTCTGCGGCTGCTGGCTGTGCAAGGTATTGAAGGCCATCTTGTTCTCGTGGAACCACTGCAGGTGCTGCAGCGCCGCCATATCGTCCTCGGACAGCCCGTCGAACTCCGCTGGATCGCCGGATGGGAACGAAAAGAGCTGCGTCACATGGACTCCGACGATGTGATCGGAATCCAGCCGCCCGATCTCCGGTGACACCATCGAGCCACCGTCGTTGCCGATGGCGCCGTAGCGCTCGTAGCCCAAGCGGCTCATCAGCTCCGCCCAAGCCGCGGCGGTGCGGACTGTGCCCCATCCGGTGCTGCGGGTCGGACCGGAGAATCCGAATCCCGGCAGCGATGGGATGACCAGGTGGAAGGCGGGATCGTCGGCCGATTCCGGTTCGGTCAGTGGCGCGATGACATCGAGGTATTCGAGCACCGAACCCGGCCAGCCGTGGGTGAGGATCACTGGCAGCGCATCCGGCCGGGAGGACCTGACGTGCAGGAAGTGGATATCTTCGCCATCGATCTCGGTGGTGAACTGCGGGTAGGAGTTCAGCTTCGCCTCCAGAGTGCGCCAGTCGAAGTGTTCCAGCCAGTACGCGGCGAGATTCCGCACCCGCTCGTTCGGAACGCCGTACGCGTCGCCGACGCCGGGCAACTCGTTCGGGTAGAGGGCTCGGGACAGCCGGTCGGTCAACTCATCGAGCTGAGCCTGCGGAACGTCGATGGTGAAGGGCGTGATGGCGGTCATTTCGACTCCTTTTGAAACGGAATGCTTCGTTCTGTTCGAACAGTATCAGAACGGATCATTCCGTTTCAAGTGCTAATCTGAACCCATGCCGAAGACAACCGACGCCCCAGCTCAGAAGGGTCTGCCCGGCCGCAAGGCGCAGGCCGCCCGCAATGACGGGCTCATCCTCGCGGCGGCCCGCGCGATCTTCCTCGCCGATGCCAACGCCCCCATTGCCGCCGTGGCCGAGCGCGCGGGAGTGGGGATCAGCGCCCTCTATCGCCGCTATCCGAGCAAGGAGGTGCTGCTGCGTACCCTCTGCCACGAGGGCCTGCGCCGCTACAACGCCGAAGCCGACGCCGCACTGGAGGATTCGGATGGCTGGCGTGGTCTGGTCGGATTCCTGGAGCGGGTAGTCGACGCGGATGTGCACTCACTGACCGTGCATCTGGCAGGCACGTTCACGCCGGACGATTCGATGCTGCCGGACCTCACGCATTCGGGTGAAGTCACCGAGGAACTAGTGCGGCGCGCACACGCCTCCGGGCGGCTGCACGCGGATGCCAATGCCAACGACCTCGGTCTCGTCCTGGAATCCTGCGCGGCAATTGCCATGCCGGACCAAGTCCGAACTGCGGAACTGCGCAGGCGAGTGCTCGCCATGCTGATCGCAGGGCTCTCGGGAAAAGGTGAACTGCCGGGTCCGCCGCCCGAGTCGGGAGAATTCGCATGGCGCTGGAAACCGCGCAAGTAAGCCGATGAGTTCGGTCATCGCGTGCGGTCCGCACAGTGATCGGTGCGAGTCCCAGGCCTGTGCCCGACCCGCTCGACAATGTCGGGTTCTGCCTCTAACCGATCCGGGCGGCAATGGCTGGGCCGCACAACATATTTCGACGATTCTGGTTCCCGAGAGCTATGCCATGCTCGTGACCGAGACATCAGTCGCGCTCGTTGCCGGTGGACGTCCAGGCTGCGTCGGGCCATGCGAGGGGTTGGATCGCGCGGCCGTCCACCCAGGCGGTCCAGCCGTTGTTGCAGGCGATATGCGCCCAGTCCCCGGCGCGGCCCAGAATCTGGAGTTCGACGCCGGGATCGATGCTGGTGAGCGGGCCGAGACTCGGATCGGGCGCGGCCCATGCGTCCAATCCGCCGTCGGGTACCAGGTGGGTCGGATACCAGGGGGCGGCGAGGGGTTCGATGGCGCGGCCGTCGACCCATCCGGTCCAGCCGTTGTTGCAGGCGATATGCGCCCAGTCGCCGGAGCGCTCGAGGATCTGGAGTTCGACGCGCGGGTCGATGCGGGCGACGGGCGTCCGGGTCGAGTCGGGAGTGACCCATGCGGGCATGCCGTTGTCGGGTACCTGATGGGTCGGATGAAATGCCGGTGTGCCGCCGCGCTCGACCACCGGTACGACTTCCGTGGGTATGGCGGAGGCGTCTAATGTCGGTATGCCACCGGCGAACGGCTTGACCACGGCGGGATCCAGCACATCGCGCACCAGACGGAGCGCGACTTCCGTTGTGGTCTCGAACAATTCGGCACGTGGGTGGCGCGCCGTCAGCTCGCGCCAGCATGCGAACCGGGTCGAGAACGTGGAACGGAACACCGTGAAATCGGCGAGTGCGTCCTGTTTCCTTGCCGCACCTGTCATTACGGCGATTCTTCCGGTCGTCAACAGTTGGCCGAACGACCGTGCCACCGCGGTCCCGGCGTCGGTGAATCGGTAGCTACCGAGCGCCGCCAGTCGAACAAGGCCCAGCGAGGCCAGCCGTGCCAGTCCCTCCGGCATCCGACCGGCCGCCGCCGCGAGTGATACCGGCGTGGCGCCCTGGGCGGCGGACAAGGCCCAACGGGTGTCGCCGGCGGCGAGCCCCTTGGCGAGTTGCTCCTCCAGTTCGAGCGCCCGCAGCTCGAGCGGTCCGGGTGCGACGTTTCGCCGCAGGACCCCGGCCAGGCGGCCCTCTTGTGCCGCATCGGCGGCGGCGAGCAGCGCGGCGAATGCGATGAGATCGAGGTCGATCGGCGGTGATGCGAATCCGGGGCCGTATGAGGTGAGATCGAGTAGTTGGTCGATCAGCATGGTGGCCTGGGTGAGCGTTGGCACGACGGTGAAATCGAAGCCGCCGTCGCCGCTCCCGGCCTGCATGACGAAGGTGTCGTGTTCGTCCCCGCGCAGCACCAGTGCCGCTGTCCAGTCGTCCTGCCCGACGTGGTTGGCGGTGATGGCGGTGGTGTGGGCGGGATCGGCAGCGATCCGCAGTGCTTCCTTCGCGGGTCCGGTGAGTCGGCCGTCCGCTTCGAGCAGCCCGGTGTCCCGCAGCGCCGCCACCGGGTCGTCCGGCGAGGTCGTCAGCGGCAGGGCGGACCGCGGTCCCGGCTTCAGCCCAGCGATGGACAAGGCCGCGGCGAGTTGGTCCGCGGCCAGTCGGAAGCGCATCAACATCGTCGACTCCTTCCCGCGCCCTGACCGCTGCGCGAAAGCGGCTCGGTGGGCGTGCGTACCGCACCGTCCTCGATGCGCCGGATGCCGCGGCGACCGAAGAAGCCCGGGCACGGGCCGTCGCGCACATCCGTCTGTAGCCGCGACGCGCGGTCGCTCCAGGCCGGCAGCGGCGCGACCGGCACCAGGCCGAGCAGGGCGCAAAATTCAGCAAGACCCGGACCGCGAACCATTGCGCGAGTGGTATCGGTCGCCGGGCCCGGTGTCCGCGGTGCGCGGCTTGCCGCCGGGTGTCCAGTCATCAGAGTTTTCGGGTCGACCGAATCACATTCATGGTTTCACATGCGGCGATTGCTCAGCAACAGGCCAACCGGTGGTCTCGACCCGCGAAGTTCGGACCGTGTTTTCCGCTTTGATCCGGAATGGCGCGCAACTCGATCCGACTGCCAGGCGTCCGGCTGGTGCGGCAATTTTCTATCGCGCAGTTTGGAGCCGAGCTAGCTAGCGCGGTCCCAGGAACAGCGTTTGGGTGCTTCGGCCGAGCGGGCCCTTTTCATCGAAGAGTGCCGACTCCGCCAAGCCGATGCCGTGCGGTTGGGGATAGGTCGCGGCATCCAGGCAGACCCATTCACCGACCGGCTGTCGGTGCAGGGTGACCGTGAGATCGGTATTGATGAACAAGTACTGGTTCCAGTCCAGCACCCGGCTGACACCGTTGCCCGAATCCGCCGCGGCGAGGGTGCGTTCCAGCGGACTCGGCGTGGCACCGGCGACGATCGGATATTTCAGCCGGATCCAGCAGATTGCCGGGCCGGGATCTTCGAAAGATCCGGAGACGAAGCGGTAGTCGATACCGGTGTGAAAACCGATGGACTGGGTCGACGGAAAGTGGGACGGCACCGCCTGATCCGGGCCGGGGCGCACACCGGTCGGCAGAAACTGCTCCGGCAGTTCGAGCTCCGGCTCCGCGAGTTTGAATCGCCAGGCATTCGCTCGCATGACCGGTCCGCGATCGGTGGACAGGATCGCCTCGATCAGCTCCACACTGCGTCCGGGGCGGGCCACCCGGGTGGTCACCGTCAGCGGCTCCAAGGGAACCGGGCCGAGGATTTCCACCGCGACCCGCCCGATCTGGAATCCGGCCCGCGGCTCACAGCGCTCGATCGCGTGCCCGAGCAGCGCCGATGGCGGTCCGGCGTGCTGTGCGTCGGGTGACCACGGACCGCGGGTCAGTTCGGTCGAGACGAACCGATTCGGGTTCGCCGGATCTGGGGTGTAGAAGGCGTCGGCCACGTCGTTGTCCCGTTCCGCTGGGTTGTTCGTACGGTTAACGATTCTGCTACGACGCTACTCTGCGGCGATCAGCCGCCCGCTATGTCCGGCCGAAGGCGAGGGCGACATTGTGGCCGCCGAAGCCGAACGAGTTGTTGAGCGCGAAATCGATGCGCTGCACGCGGGGCGCGCCCGCCACGATATCGAGGTCGATCTCCAGGTCCCGATTGTCGAGATTCAATGTGGGCGGGACGATTTGGTCGCGCAGCGTCAGCATGGTGAGGATCGATTCGAGCGCACCGACCGCCCCGATCGAATGGCCGAGCGCGGATTTGGGTGCGTAGACCGATGCCTCCGGCGTGACCGCGGTGATGGCATTGGCTTCCGACGCGTCGCCGATCGAGGTGGATGTCGCGTGCGCATTGACGTGCTGAATATCCGAAACCTGCAGTCCGGCAGTGCATATCGCCTTGCGCATCGCGCGCGCCGCACCGATGCCCTCCGGTTCCGACGCGACGATGTGATAGGCGTCCGAGGTGATCCCAGCGCCCAGCACCCGGCCGTGAATCTGTGCCCCGCGCGCACGCGCATGCCGCTCGGACTCCAGTACCAGAAGTGCCCCCGCCTCACCGAAGACGAACCCGTCACGATCCCGATCGAATGGCCGTGATGCCCGCTCCGGTTCGTCATTGCGTGTGCTCATCGCCCGCATCATGGCGAAACTCGCGATCGGCACCGCATCGATATGCCCCTCGACGCCACCGGCCACCACGACATCCGCCTCGCCTGTGGTGATCAGCCGCCAGGCGTGTGCGATCGCCTCCGAACCGGAGGAGCAGGCCGATACCGGCGCGAAAACCCCTGCCTTGGCACCGATTTCGAGTCCAACGGTCGCCGCCGGACCATTCGGCATCACCATCGGCACCGACATCGGCGACACCTTGCGGTAGCCGCCGTCGCGCATCGAATCGACCGCATTGATCAGCGCATCACCGCCGCCCAGACCGGTGCCGATGACGACCGCGAGCCGCTCGCCCTCGACCTCGGGTGTGCCCGCATTGCGCCAGACCTGGCGGCCGAGCACCAGGGCCATCTGCTCGACATAGGAGTGACGGCGCTGTTCGACGCGAGTGAGCTGATCACCCGGCCGTGACTTCAACTTGCCGCCGATGCGGACCGGCAGATCGTATTCGGCCACGAAATCGTCCGCGAGCATGCCGATACCACTGCGCCCGGCGAGTAGTCCGGACCAGGTCGCGTCGATGTCATCGGCGAGCGATGTGGTCGCGGCGACCGCGGTGACCACGACGGCCGGGCGAGTTTCTGAAGCGATTGTTACAGTCACGGTGTCATGAATACCTGTACCAATCGCTACAGTCAACCCATGGCCCGCCCACTCGACCACGCGAAACGCGCCGACCTGCTGGCCGGTGTCGTCGAATACATCGCCGCCCACGGTCTCGGTGACCTGTCGCTGCGCCCGCTCGCCGCGGAACTCGGCACCAGTTCGCGGATGCTGATCCACTACTTCAATACCAAGGAAGAACTGCTGGTACAGGCGCTCACCACGCAGCGCCCGGATATCGCCGCGGTCTTCGCGGGGGTGTCCGATGCGGCTTCGCTGCGCGCGCGGCTCGGTGAATTCTGTGCGGTGAATATCGCCGGCGAGGCCACGACGAGTGTGCGGGTGCTGCTGCAGGTGCTCGGGGCCGCGTGTGTGCCGGGGAGTCCCTATGGTGAATACGCGAATGCCGCGATCGCGACCTTCATCGGGTCGCTGGCCGATGCGCTGCGTCGAATCGAATCCATCGATGATCCGGAAGCTGTTGCCACGCTCTTGGTTTCGGGTCTGCGCGGCATAATTCAGGATCGGTTGATCACCGGCGATGTCGAGCGCACCAATCGCGCTGCGCGCATGCTGATCGACCAAACCATCCGCTAGGCACCATATTCGGCCGATCGTTGCCTTGGTAGACCTGTCGGTGCAACCCTCGAACCAAATAAAAAACCCTGTGTCGAAGGTGCGGTCGACACAGGGTTTCTCGATGAGACGCGTCAGGCGAGGGCGATCGCGGCGCAGAGTGCGGCGACGGCGATGAACTGCAGCCCCACCCGGCCGTTGATCACACTGTTCCACTTATCCTGCAGTGCGCGGGCATTCGCCGGAATGACACCGGAGTGCGCGGCGGCGGTCTGCTGGGTGTTCACCGGCTTCGCGACCCGAACGTAGATCCCGAGCCAGGTCACCAGCGCCACGACGGCGATGCCCGCCGCAATCGCTGCCGCCGTGTGGCCGCCGATCGCCGCGAGAGCCGTTGTCGCGACCGCGGTCACGACACCGCTGATGCCGACGATCGGCATCCGGCGATCACCGTAGTAGTGACCCCAGCCCGCCGACATGGTCACGGTCTGGTCGTCCAGCTTGTCGTACACCGACCGCGTGATCAGTGCGAAGCAGGCGTCGGTGCCGTAGACGACGGCGTTCGCGAGGACCGAGACGATGGCGACGACCTGGATGAGTGTGGTGATCATGAGCTTTTCCGTTCTCTGCTTGTAGCGTTGTTATGGAATCTAGCAACGCTAGAAGTTGTAGTCAACCCGCATCGGAATTCCGTGCGTCGCTGAACCATCCGGCTCGGTAGCTTGTTGTTAGCGGAGATGTCGACGGAATCTGGAATCGGCGAGCAGAGGGTCCTTGGCGGCTACCGCGCGCAGCGCCTGGCAGTTGATTGCGCGATCGGGTGCTGCTCGCCATCGGCGGCACCGTGGTGATGCCGTCCATACTCTCGCTGATCCGCGATATCGTCACCGACGCCAGGAATCCGCACTCGCCATCGGCATTTGGGGCCGCGGTCGCCGGTGCGACGCGAGTCCCGAGCCGACCATCTAACCCGTTGTCGCCCTGGTCCTCTCGACCTGCGGACTCGGTGATGGTCCGGCGCTCATCGTGGCGGTGCTGGTCTCGCCGGTGCGGCCGAAAGGTGCCGGACAGGCGGGCGAGACTGCCGAGTATGGTTGGTGCCCAAAGGATTTCGGGGCAGGGGAGTCACTGACTCCAGCCGTTTTCGAGCAGTTCGAACAACTCGCGGAACGCACTCGCCGGATCTTCCCTGGTGCTCGCCACTTTGCCGGTTTCCAGCGCGAAGTGGGCGAGTCCCGCGGCCGCGAGATCGCCCTCTGGTGCGCCGGTCGCCTCGGCGATCGCGGCCGCCAATGCGGATTCGTGCCGCAGCAGCATCTGGTGCGCGTACTCGCGCAGCGCGGGCGTGGAGTCTACGAGGCGGTGGAAGGCCACGATTCCGGGATCGTCGTTGCGCGCGGTGCGGGTGCGCATCAGATAGTCGCGCAGCCCGTGGATGACCGATTGTCCGGCGGGCCGGTCGCGGACGGCTGCCACCAGGTCGGCCTCGACATCCGCGTCCAGGTCGAAGACCAGTGATTCCTTGCTGGGGAAATGCTTGAACAGGGTGCTCAGCGATACATCCGCAGCCTCGGCGACCTCTCGGACGCCGACATTGTCGTAGCCGCGTTCGGTGAACAGCTTTGTCGCGGCATCGGCCAGTGCCTGCCGCGTCTGCGCCTTCTTGCGCTCCCTGCGCCCGATCGTCGCGGTCATGCCGCAACTCTACCCGATTGGGCTATCGGCACCAAAGTCGAAGCAGTTGTACTTTTGTAGTGACTATGGTTTTCTGGGTCGGTCGGCGGCCCGAAGCTGCCGGGACTCGAAGGAGGCGAGCGGCCATGTCCGCAGAAATGACCGAGACGAAGAGCGCGCGAGAGATCCGATTGGTACTGGCCGGGGTGTTGCTGGCGATGCTGCTGGCAATGTTGGACAACGCGATCGTCGGCACCGCGATGCCGACGATCGTGCGCGAATTGGGCGGACTGTCCCACGTGGCCTGGGTGGTAACCGCCTACACTCTGCTGTCGGCGATCTCGACGCCGGTGTGGGCGAAACTCGGCGATCTCTACAGCCGAAAAACCGTATTCCTCAGTGCGATTGGCGTGTTCCTGATCGGTTCGGTACTGGCGGGCGCGTCCTGGTCGATGCCCGCGCTCATCGGATTCCGCGCATTGCAGGGGCTCGGCGCGGGCGGTATCGCCGTAACCGCATTCGCCGTCATCGGCGCGCTGGTCCCGCCGCGTGAACGCGGAAAGTACCAGGGCATGACCGCGACCACGATGGCCGTCGGCACCATCGGCGGACCGCTGCTCGGCGGTGTGATTACCGAGGGACTCGACTGGCGCTGGGCCTTCTACATCAATATCCCGCTGGGCCTGGTGGCCTTCGCTTGGTCGTGGTGGCGGCTCGAACTGCCTGTCGTGCGCAGGAAGGTGAGCATCGACTACGCGGGTATTCTCGCGCTGACGACGGCGATCGCCGCACTGGTACTGATCGCGACCTGGGGCGGTGTCGACTACGCGTGGCTCTCGGTGCAGCTCGTCGGGCTGGCCATGCTCGCGGTGGCCGCCTTGGCCGCATTCCTGGTGATCGAACGCCGGGCCGTCGACGCGGTGATACCGCTGAGGATCTTCCGTACCCGCAATCTCACCCTGGCCGCGCTTACGGCCCTGGTCGGCGGCGTGGTCATGTTCGGATCGGTGCTGTATCTGCCGCTGTTCCAGCAGACGGTGCAGGGCGCCTCGGCCGCGAACTCCGGACTGCTCCTGCTGCCGATGATGATGCCGCTGCTGGTGGTCTCCCAGATCGTCGGGAAGCGGATGACCGCGACCGGCAAGTACAAGATCTTCTTCATCCTCGGCGGGCTGTTCCTCACTGCGGGCGCGATACTGCTGGCCACCATCGACGCCGAAACAGGTCGGCTGGCAACGGGTTTCGCCATGGCGCTGATGGGAACCGGACTCGGGTTCTCGATGCAGCTGTCCACCGCCGTCGCGCAGAACAGTGTGGAGATGGCGAATATCGGTGCGGCATCCGGTGCGGTCACACTGTTCCGCACGCTTGGCGGGTCAATCGGTGTCGCGGCTTTCGGATCCCTGTTCACCAGGGCGCTACAGGGCCATGTGCCCACCGAGGGACACGACTACCTCGCGGCCTTCGCCACCGGCACCGGACATGTCTTCCTGGCCGCCGCCGCCATCTGCGCACTCGGCTTCCTGATCGCCTGGTTCATCGAAGAAGTTCCATTGCGCGGCAAGGCTCCCGATCCGGTTGCCATCGACAAGTCCGAAAGCAAGGCCGCTGCCTGAAATTGCCCCGCGCCTGCCCGCTGGGATCGGGCAGGCGCGGTGTCGTTCAGGTAGGCGGTCGTCGATCACTCCGCCACGACGTCCGGGTGCGTGTGCTCGAACAGCCGAAGCATCATGTCCCCCAGAATGATTCGTTCTTCCGGACGGAGCGGGGCGAGCACCTCGTCACGTACTTGTCCCGCCTCCTTGTCGAGGGCCCGCAGCAAAGCTCGACCAGTCCTGGTGATCCGTACCGACATTCGACGACGATCGGCGCGATCGCGTGTCCGTTCGACCTGACCGGCGCTCGCCAATTCGTCGACGATCTTCGCCACATCGCTCGGATGAATATCGAGCCGAATGCCCAGATCACGCTGTGCATGCGGTCCGAAATCGGCGAGCGTGGCGAGTACGGCCATATGCCACAGCCGAAGTCCGCGCGCCGCGAGCCGATCGGCGAACCGTCCTCGCGCGAACTTGCCCACCCGTGACAGCAGGTAGGTCTCGAGCCCGAGCAGGCTCGGCGGAAGTGCACGTGCGGAATCCATGCGACAAATTATAGGTAGGAACCTACGATAGGTCTGCACCTACTAATGAGGAGACAGCGTGGATGCCCTGTACCCGAGACTGCTCGTCACCGGTTTCGCCCAATGCTTCGACTTCTACAACGCCGTCCTCCCGGAGCTCATCGGCGCGAAGCTGATCAAAGGCACCGCGGCGGGCCCCTACGCGAACTGGGATGTCGATGATCAAGCGGTACTCGTGCTCTTCGACCGCAGCACGATGGCAGAAGTAGTCGACACCATCGACCTGCCCGTCACCGCGGCACCCGCGCAAGATGTCGTGATGTTCGTCTGTCGAGTACCCGACGTCGACGCGGGCCTCGACCTGTGCCTGCGTAACGGCGCGACCCTGGCCGCCGCCGCGGCCGATCGACCGAACTGGGGCCCGAACCTGCGCACGGCACACCTGCGCGACCCAGCGGGTACCCTGATCGAGCTCCAGTCCTACTGACGGGCGATGAATTCCGTCCGCCCGCACCGTCGGCACTAATACAGGCACACCGATCGGGAGGACCACCATGCAGAAGATCGTCACGAACCTCTGGTACGACACCCAGGCCGAGGAGGCCGCCGAGTTCTACTGTTCGCTGTTCGAGGATTCGAAGATCACCAATGTCGTGCCGTACTCCGAGGCGGGTCCGCGCGAAGCCGGGCTCACCATGCTCGTCGATTTCGAACTCAACGGACAGAAGTTCACCGCGATCAACGGCGGCGGCGATTACCACTACACCCACGCCATGTCGCTGCTGGTCAACTGCGACAGCCAGGACGAGGTCGACCGGCTGTGGACGGCACTGCTCGCAGACGGCGGCCAACCGATCGAATGTGGTTGGCTCAACGATAAATACGGCATTCCCTGGCAGATCTGGCCCGTCGAAGCCGACACCCTGCTGACCGGTACCGATCGCGCTGCCGCGAACCGCGCCACGCAGGCGATGCTCGGTATGCAGAAAATCGACCTGCAAGGCATGCGGGACGCCTACGAGGGCAAGGTCAGCTGATCTGCCAGGAGCCGACCTCGCGGTATCCGGAGTTGTAGATCGCGGAGCTGTCACCCTCGGTGATCTGGTAGTGCTTCATATTTCCGCCCCAGTAGCGCAGGATCCGGCCGAGCTCATCGGCGAGATCGGCCGGCGCCGCCACGCCTTCGGGCAGGACATCCAGATCTACCTCCAGGATGAATTTCACCCTGAGGAATGTACCGGCGCCCGGTCGGGCCTCGGCCGCTTCGCTGTATGTTCCTCCGATCGCCCTGCGGGGCGTGCAGGTGGAAAGGTATCGTCGGGCGGGAAAATTTCACACACCAACGGGGGCTCGCACCAGCGGGCTGAGAGGATGGCTAGCCCAATTCGGGCGTTCAGGGCCGTCGACCGTATGAACCTGACCGGGTAATGCCGGCGTAGGGAGGATATTCATGGGCACACATGTCGACTCCGTGACCACCGGTCCGATCGAAGGCAGCGTCAAGCACTACCAACAGGTCGATGACCTGCGCATTCCGGTGCGTCGGATCAATCTGACCAATGGCGAGCATTTCGACGTCTACGACACCTCGGGCCCGTACACCGACGACGCGGCGACCATCGATCTGGAGGCCGGTCTACCGAAGTTGCGCGACGGCTGGACCAAACCCGAGGTCGACGGTCCGCCGACCCAGCTGGCTTGGGCACGTCAGGGCATCATCACTCCCGAGATGCGCTTCATCGCCGCACGCGAGGGCGTCACGCCGGAACTGGTGCGCGACGAGGTCGCCGCGGGTCGCGCGGTCATCCCGGCCAACCACAAGCATCCGGAGCTGGAGCCGACCATTATCGGTAAGAAGTTCCTGGTGAAGATCAATGCCAATATCGGCAACTCGGCCGTATCCTCCTCGATCGCGGAGGAAGTGGAGAAGATGGTGTGGGCCACCCGCTGGGGTGCGGACACCATTATGGATCTGTCCACCGGCAAGAACATTCACGAGACGCGCGAATGGATCCTGCGCAACTCGCCCGTCCCGGTCGGCACCGTGCCGATCTATCAGGCGCTGGAGAAGGTGAACGGCGATCCGACCGCGCTCACCTGGGAGATCTACCGGGACACCGTAATCGAGCAGTGCGAGCAGGGCGTCGACTATATGACCGTGCACGCCGGTGTGCTGCTGCGCTATGTACCGCTGACCGCCAAGCGGGTCACCGGCATCGTCTCGCGCGGTGGATCCATCATGGCCGCATGGTGTCTGGCACATCATCAGGAGTCGTTCCTGTACACCAACTTCGCCGAACTCTGCGAGATCCTGGCGCGCTACGACGTGACCTTCTCGCTCGGTGACGGCCTGCGCCCGGGCTCCATCGCGGATGCCAATGACGAGGCCCAGTTCGCCGAGCTGCGCACCCTGGGTGAGCTGACCAAGATCGCGAAATCGCATGGTGTGCAGGTCATGATCGAGGGTCCGGGGCACGTGCCGATGCACAAGATCGTGGAGAACGTGCGGCTGGAAGAGGAGCTGTGCGAGGAGGCGCCGTTCTACACCCTCGGCCCGCTCGCCACCGATATCGCACCGGCCTACGATCACATCACCTCGGCCATCGGTGCGGCGATCATCGCCCAGGCGGGCACCGCGATGCTCTGCTATGTCACCCCCAAGGAGCACCTGGGGCTGCCCAACCGCGACGACGTCAAGGTCGGTGTGATCACCTACAAGATCGCCGCGCACGCCGCTGACCTCGCCAAAGGCCATCCGCACGCCCAGGACCGAGATAACGAGTTGTCCAAGGCGCGGTTCGAATTCCGCTGGCGCGACCAGTTCGCTCTCTCGCTCGATCCGGACACCGCCCGCGAGTACCACGACGAAACCCTCCCCGCCGAACCCGCCAAGACCGCCCACTTCTGCTCCATGTGCGGACCGAAGTTCTGCTCCATGCGCATCTCCGCGGACGTACGGGAATACGCTGCCCGCCAGGGACTTTCGGATGTCGAGGCGATCGAAGCAGGGATGGCGGAGAAGTCCGCCGAATTCGCCGACCACGGCGCACAGGTGTACCTGCCGGTCGTGTCGTAAAAATGGCGATAGCCCCGGACCAAGGGTGGTCCGGGGCTTCATTCAGGAAGATACACGAAGAATCCGCCGCTCAGGAGTGGATTCGCACAAATGGATGCCGAGGCAGTTGCATCAGCGTTCGCGCGGCCCGATCGGGAAACCGAGGGCGCCGAAGGTGGCGTTCAGATTGATCTCGATCTGGGTGATCAGGTCATTGAAATCGGCGAGCATGGAAACCACGTTCTCGGTGCGGCACCCGACCTGATCCTGCGCATTGGGGGCCAGGCGCGACTTCAACCAGTTGAAGGTGTCGGCCATGCCGAGTGACGGGAGGGTCAGGTGTTCGCTGAGGTGGTCGCGTTTGTAGACGATCGATGCGCCGTCGACGCACCACTGCTGATACAGGCGATCGGTGGTCCAGATCGGCACCGCCTCGTCCAGGACGCCCTGATAGATGAACAGCGGCGCGGTCGGGGTGCGCTCGCCGAGTACGGTCGCGTCGAAGACCTCGCGGATTTCCGGTAGTGCGAGGTATTGCCCGATCGGAATCGTCAGTATCCGTTGGTAATCGGTGAACTTCTGGGTCAGTGCATTGCGTGGCAGGCACTGCGAGTTGGTCCGGTTCATCAGCGCCTTGCCCTCGGGCGTCAGGTACTGATCGGTCACCTCGCGGAACTTCGGGTAGGCGTTGTAGAGCGAGGACACGCCGATGCCGATAAGGCTGGAGAACATGGATCCGTTGACGTGCAACAGGGATTCGACGTCCGAAACCGGCGCACCGAGCGCGGCACCCTTGACGTTCAGTTCCGGCGCATAGCTCGGCTGCATCTGCGCGGCCCATCCGCTGCCCATGCCGCCGCCGGAATAACCCCACAGCGCCACCGGGGTATTCGCGCCGTCCAGGCCGAGTGGTTCGAAACGCTCGGCGGCCCGAATGCCGTCGAGTGTCATATATCCCGGCTCCTCGGCCACCGCAAGATGTCCGTTGAGGCCCTCGTAGTCCGGCACCGAAATGGCCCAGCCCTGACTGATCATCGCGGCGATCGCGATCAGCTCGCTCTGTGAATGGATACCTTCGACGCCCGGCAGTCCTGCGCCCTGCTGTAGCACGAATGACGGTGCACAGGCGATGCTGGCGCTGTCGTAGTAGAACTGCAGCGAGACCAGCGGACGCGACCGGTTCGGATCCGCGCCCGCGGGCAGTATGACGGTGGTGACGGCGGCCGTCGGTTGTCCGAACAGATCGGTGCTGCGGTAGAGCAGCTGCCATGAGCGCACGCTCAGCGGCAGTACGGTCAGCACCGCCAGATGCACTTCGCGCGAGCGCAGAATCGCGCCGACTTCCTGCGCCTCGAAGCCCTCCGGCGGCTGATAGAACGAATCCTGTTGTGGCACAGGTACGGCTGCGGCTGGCGTGGCCGCGATACCACCGGCCAGCGAGGCCATCAAGGCCATCGCCATCGCTACCAGCGCGGCCGCCGTGCGCAATCCGCGCCGACGTTTGCGGGTCGGATCCTCATTGATCACTGGCACGGCTGCACCTTCCTCATCGACGTGACAGTGATTACAACACGGCTTCCTGTTACCAACAAGAAGTCTTTCTGAAACTGCTCCGGCTATGGTCGAGATATGACCCGCAGCAAATCCGCCGCGCGGCCCGATCCGACTCCGGCGCGGCGCCGCATCCGTGGCCTCGATGCCGAGCAGCGCAGTGCGCAACGGCGCAGCCAATTGCTCGACGCGGCCACTGAACTATTTGCCGAGCAAAGCTTTTCGGGTACGTCGATCGAACAGATCTGTCAGCGCGCGTTCGTCGGCACCAAGGGTTTCTACGATCATTTCGACAGCAAGGAAGCGTGCTACGTCGCGCTGCTCACCCATATCACCGAGCAGATTCAACGGCGGGCTATCGAGGCGGCCATCGCGGCCGCCGAACTGCCGTGGCCAGAGCGCGCGCAGGCCATTATCGCGGCCTTCGTGCACGCCATTGCCGACGATCCGCGGCTGGCCAAGGTGACATTCGGTGAGGCGGGCGGCATCTCACCGGCGGTGGAAAAGCAACGGCGCAGTAATCGACGTTGGGCGGCGGCCTTCCTCGATCAGCAGTGGTCGGGTGTGGAGTCATCGGATCCGGAGCAGCAGCGCGGGCGAATCGCTCTGGCGCTGGCCACCATTGGTGGCATGTTCGAACTCGTCGCGGACTGGCTGCACCATCATGACGACGGTGGCGCTCCCGATCTGGTCGATACGCTGATCGAGGACCTGCAGCGTTTCATCGCCGTCGTCGATGCGGGAGTTCGAACTGCCGCGCGTTGAACGCTCAGCCGTGCGCGTGCCAGATACGCCCGCGAACCTCCCCGAGGCCGATGCGTCGAGTACCGGAACCCGGGGCCGAAGCCGTGATGACGACCTCGTCGCCGTCCTCCAGGAAGGTCCGGTGCAGCCCGTTCACCGTGACGGGTTCGGCTCCGCCCCAGGATAATTCGATGAACGAACCGCGTTGGTCCGGCTCCGGCCCGGAGATGGTGCCGGAGGCGTAGAGGTCGCCGGTGCGAGTTGCGGCGCCGTTCGCGGTGAGATGCGCCAGCATCTGCGCCGGTGACCAGTACATTCGGGAATACGGTGGATGCGAGACGGTTTGGCCGTTCCAGTGCACGGCCAGGTCGATGTCCAGCCCCCACTGTTGGCTGCCCCGCAGATAGGGCAGTGTTTCGGGTTCTTGCTTCGGCAGCGGAATGCGGGCGGTCTCCAAGGCGGCCAGCGGCGTTATCCAGGCCGAGAGTGAGGTCGCGAACGACTTGCCCAGAAACGGTCCGAGCGGCTGATACTCCCAGGCCTGGATATCGCGCGCGGACCAATCGTTCACCAGCGCGACGCCGAAGACGTGCTCGGCGAACATGTCGATATCGATGGGTGCGCCGAGTTCGGATCCGACTCCGACCACGAATCCGAGCTCGGCCTCGATATCGAGACGCTGTGATGGGCCGAAATCCGGTGTGCCGGACGGTGTTCGGCATTGACCGTGCGGCCGCACGATATCGGTACCGGAGACGACGACCGTGCCGGCACGCCCGTGATATCCAACCGGCAGATGTCGCCAATTGGGCAGCAGCGGTTCGGCATCGGGTCGAAACAGCCTGCCGAGGTTCGTCGCGTGGTCGATGCTGGCATAGAAATCGACGTAATCGCCGATCGTCACCGGCAGTTCGGTGCGCACGCCGTGCAGCGGATGTACTGCCTCCCTGGGGATTTCGCCATCGACAAGCTCGCGAATCCGGCTGCGTACCTCCCGCCACCGACGTGGCCCCGCGGCCATGAACGCATTGAGACTCGGCTCGGCGAATACCGGATCCTCCAGTGCCGCAGCCAGATCGATGACCTGATCGCCGATCCGCACACCGACCCGGAAGTCCTGGCCCTCCGGCGCGAAGACGCCGTAGGGGAGATTATCCGGACCGAAGAGAGTGTTGTCGGGGACCTCGATGCGGGTCTTCATGCGGACCCACGGCGCTGGTTCGCGTGCGGACGCCGATTCAGGTCCCCGTCTCGGTCGGATTGCGGTCCGCGACCGGACCAAGTCCACGCATATCCGGGATCCTCGCAGGCCAGCGCGCCTTCGCCGAGCTCCAGCGGTCGGAAAGTATCGACCATGACCGCGAGTTCGTCGAAGAAATCGATGCCGATACTGCGCTCATACGCGCCCGGCTGCGGACCGTGCGCATAACCGCCGGGATGTACCGATACCGAACCCTGCCCGATACCGGAACCCCTACGCGCTTCGTAGTTTCCGCCGCAGTAGAACATGATCTCGTCGCTGTCGACATTGGAGTGGTAATACGGCACCGGAATCGATAATGGGTGGTAGTCGACCTTGCGTGGTACGAAATTGCACACCACGAAATTGATCCCCTCGAATGCCTGATGGGCGGGCGGCGGCTGGTGCACCCGGCCGGTGAGCGGTTCGAAATCGGCGATATTGAAGGTGAGCGGGTACAGGCAGCCGCCCCAGCCGACCACGTCGAAAGGATGGGTCGCGTAGCTCATCCGCGTGCCGACCACCTGGCCGCCGGGGCGATGCTTCACCAGCACCTCGATATCGGTTCCGGTGGCGATCAGCGGTTCCCCCGGCCCGTGCAGATCCCGCTCGCAGTACGGCGAATGTTCCAGCAGCTGACCGAATTTCGAGAGATACCGCTTCGGCGGGGTGATGTGGCTGGATGCTTCGATCACATACGCGCGCAGTGGTTGCGGGCCGCTCGGTAGCCAGCGGTGGGTGGTCGCGCGCGGAATCAAAACCTGATCGCCCTGCCGGGCCGGGATGGTGCCGAAGACCGTTTCGACGACGGCCGCACCGGATTCCACGTACACCAGCTCGTCGCCGATCGCATTGCGGTACAGCGGTGACGCGCCCTTGGCCACCACATAGGAGATCCGAACATCCGCATTGCCGAGCAGCAGCCGCCGACCGGTGACCGGATCGGTTCCGGCCGCGGTATCGCCGGGAAAGAGTTCGTGCAGACGCAGATGTCGATGGCGCAGTGGATGATTCGGGGTGAGGGTCTGGTCCGGCAGCTCCCATACCGTCGAATCGACAATGGCTGGCGGCAGGCCGCGGTGATACAGCAGCGAGGAATCGCCGGAGAAGCCCTCCTCGCCCATCAGCTCTTCGTAATAGAGCCGTCCCTGGTCGTCTCGATGCTGGGTATGCCGCTTCGGTGGCACCGCTCCCACCTGCCGATAGAACGCCATGACCGCACCTCCGGCTGGACCGCTGGATTTGCCTCCATCGTAGTGCCGCGGCGCCGGTAAGGTGGACATTTTGTCGGCCCACCGTCGACTTCTACGGCATTCCGCCTAGCGATGGAGTGAAGTCCTGAACAATTGTCAGGCGTGGCGCAATGCGCGATACACGGCCGCCCCGACAAAGGCCCCGAGGCTCTGCGGATCCCAACCGCCCTCGCCCGCCAGCAGCGTGCGCACCGCACCCTCGCCCGCGGACACCCACAGCTCGACCAGCACCGGCAACTTGCGCTCGGCATCCTCGGTACCCCAGGCGCGCAGCGTCGGTCGCAGCAGTGTGGCGCAACGCTCGATGGCGAGCTGGCGACCGCGCCCGAACGAATCCGCAACGGCCGGATCGGGATTGCCGTACAGCAGCCGCCACCCGTCCGGTCGCTCGGCCGCTTTCTCCAACAGTGCGCGGAAACCATCGACGAAAACGGTCTCGCCCGCGTCGACAGCGCGCGGGGGCAGCACCTCGAGCACTCCGCCGACCAGGAAGCTCTCCTCGCGTTGGATGAGCGCCTCGATCAGCTCGACGCGATCCGGGAAGCAGGCGTACACCACGGGCCTGGTCACATTCATCCGTTCGGCGATCGCGGCCATGGTGACCGCCGCGACGCCGTGCTCGACGGCAATCGCCAGCGCGGTATCGAGCACTTGGGGACGGCGACGCTCCGGGCCCAGATGCTGTGCCCGCTGCCGTGGCTGCACCGCCGTCTCGCTACCCATGCGCACAAGATATCAGTGTTACTGACCTGGTTCGCCCTGGTACCGGGCCTCTTGCGGCGGATGTCGCCCCCACGAGCGAACGGTTCAGCCGGTCTATTGTGCACTCTATGTACGTGATGATGTACATTGATACTTGCGAACGTTCGAGAGGACCGTCATGCGACCCATCTCTATCACCGAAGCTCGCGCCAACCTGGCTTCTGTCCTGGATTCGGCTACCGAAGATCTGGAAGAGGTCGTCATCACCCGCGCGGGACGAGAGTCTGCAGTCGTGATTTCGCTGCGTGAGTACCAGTCGCTGAAGGAAACCGCATACCTGCTCGGATCACCGGCCAATGCTCGCCATCTGGAGCGGTCGATCGAGCAGTTACGGGCCGGCGAGACCGAACACCATGAACTCGTCGAAACCGACGACGAGGGCGTGGAGTGAAGGTCTTGTTCACGCCGGATGCCTGGGCCGACTATCTCTGGTGGCAAGCCAACGACAAGGCAACGCTGAGGCGAATCAACAGACTCATCGAGGACATCACCCGCAACGGCTACGACGGTGTAGGCAAGCCGGAGCCGCTGCGGCAGAACCTCGCTGGGTTCTGGTCGCGTCGCGTCACATCCGAGCACCGCATTGTGTATGTGATCGAGGATGACACGGCCAAGATTGTCGCCTGCCGCTTCCACTATGAATGAGATCGGTATCAGTGATCAGTCGGTGAATTCGGCGATTACGGGGGCGTGGTCGCTGGGGCCTTCGCCTTTTCGTTCCTCGCGGTCGACCGTTGCGTCTTTAGTGCGGGCAGCGAGGGTGGGGGAGGCGAGGATGAAATCGATGCGCATGCCTTCTCTTCGGGGGAAGCGCAGTTGGGTGTAGTCCCAGTAGGTGTAGACGCCGGGGCCGGGGGCGTAGGGGCGCATTACGTCGGCGAAGCCGGTTTCGACGATGGCGTTGAAGGCGTCGCGTTCGGGTTGGGAGGTGTGGGTTTTGTTGGCGAAGAATTCGACGGACCACACATCGTCGTCGGTCGGGGCGATATTCCAGTCGCCGACCAGGGCGATCTGCGCCTCCGGATTCTCGGCGAGCCATTGGGCGCCGTTGGCGCGCAGGGCGGCAAGCCATTCCAGTTTGTAGGTGTAGTGCGGATCGTGCAGGGTGCGGCCATTGGGCACGTACAGGCTCCAAACCCGGACGCCGCCGCAGGTCGCGCCGAGTGCGCGCGATTCCACGATCGGCGCGCTGATCAGCGAGTCGGCCGCATCCTTGTCGAAGCCGGGCTGGTTCGGGAATGCGGCTTGCACATCTTCGAGTCCGATGCGGGAGGCGATAGCGACACCGTTCCACTGGTTGAGCCCGATGTGGGCGACCTCATAGCCGAGTTCGTCGAAGCGCTCGAACGGGAACTGTTCGTCGCGGCATTTGGTCTCCTGCATCGCGAGCACATCGATGTCCTGGCGGTCGAGGAAATCCGCGACCCGGTCGAGGCGGGAGCGGATCGAATTGACGTTCCAGGTCGCGAGACGCACGGATGCCTTCCTTCGCAATGGGCTATAGATCTGTTGTACCGCAGGAGGAGTTGGTTCAGCGAGAGCCTTCCGGAGCGGCATAGCGGTAGGTGTGGTGGTCGAGGAAGCCCAACTCGTGATACATCGCGATGGCCCCGCTGTTCTCGGCTTCGACCTGGAGATAGGCGTGGGTGGCACCGCGGTCGGCGCCCCAGCGGATGAGCTCCGCGCAGATCAGCGACCCCAGTCCGTGCCTGCGGTGTTCGGCCGCCACCGCGACGCAGGTCAGTCCGATCCAGCGCCGCCCATCCGGTGCTGTGGTGAGTGCGCCGCGCCCGATCGCGATGGGCTGCGGCAACCCGAGCGATGCGAAACCCACTTCGCCGTCGTGCACGGCCGTAAGCACTTCGACCAACGGTAGCGTCGAAACAGGCTGTGTCGCAGGATCTTCGCCGCTGTAGCGATGCATCGACAACCAGGTGTCATCGGGGGCGGGCACAATGCGCACCATCCGCGGCCCCTGCGGCAGTACGAAATTCTCGATATCGATCGCCAGCAGTTGAGTTTCGCGCCAACTCCGCCAGCCAGCCGGCAGCGACGCGAGCCGATCCGGCAGTGCGAGCTGCACCGGCAGTCCATGTGCGGTGTACCACTCGCCGATCCGCTGCAGCGTATCCGCGCCCAAGGCCGCCGGACCATCCGAACTGCCGAGCGGCACAGCGGAATTGGCGCGGTTGGTGTAGCCGTTTCCGGCCCGCAAGAGCCAGCCGTCGATCCAACCCTGCTCGATACCTGGCCAGGCGTACGCCGCCGCAGCTTCGAGCGCCCGGATCTCCTTGGTGCGAATCGGCCTCGGCCCCAACGCTTTCATCGCGACAACGCGATCCACCGCGACCGCGACGACCTGCCCGTCGGCGGCACGCACGGTAGGCGGATCCAACGAAATCAGTTCGCCGATTACATCTGTGAGCGGTTGTGGATAACCCGCCGGCAACCGGTACCGCAGCACCACCCGCCGACCCAACTGGATATCGGGCAGTAGCGAATCACCCGCAGGATCAGTCATCGTGTCCGAACGGATCGGGCACCGTGCCGGGAATCCAGCTGAGTCCCGGTGTGCCCCAACCGTTCCGCTTGATCGCCTTCTTGGCCGCGCGGGCATTGCGGCCGATCAGCACATCCACATAGAGGAAGCCGTCGAGATGTCCGACCTCGTGCTGCAGCATGCGGGCGAAGAAACCCTTGCCCTCGATCTCCACCGGTTCGCCGTGCTCATCGGTTCCGGTGACGCGCGCCCATTCGGCCCGACCGGTGGGGAACTGCTCACCGGGCACCGACAGGCAGCCCTCGTCATTGTCATCCGGATCCGGCATGGTCTCCGGAATCTCCGAGGTTTCCAACACCGGATTGATCACCGCGCCCCTGCGGCGCACAGCCGAACCCTTGGCGTCGATATCGGGGCAGTCGTAGACGAACAGCCGCAACGGCACGCCGACCTGGTTCGCGGCCAGTCCGACGCCGTTGGCGGCATCGAGCGTCTCGTACATATCCGTGATCAGCTGGGCCAGTTCCTCCGGCGTCTGGGTGACCTGCTCGGTCGGATTGTGCAGAACCGGGTCACCGACGATCACGATGGGGAGGATTGCCATGGGGGCAATTATTGCCGATGGGCTCGAACGGGTCGCAGCCGCCGCGATCGCGGGTGGTCATGACGCGCTACCGACCGGTAGCGAACACGCCGCGACGGTGCTGGGGGCAATCCCGCGGCCCATGGTTGAATGATCCGCGACGTACAAGCATCATTTTCGTCTGGTGATTACTCGGCGAGGGAGCAAGATGGACGGCGCAGCGGCTCGGAATCTTTCCGCGATCCAGGACGGCCCTTCTGCGAGCGAAGATGTCACGGCAGCCCCGCAGGTCGATGGCGACGGTGACGGTCTCGGCCGTCGCGAACACGACATCCTGGCTTTCGAACGGCAATGGTGGAAGTACGCCGGGGCTAAGGAAGAGGCCATTCGTGAACTGTTCGGCATGTCGCCGACCAGGTATTACCAGGTACTCAACGCAGTGGTGGATCGGCCTGAGGCTTTGGCCGCCGATCCCATGCTGGTGAAGCGGTTGCGTCGACTGCGGGCGAGCAGGCAGAAGGCGCGAGCCGCTCGGAGGCTCGGTTTCCAGGTATGACGCGCCGCCGTAAAACCGGAGCGAGCGCAACGACCATAGGGTCCGGTTTGCGGATAGGGTCATATTCGTGAGCTACCCGAATCCCACCTCCGGCGGGCCGCCGTTGCGCGCGCTGGCGATGGTGTTGATCGCGCTGGCCATCGTTTTCGCCGGGCTCGGCGCGATGTCGTTATCGAGTTCGGATTCCGACACCTCGGGGGCGGGTGATACTTCGAGCACAACGAGTCGGGCCGCCGCTACCACGGCGGTCGCGACGACCAACCCACCGGTGCAGACCACGAGTTCGGCACTGAGCAGTTCGGCGTCGGCCACCACGAAACCGTCGACGACGGCGGCCGCGACCACCACGGCGAATCGCGCTGTGCCGGTACATGTTATGAACAACAGCACCGTTGCCGGACTGGCCGCGCGCACCGCGAGCGAGCTCGCCGCCAATGGCTGGAACGTTGCCGAGGTCGGCAACTATCCCGGCCCCAATATCACGAATACGACTGTGTACTACGGCAATAACGCCGGCGAGAAGGAAGCCGCACTGGCCATAGCCGATGAACTGGGCGCGACCGCCGAGCCGCGTCCCGGTGGGTCGGGTTCGGGTGTGACAGTGGTTGTCACCGGTAACTGACCAGTGCGGGGGCTCGCGACACGGCCCGGTCACGGGAGCGACACGGCGAACGTGGCATCATCTTGTCCGGTAACGAACGTGTCCACCCGCCCTTACTCGTAAACTCGGTACTCGTAAAGGAGTTCCCCCGATGGCCCCGTCCACAACTCTTCGCCCGTCCTGGCGGACTGTGACCCCGGTGCTCGCTGTCGCGGTCTTCGGCCTCGCCGCCTGCTCGAACAGCCAGGAGTCGAGCGACGTCCAGGGAACTACGCCGCCCGTGTGGACCGGTGCGTCCGCCCCGGCGGCCAGCGAATCCGGCACCGAGACGGGCGCCCCGAATGCCAACACCGGCGTGAAGGTCGACCTGAAGGACCCCGCGGGTTCCGCGGTCGCCGTCGCGAATATCACCAAGGACGGCAACCACCTGCAGGTCAGCATCGAGGCGCACGGCCTGCGCCCCGGCTTCCACGGCCTGCACATCCACCAGGTCGGCAAGTGCGAGCCCAACTCGGTCGCGCCCACCGGCGGTCCGGCGGGTGACTTCCTGTCGGCCGGCGGCCACCTGCAGGTCGGCAGCGCCAATGCCCATCCGGCCAGCGGCGATCTGACCTCGCTCGAGGTCCGTGCCGACGGTACGGCCAAACTGGTCACCACCACCGATGCGGTGACGTTGGAAGACATCAAGGGCAAGGCCCTGATGATCCACGCCGATGCCGATAACTTCGGCAATATCCCCAACCGTTATGTCCGCGCCGACGGCGTTGCCGGCCCGGACGACACCACACTGGCGACCGGCGACGCGGGTGGTCGCATCGCCTGCGGTGTAATCCAGTAGCAAGGTCACCGATATGGCCGGACCAGCAATCGCGCGGGTTCCCTTCCCCGGGTCGCCCCGGCCGACCATCGGTATCGAATGGGAAATCGCGCTCGTCGACAAGGTGACCCGCGATCTGTCGAATACTGCTGCGGCCGTGTTCGATTCGCTCGGTGACTTACATTCCTACGACGGAACCCCGCAAGTCACCAAGGAACTGCTGCGCAATACCGTCGAACTCGTCACCGGTGTGCACAACACGGTCGGCGAGGCGGTCGACGATCTGCGCGGCACCATGGATACCGTGCGCCGCGCCGCCGATCCGCTCGGCGTCGATCTGTTCTGCGCGGGCACCCACCCATTCGCCCAGTGGTCGGCCCAACAACTAACGCGCTCACCGCATTACGACGAGCTGATCGATCGAACCCAATGGTGGGGCCGCCAGATGATGATCTGGGGCGTGCATGTGCATGTCGGAGTTTCGCACGCCGAGAAGGTTTTTCCGATCCTCAACTCGCTGCTGCTGTCGTATCCGCATCTGCTGGCGCTGTCCGCGTCCTCGCCGATGTGGGCGGGCTCCGATACCGGCTATGCAAGCAACCGGACGTTGATGTTCCAGCAGCTGCCCACCGCCGGTCTGCCGTTCCAATTCGAAAACTGGTCCCAGTTCGAGCATTTCGTGCACGACGAGATGAAGACGGGGGTCTTCGAACAACTCGGCGGCATGCACTGGGATATTCGGCCCGCGCCGAAATGGGGCACCATCGAGGTGCGAGTCTGCGATGGGGTCTCGACCCACGCGGAGCTGTCGGCCTTGGCGGCGCTCATTCACTGCCTGATCGTCGATCTCGATCAGCGCCTCGACAACGGCGAAACACTGCCGACCATCCCGCCGTGGCATGTTCAGGAGAACAAGTGGCGCGCGGCCCGCTACGGTCTCGACGCGATCGTCATCGTGGACGACGACAGCAATGAGCGGTTGGTCACCGATGATCTGATGGATCTGCTGCAGCGGCTGGAACCGACGGCCAAGCGGCTCGGCTGTGCGGACGAACTCGCCCTGGTGGCGGAGATCCCACGGCGCGGCGCGTCCTATCAGCGGCAGCGCAAAGTGGCCGCGAGCACCCAGGGCGATCTGGTCGCGGTGGTCGATGCCCTGGTCAAGGAGTTGGACCAGTAGTTTTGCCTGGTTGAACGGTCGGCTGACGTTCAGCTGGTCAGGGGGATGGCGTTCATCCGCCGTTTACTATGGTCGACGTGCTTGTCGAAGATCCGAGTCAAAAAGGTGGCAGCGTCCCCGCGGCGCGAGCGACGGGCCCGGAGGCGGTAGCGGAGCGTCACCACGGCGGGACCCGGGAGCGCCGCAAATCGAATACCGAGCGGGCGCGCGCGCCGCGTTCGCGGATCTGGACGGCAGCCGCGATCGCGGCGGTGCCGGTACTGCTCATCGCCCTACAGGTGGGTTCGATCGGGCACGATTTCGAGGGGCCGCTCGGCAGTCTGTGGCACGACTATGTCGGCACACCCAAGTCCATGTCGGTGCCGTGGGCCGGACTCATACTTGCGCTGGTCGGAATCTCCAAGCGCCGCAGGATAATCGCGGTCGGCACGGCGGCGGGTATCGACGTGGTGTGGGCGAGTGTTCGACTGCTGAGCGGCGAGTCGTTCGCAATCGGCAATGGGCCGACGCTCGTGCTCACCGGTCTGGCGCTGATCGCCGGATTCCGCTGGAACGGGGTGGATCGACGCAATGCGCTGCACGCCGCCGCGCTGGGCGCATTGCTGGTACTGGCCACCAAGGTCGGTGATGTGTGGCTGCACGTTACGGTCGTCAGCCGGCCACAGGTCTACGACATCTATGTGGCGCTGGCCGATCACGCGCTCGGTGATCCGTCCTGGGTGATGGGTCGCGTGGTGGATGCGCTCGGACCAGCCGTCTACGCGGTGCTGCACTGGGTTTACATCGAGTTGCCGGTGGCGGCGATCGTCGTCGCGGTGTGGCAGCTGCGTCGGGTGGTATCGACCGGTATATGGCCGACCCACTATCTGGTGCGCACCTTCCTGGTGCTCGGACTGATCGGCCCGGTCATCTACGTGATCTTCCCGGTGGTCGGCCCGATGTTCGCCTTCGGTCCGGACGGCCACAGTATGCAGGTCGGCAATTTCTGGCCCGGTGTCGTCCCGCCGATCGATCGCAATCCGGCACCGCTGCCGTTCGATTCCTTCACGCCACGCAACTGCGTGCCTTCCATGCATACGGCTTGGGCGCTGTCGGTCTTTCTGCACACTCGCAGGGACGCCGATGGTTCGCGTGCTCCGCTTTGGCTGCGCTGCCTCGGCGCGTTCTGGTTGGCCGCCACGCTGACGGCGACGCTGGGCTTCGGCTACCACTATGGCGTCGATCTGGTGGCCGGTGCGGTGTTGTGCCTGACGATCGAGTCCGCGCTGCGCGCTCCCGAGCGCGGCTGGGGATGGTTCCGGGTGCGGCTGGTGCTGTTGGGCGCGGTGATCCTCGGCGCGCTGTTGCTTTCGTTCCGCTATCTCGCTGTTCCGATGGCCGAGTATCCGGTGTTGGCCGGGACGGCCGTGCTCGCGCTGCTGGCCGCGATGGCTGCGGCGTTCCATGCGACGTGGTTTGCCGGGGCTCCGGTGGTCGCGGCGCAAGAGACTCCCGTCGGCGCGGCTCGATAGCCTGAGCTCCCGCGGATTCGGCGCGAGAATGGGCGCTCAGGGCAGGGCCGACCGCCCCCGAGGTCCCTCGGCTCACAACGTATCGTCGCGAAACTCGTTCACCCGCAACAGCCCGTCACGGTAGCGCTGCTCCCGATATGCCGTCCGGCCGATCAGATGCGCGATCACCGGCGCGGTGAGCAGAGTGAACAGCCCGACCAGCAACAGCAGCCCGATATTGCCGTGGCCGCGCAATTGGATCGCCGCACCCTCCAGAACCAGGATCAGGCCGACCACCTGGGGTTTGGTGGCGGCGTGCATGCGCGAGAGCGTGTCCGGAAAGCGCACGATGGCAATCGATGCGGTCAGCGCGAGTGTCGCGCCGCTCAGGATGAGGACCCCGGAGGCCACGTGCCACAGATTCATGTGTCGTCCCGGATGTGGAATCGGGAGACCGCGGCGGAGCCGAGGAAGCCGACCAGTGCCAACGCGACGATCGCGGGCACGACCGTGGTGTCGTCGCTGTATGCGGCCCAGACCGCCAGGCCGGAGGCGGCAATGGCCATCAGCGAGTCGATGCCGACAACGCGGTCCTGGATGCTCGGCCCGGCCAGGATGCGATAGCTGACGATCACGGCGGCGGCCATCAGCATGATGCCGGCCACAATCGCGACAACGATCACGTCTGCACCTCGCCGGCGCTCGGTTCCGCCGTGACCGGCGGTGCTGTGTTATTGGTTCCCTCGCTACGCTCGCTCACGGGTCCACCTCCGGAGTTGTTCGGGCCGAACGCCATTCGGTGGGGCGCTCGAACGATGAGATGAGCAGCCGCTCCAGCCGCCTGGTGGTTCGATAGAACGTGGCAACCGCCTTCTCGCTGCCCACGTCCAGGACGTGCACATAGAAGACGCAGCGCTGCCGGTCGATCTCCAACACCATGGTGCCCGGAATCAGATTGAGTACATCGGCGCACAACACCAGCACCAGATCCGATCGCATATTCAGATTCACCCGCAGCACGCCGGAGGCCGGCGGTGCTGCCGGACGGATCGCGAACCAGGCCACCTGCAGACTGGATTCCAGCGCGTAATACGAACCGACGACGACCAATTCGATCAGCGACAGCGGATGTATGCGCCCGGATACCGGAACGCGCGGCAGCGGCAAGGTCAGCATGATCAGCGCGCCGACGACGAGACCGGCCAGCACATTGCCCACACTGACTTCGCCCCAGAGCGTCGACCACACCGCCGTCAGCCACAACAGCACGCCGATGCGCACGGCGGTCGATCGAGTCGGGACAAGTCGACGGACGGTGCTCATCGGATGGTTCCCTTCGCCCCGGCGTACGAATTGCCGAGCACCGCACCGACATACACCGCGGGATTGCTCAGATCGTCGGCGGCGCGGTCCGCGATGCGCAGAATCGGACCGGCGAATACCGTCAGGCACAGACCGACCACCACCAGCGCCGCCGTCGAGCCGACCATCAGCACTGGCATGCGCCCCGGATCGGTGCGTTCGTCATAGCGCACATCGGTCGAATCCTCCACCAGCGTCGGTGGTTTCGCCGCCGTGAGATGTCCCTCCGGCGCCTCGACGCGCGGCCGCCAGAATGCCTTGCTCCACACCCGCGCCATGGCGTACAGCGTCAGCAGGCTGGTCACCACCGAACCCGCGACCAGCACCCAGGCCAGTACACTGCCGGCCGCCGCACCCGCCTGCAGCAGTGCGACCTTGCCGATGAATCCCGAGAACGGAGGTATACCACCGAGATTCAAGGCGGGCACCAGGAACAGGATCGCCAGCAGCGGACTGGCCGCTGCCAAACCGCCCAATCGTCGCAGTGATACCGATCCCGCCTGCCGCTCGATCAGTCCGACCACCAGGAACAGCGCCGTCTGCACCAGAATGTGGTGCGCCACATAGAAAACCGCGCCGGAAAGACCCGCGGCGGTGGAGAGTCCGATACCGAACACCATGTAGCCGATGTGGCTCACCAGGGTGAACGACAGCAGGCGTCGGATATCGCTCTGCGCGATCGCACCGAAGATTCCGACCACCATGGTGAGCAGACCACAGACCAGCAGCACATCGTCGAATCCGCCGTCCGGGAACAGCAGGGAGTGCGTCCGGATGATCGCGTACACACCGACTTTCGTCAGCAGGCCCGCGAAAACCGCGGTCACGGGCGCGGGTGCGGTGGGGTAGGAGTCGGGCAGCCAGTTCGACAGCGGAAAGACCGCCGCCTTTATGCCGAAGGCCACCAACAGCACCGCGTAGATGGCCATCCGAATACCATTGGGCACCTGGCCCATTCGCACCGCCAGCTGCGCCAGGTTCAGTGTTCCGGTGGCCGCGTAGGCCAGCGCGATACCGGTCAGGAAGATGAGCGACGACACCATCGAGACCATCACATACGCGATACCGGCCCGGATCCGGTCCGCGGTAGCGCCGACGGTGAGCAGTACGAACGATGCGGCGAGCAGAATTTCGAAGCCGACGAACAGGTTGAACAGATCACCGGCCAGGAATGCGGCCGAAACACCCGCGGTGAGTACGAGATACGTCGGGCGATAGATCGAGGTCGGCTGGCGGTCGTCACCGTCGCGAATGTTCTGGCCCGCACCGTAGATCGAGACCGCGAGCAGCACGATCGCCGAGACGAGCAGCATGGCCGCGGATAGTCGATCAACCACCAGCGTGATGCCGATCGGTGTACCCCACCCGCCGACCTGCAGCGCGGTGGTGCCGTCGCGATCGACCAGATACAGCAGCACCCCGCAGATGCCCACCACGACCGACAGCACCAACAGCATGACGAAGCGCTGGATGCGCGGCTGCCGTCCGAACACCAGCGTGCCCGCCGCCCCGAGCAAGGGCACCAGGACCGGTAGCGGTGCGAGCGCGGTCAGCACACTCAATCCTCCGGATCCTCTCTCTCACGCCGGGCGGCGACCTCGGCATCTTCCGGGTCGTTGTGCACGGTGTCGGTGGTGGTGAGGATGTAGGAGCGGTAGGCGAGGGCGAGCACGAAGGCCGCAAGACCCATGGTGATCACGATCGCGGTGAGCACCATGGCCTGGGCGAGCGGATCGGCCGTATCCTCGCCCTCGCCCCGGATGGGTGGCCGACCGTCCCGTCCGCCGACTGTAAGGATCAGCAGATTCACCGCATTGCCGAACAGGATCATGCCGAGCAGCATTTTCGAGACCGCGCGTTCGAGGATCAGATAGACACCGCACGCGACGTGAATCCCGATCAGGATCAGCAGGGTCAGATTCGCACTCACTGGGAACCTCCACGTAACGAGGCGGATTCGTCCTCGTCGGTGGCCAGCTCGCTGTCCAGGCGCGCGCCGAGGCTGCGCAGCACGTCCAGGACCAGCCCGACCACGATGAGATAGACACCGAGATCGAAGAACAGTGCGGTGACCACCTTGATGTGCCCGATCACCGGCAGCGTCACTTCGACAATCGCCGACGACAGCGGCGGCGCGCCGAATAGCAGTGAGGTGCTCGCGGTTCCGGCGGCCAGCGTCAACCCGCCGCCGAGCAAATGCCCCGCATCCACGGGCAGCGCCTCGCCGAGTTCATAGGGGCCGCCGGCGAGATAGCGCAGCGTCAGTGCGAGTCCGGCGGTCAGTCCGCCCGCGAAACCGCCGCCCGGCGCATTGTGGCCGGAGAAGAAGAAGTACACCGACAGCACCATGATGGTCGGGAAGACCAGTCGGGTGGTGACCTGCAGGACCATCGATCGGTCGCGCCGGTCCACCAGCCGCCCGGCGGGCAACCAGCTGATCAGGTCCGGATCGTAGTTCGGGGAGTCCGCCGCACGCGGGGCGCTGCCGAAACGGCGGCTGCGGAATACCAGCGATGCCACCCCGGTCGCGGCCACGACAAGCACCGAGATCTCGCCGAGGGTGTCCCATGCTCGGATATCGACCAACAGAACATTGACGGCGTTCTTACCGCCGCCGAATGTGTATGCGGCATCGGGGATCAGGTGCCAGATGGGTTCGGTGGAGCGGGCGGCGACGGCGAAGGCGGCCAGCACCGCGACCGTCGCACCCACCAGTGCGGACAGAATCGCCCGCCGCACTTTGAATGCGGCGGTGCGACTTTCGTCGATTTCGGCGGGGAAGGCCCGCAGCACCAGCACGAAGATCACCAAAGTCAGTGTCTCGATCAGGAATTGGGTCAGCGCAAGATCCGGCGCACCGTGCATCGCGAAGATCACACCGCAGCCGTAACCGGTGACGCCGACGACGAGCACACTGGCCAACCGGTTGCGCAGCACCGTCGAGGCCAGTGCCATGACGGCCATGATCGTGCCGATGACGAGCTGAGATGGCGAATCCCACAGGCGCAGGCGAACTCCGGTGCGGGTGCCGATCGCGAGCAGTACGGTCGGCAGCAGGATCAAGGTCACCAGAATCGCCGCCTGACTCAGCGGCAGCGAACCACGCTGCACCGCGCCCGTCATTCGTAGCGACAGCCGGTCCATGGCCCGTAGGGTGGCGTCGTAGGCACGGTCGGCATTGCCGAGCATGGTCGCGGATTCGCCGATACGACCACGCAGCCCGAACACCACAATGCCCGCGATGATGATCAGGATCGTCAGCGTCAGCGCGACATTGAAGCCGTGCCAGAGTGCGAGATGCGAATCGAGTACGCCGGGCAGGGTTTTCGCGTAGGGGGTGAGTAGTTCGTCCAGCCATGTCGCGCCGAGACCCGCGATCAAGCCCCCAACCGCGAGCAAGGCGGGCGCCGCCGTGAACAGCGCTCCCGGCGCACGCCAATGGCCATTTTCCGAATAACCGTGCTCCGCAGGGCGCACGTGCTCACCACTGGATAGCACCTCTCGATCCGCAAAAGCTCCCCAAATGAACCGAATGCTGTAGCCAACGGTCAGCATGGATCCGAGCACTACACCGACGGCCAACGCGGCCTTAGCCGGTGCGGCAAGGACATCCGCATCCAACACCGCGGCCAGCGCACTTTCCTTGCCCACGAACCCGAGCAGCGGCGCAATCCCGGCCATACTGAGCGCCGCCAACACCGCGACACCGCACAGCACCGGCGCCCGCCGCCCCAGCCCGGACAACTCCCGCAGGTCCCGCGTACCGGCCCCGTGGTCGATGATCCCGACCACCATGAACAAACACGCCTTGAACAGCGCATGCGCCACGATCAAGGCTGAACCGGCCAGTGCCGCATCCGGTGTACCGAGCCCGACCAGCATGATCAGCAACCCCAACTGGCTCACCGTCCCGAAGGCGAGCACCAGCTTCAGATCCGTCACCTGCAATGACCGCAACCCGGCGAGCAGCATCGACGCCATACCGAGCGTGAGGATCAGCGGATGCCAGGCTGGGCTTTCCGCGAATACCGGCGCCAGCCGCGCCACCAGATAGACACCCGCCTTCACCATGGCCGCCGCATGCAGATACGCGCTCACCGGTGTCGGCGCCGCCATCGCACCCGGCAGCCAGAAGTGCAGCGGCACGATTGCCGATTTGCTCAACGCCCCGACCAGCAGCAGCACCACCGCGACATCCACCGCGATGCCCGAAGGCGGCCCCGCGAGCAGATCCGACAGCAGATAACTGCCGCTCACCTGACCGAGGATGACGATCCCGACCAGCATCGCCAGCCCGCCCGCACCGGTCACCAATAGCGCCTGGATCGCCGCCCGCCTGCTCACCGCCTGTTCGGCATTGTGGCCGACCAGCAGGAACGACAACACTGTCGTCATTTCCCAGAAGACGAACAGCAGCAACATATTATCGCTGGTGACCAGGCCGAACATGGCCCCGGCGAAGGCGACCAACTGGGCCGCGAACACCGGCAGCCGCGGTTCGTCGTTCTCGAAATACCGTGCGCAATAAGCCAGAATCACCGCGCCGATGCCGAGCACCAGCGCGGACATGAGGGCGGCGAGCGAATCGAAGCGCAGCTCGATATTCATGTCGATGCTCGGCGCCCAAGCGACTCGAACCCGCTGTGTGCTACCCCAATTCGCGATCACCCAGCCGAGACAGCCGAACGGGACGAGTGCGAGTACGTAGAAACCGTTGCGCCCCAACGCCCGCACGCACAGCGGTGCCGCGAGTGCGGCTATCACGAGCGCGAGCAGGATTCCGAGCAAACTGCACTCCGTCGGGTAGTTGCGGCGGGGTGATACCGAATGACCTTACTTGGAGCCTGCGACTTTCGTCGGCCGAGCGAATATGGCGTATGCCATCTCCGCGCGGATGGGCTATATGTCCGCTAACGTTTCCTCGTCGACGGATTGCCCCGGCCTGGGTCGGCTGCGCGGTCGGAATCGGCGCAGCACTACCAACCCGAGGGCCGAACCGCAGGCTATCGCGAGCGCGGTCCGGCCGGCCAGGGCTTGATGGTCGGCACCCCCGTTCAGCGGCCATTCGGCGGTGTCGTGCGGCAATGCGGTGATGATCGACGGCAGATACAGCGCGGAGAGGGCGAGCACCCCGCTCGGTGCGTATCGGGGACGCGCGGTGCCACAGCAGTAACCGGCTGTCAGTGCCAGTGCCGCACTGCCCGCCGCGGTCACGTAGCCATGGTCGTGGGTGGGTTTCACCAGGGCGAATACCGCGAGTCCGGTGATCAGCGAGATGGCGATGAAGGTCGAGGGCAGGCGAATCCCGATGAGCAGTCCGACGGCGGTGACCGCGATCAACGCGGCGATGCTCCACCCGGGCCGCGGATCCCCGCCGATCGCCTCGGCGGCGGCGACCAGAGCCACCGCCAGATACACCCCGGTGCCGTCGCGCGCGGGTAGCAACATGGCCGCGGCGGTGGCGGCGATGACCGTCGCGGCGACCGCCATCCCGATTTCGACCGCATGACTGACGTTCGGCGCATGTTGATACTGGCGCGCCAGCCATTCGGTGATGGCCAGGATCACCAGTGCCAGCACCATCGAGGCCAGGATCGGCGTGACCGGAAGTTCGACGGCGATCCGCGGCGGCTTCGATTCCTCGGCCTTGGACCGATTGCGCAGCGTACTGACGATCAGCAGCACCACGGCAACACTGACGAGCCAGCGTGGCGGCGTCTCGAGCACCGCGTACGGATTGTCTTCGGAGATCTCCAATAGTTCCGCGAGATCACCGAAGACGAAAAAGCCCGCGGCGCCGATCGCGAATCCGACCGCCGGACCCGATCGGCGCCGCACCGCCGCACCCAACGCACCGAGCAGCACACCGGCCAGAATCGAATCCAGATAGTTCTGGGTGGTCAGCAGGTCGGCTGAGGAGACATGGCGTCCGGCAATGTGATTGATGTCCATTGCGATCGCGCCGAATAGTGCCGCCGCCCATGCCACCAGCGGCTTGTGGAAGGTGATGACCATCACCGCGACGGCCACCGCGACGATCACCCCGGTCGCGGCGCCGCGCGGGACGCTGTTGTTCAGGCTGGCCAACCGATACGGCGAACTGTCGGCGGTCCAACTGAAGCTGATCGGTAGGAACAGTGCGGTGCCCGCGACCGCGGCCCCGAAGAAGGCCGTGATCGTATCGATCGCATTGCCGATCTTGCGCACCTCGTCGAACTTACTCGCGCTCGACGCGGGATCCGATGATTGCGCCCAAATTGCCCGAATATGTCGGATCTGCGGAAAATGCAGGAAGACAGCAATTACCGGACGATTGCTTCAATCGGCTATCGGCGACTTTCGGCGTACCGGCGCAGCGACTCGACCTGCTCGGCATCCAGCGACGGCCGCACCACCGCCCTGGCCGCCGCGACATCCCCGGCGGTGACGTCGGCGGCGTCCATATCCCGGCGCATCGCGGTCAATGCGGCCTCGCGCAGCAGCGCACTGCAATCGGCTGCGGAATAGCCGTCCAGATCGGCGGCGAGCGCGGCCAGGTCGACATCGGCGGCCAGTGGTACCGACTTCCCGGCGGCCCGCAGGATTTCCAGTCGGGCGTCGCCATCCGGTGGCGGCACGAAGATCAGCCGTTCCAACCTGCCGGGGCGAAGCAGTGCGGGATCGATCAGCTCCGGACGGTTGGTCGCACCGAGCACGACCACATCGCGCAGCGGTTCCACGCCGTCGAGTTCGGTCAGCAGTGCCGCGACCACGCGGTCACCGACGCCGGAGTCACTGTTGCGACCGCGGCGCGGCGCCAGCGCGTCCACCTCGTCCAGAAAGATCAGCGAAGGCGCGGAATCGCGTGCGCGCTGGAACAATTCGCGCACCGCGCGCTCGGAGGCGCCGACCCATTTGTCCATCAATTCGGCGCCTTTGACCGCATGCACGCTGAGCTGACCGGTCCCGGCCAGTGCGCGGATCAGGAAGGTCTTACCGCAGCCCGGCGGGCCGTAGAGCAGTACGCCGCGCGGTGGATGAATGCCGAGGCGGGCGAACGAATCCGGATGGCGCAGCGGCCAGAGCACGGTTTCGGTGAGTGCCTCTTTGGTTTCGACCATGTCCCCGACGTCATCGAGGCTGAGGCTGCCGATCGCGAGTTCCTCGGTCCCGGAACGCGATAGCGGCCGGATCACCTCGGTGGCACCGAGCAGGTCGGGTTGGGTCAGCTCCGGTTCCGACTGTTGTTTACTGGCCCGCAAAGCCGCGCGCAGTGCCGCCTCGCGGCACAGCGCGGCCAGATCCGACACCACGAATCCGGGTGTGCGCGAGGCGATTTCATCTATCTTCAGATCCTTGGTCGGTACCTTGCGCAACAGCTGCTCGAGCAGAGCCTTGCGTACGGCGGCGGTCGGCAGCGCGAGTGCGAGTTCGCGATCGCAGAGATCGGGCGCGCGCAGCCGTGGATCGATACCGGCCGGATGTGCCGTGGTCGCCAGGAGTGCCACGCAGGGTTCGGCGATCGCGGCGCGCAACTGGTCCAGGATCAGCGTGGCGACCGGTTCAGCCGGTGCAGGCAGCAGTGCGTCGATATCTGTGACGAGCAGGATTCCGCCTCGCCCGCAACCGATTTCGGATACTGCGGCCGCGACCTCGCGCAACCGCGCACCGCTTTCGGCCGCGCCGACCGTCGGGCCATCCAGTTCGACAATGCGCCGTGGCGCGGCCACCGCACGCGCCAGCGTGGCTTTGCCGACTCCGGCCGGGCCGGTGATCAACACGCCGAGGTGTGGTGTGGCGCCGAGGGCCTTCAGCAATTCCGGTTCGTCGAGTGCCAGGCTGAGCCACTCCTGGAGTTTCGTGGCCTGCCCGTGCGCACCCGCCAGATCCTCGACCGGAATGGCCGACTCGCCGACGGTCGCGGTCCAGCCCGCGCCCGTCCCATTGGTCGCGGCCAGCGCCGCGGCCTCGGTGGCCCCACGCGCGGCCTCACCCGCCGGGACCGGCAACCCGGCCGCCGCCCGATCGGCGGAAACCCGGGCCGCCACCGCACTCGCGCCCCAGACCACCGCGGTATTCGGCTGCACGCTCACCGGAGCGCGACCGGGATCGGTCGCGGTGACGGTCAGTAACTCGGTGGTCCACGCGATGCCGAAGGTGCGCGAAAGGGCTTGGGTGGCAGCCGAAGAGCTGATATCCGGGCCGAGGTCGCGGGGCAGCAGCGATACCGCGTCACCGACCGTGACCACCTTGCCCAGCAGCGCCTGCCGCAGCGTCGCCGCCGGAATGGTCCTGGTGGCATGCACCGAACCGCTCACCGAGATCTGCTTGGCGCCGTACACGGTCGCGGGGGAGACCACGACATTCGCGTCCTCACGCAGCCCCGCGTTGGACAATGTCACGTCATCGAGTAGTGCCACACCGGCCGGTGTGCCAGCTGGAGCCTTCCCGACCACCGCGGCGGTGCGTCGTGCCCCGACCAGTGCGATTCCGTCCCATTCCCGCAGGCCGAGCGCGGTCAGTGCCTCCGGATGTAACCGGACCACTCCGCGCCTGGCATCTGCGGCGGAGGGATTCAGTCGTGCGGTGAGCGCGAGTTCTGCCACTGTGTCATTCTGCCCGCGTCCGGCCCTCGTTGGTCGGCGGACCGTCGGATAGTTCGCAGATAAGCGGAAAATCCTCGATGGCGAGTGCCCCGATCCGCTATTTCCGGCTGGCATCCGAAATTGTGAATGTAATCACGGAACCGAAAACGGCCTTGGATCGTCGTCGATATCGCCGATCGGACGTGCAATCGCGGCAGTGCGCTCTGACCAGTAATTTAGCGCCGGAGATTGGTACGCGTGTCCGAGTCGATCTCACCGGCCTCGGCCAATGACACCGCCACCGCGGATCGACCGGGGCCTACCGCTCACTTGCGATATAACGGGCGACTGTTGCGGAGTTCGAAGCTCGGCTCGAGCAAATGCAGGGCATCCATCATGCGGCCCGACCGCATCAGAAATCGATATCGACCGCATCGAGAGTGAGTGCGGTGATGATGCCCGCGCGCCCGCCCGCGCCGAGGATCCGGTGGTAGCGCTCGATCCGCGGAACTGTGCATAGCTAAACTTCGGCAATTGTCACGATTTCATGATTGACGAACCCCAATGTGCGACAACGAATTCCGCACGCTAACGTTCGGGTCCTGCCCCTTGTCGGGCGGGACAACAAAGTGGAGGGAATTCAAGAAATGAAGTTCGGAAAGATCACTACTGCTGTCTTTATGGCTGTCACCGCGGTGGGGATTACCGCGGCTACCGCCAATGGGCAGCCCGCCGTGGCGACTGACCAGCCGGCGGCAGTGACCCAGGGGGGCGTGACTTCTGGTGTTGCACACGGAATCAACTACCACACAACGGTTTCCCCAACTGATAAGTCCATCACCTGGGCAGTTGACAGCGGCCGGTTCGAGCTCGCCTCGGACGGTGCCGCAGTGCTGCTGAAGTCCAACGACGGCGCGACGGTGGACCAGGTGCCGCTGCACTCCGAGGTCGCGGGACTTCCGATCGCGGTGAGCCAGCAGATCAGCGCGGACGGCCACACCCTCGCGCTGACTTCGACGATGACCCCGACGGACACCGCGAAGTTGAAGGACATTGCCGGGCTGAAGGACATCAGCTCCTACGACCGGCTCATGGAGCAGGTCAACAAGAACCTGCCGGGCATCGTTATCGGTGCCGTTATCGGGGCTTTCATCCCCTTCCTGTGGATCATCAGCATCCCGGCCGGTGCGCTGATCGGCGGATATGTCATGGGCGGCCAGGAGTTCCTCGACGCCGTGATCGCGTTCGCCACCGGTCAGCCCTGATCCGACGGAGCGACTCCGTGAGGGTGCGTAGGTGATTCCCGCCTGCGCACCCGCGCGGCCGTGAACCTCTTGAATAGAACGCGCGTACGCAGCGCCTGCCCGCTGCGTACGCGCGTTCTGTGTGCATGCGGCGGCTGGTGCTGCGACCGAGCAGCGCGAGCCTATTTGTCCTTTTCGACGATCCCGGCGGCCACCGCGACCGGAGTATCGACGTAGCTGGGGGCCAGGCAAACGAGTTTGGCGGTGCCGAGGGCGACATTCGGGCTGCCCTCGAACTCGCTGCCCGGATTCTCCGCGAGCACCTTCTCGATCAGCGACTTCTCCTCGGTGCTGTCCAACTTCTTGAATTCACCGCAGGTGGTGCTCGAGGCCGGGCCCAGCGAGGGGTAGTTCGCCGTGGTCTTGGTGGTGGTCGGTGCGTCGGCGGCCGTGGTCGGTGCGGCGCTGGTCGCGGACGTGGTGCTCGCAGGCGTACTGGTGCCTGTCGCGCCCTTGCGCAGACCGTTCGCGTCGGAGCTGGAATCGTCCGAACTGCCACATCCGGCCAGCGCGACGGCCACCGCCCCGGTGGCCAGGACGATGGCGGTAACTCGCTTGATCACGTGCGTTCCCCGGTAACTCGCGGCGCCGGAGTCTCCGGCGCGTCCGGAGCAGGGTACCGGGTGAGATCGTTCGGCTGTCATGGAGCCCACAGTGCGGTGCGGGCCTTTCGTTGCGTTCTGCCAAACGATCCCTGATGGTCAGTGGATGCGGCTCTGCCAATCGGCGGGCACTCGACCGCGCGGCCCGGGCACCGGCTGGTCCACCGGATGATGCGTCGGCGGTGCGAGTTCCGGTCCGCCGCTGTACATCTCATCGGAGCGGAAGTCGAAGAACCAATCCTCGCCCGGCTCAAAGCTCTGTATGAACGGATGTCCGGTGTCCTTGGCGTGCTTGGAGGCGTGCTGCTCCGGCGAGGTGTCGCAGCAGCCGATATGCCCGCACTGCGCACAGCGCCGCAGATGCACCCACCAGCCCTGGGCCGCTTCACATTCCAGACAACCCGAACCGCTCGGCGCGACCGCGGGATCGATACCTTCCAACTCCTGTGTCATGACTGACCTCCTGCATCGGCTTCGGAACGGTCGCCGGACTCCGGCATGTCCTCGGGAGGATGCAGCGGGAGCCAGACCGTGAATCTGGTATTGCCCGGCTCGGAATCGAGCTGGATATCGCCGTGGTGCTTATTCACCACGATCCGGAACGAAATGTCCAGGCCCAGACCGGTTCCCTCGCCCACCGGCTTAGTGGTGAAGAATGGTTCGAAGATGCGGCTGCGCACCTCGGCCGGGACGCCGGGACCGGTGTCGCCGATCTCGATGACGGCGCAATCGTTTTCGTGCCTGGTGCCGATGGTGAGCTTGCCCTGGCCGTTCATCGCGTACACCGCGTTATCGATCAGGTTGGTCCACACCTGATTCAATTCCGCCGCGTAGCAGGGCACTTCGGGCAGTGTCCGGTCGTACTCCTTGACCACCTCGACGCCGTCGCCGAGTTTGCGGCTCAGCATCACCAGTGTGCTGTCGAGCAGTTCGTGGATGTCGACCACCTGGAACGGTGCCCGATCCATCTGCGAATACTGTTTGGCCGCACCGATCAGGGTGGAGATGCGGGTGGTCGAATCGGCGATCTCGTTCATCAGCAGTTCGGTCTCGATGGTGTAGTTCAGCCATCGGATCGCGCCCTGGAACACCTGGTCGGGGCAGCCCTCGAGGGTAGCCGAAACCCGTTCCAGCCAGTCCACATCGAAACCCGCCTGCACGAAATTCGGGGCCAGGTTCCAGCCGTCCGCTATGCCGTGATCCTCCAGCCATTCGCTGAGGATGTCCTCGCGCTCGGAGGCCTCCAGTGTCGTCAGCTCCGGGGCCTTCGCGACCTGGGCTGCGGCCTCCTCCTGCAGACGCACCAGCGCCTCCAGGGACGCGGTGTCGAACTTGCCCTGCGCCATCATGGCCAACTTGTGCCGCATGCCGGCGACCCGATCGCGCAGCCCGGACGTGGCGCGCACGGCGGCGGCGGCCGGGTTGTTCAGCTCATGGGTTAGACCAGCCGACAACGAACCGAGCGCCAGCAGGCGTTCGCGCTGGGCGATCCGCTCGTTGCTCTTGCGGTTGCCGAAGAACGCGCCCTCGAGCAGGTGCACGGCCATCGGGAACCAGTCGTGCATCATGCGCGCGAAACTGCCTGCGTCGAGCACGAAGAACCGCGACCTGCGAGTCACATACATCGAGCCGTTGTAGGTCTGGTCGACCTTGTCGCCGAGGTAGGCGGTCCACGCGCCCGCGTACGCGCCGCGGTAGTCGGTGCGCGTCGTCTCGATCTCCGCGCCGCCGGAGAGCTTGGTGAGCTGCACCTCGCCCTCGATCATCACGTAGAAGCAGGTGGCCGGATCGCCCTCCCGGAAGACCAGTCCCGTTTCGATGATCTCGATGCGGCCATGGGCGCACAGCAGCTCCAGCTGTTCGTCGGTGAGCTTCTCGAACAGAAAGAGGCTGCGCAGCTCCGCCGGATCGCAGACCAGATGACTGCTGCGATCCGCTGTCTCCTTCGAATTCATGGTCCAGCCTCCTATCACGCCAGGTACCGATGCACGAGCATGACCGCCATCGCACCCTCGCCGACCGCCGAGGCGACCCGCTTCGCCGAGTCGGCGTGCACGTCACCCGCGACGAAAACGCCGGGGACGTTGGTCTCCAGGTGATGCGGCGGTCTGGGTAGCTCCCAGCCCGCGGGTCTGGTTCCGTCGACGAGCAGGTCGGGACCGGCGAGCACATAGCCCGCCTCGTCCCGCTTGACCACGCCATCGAGCCAGTCGGTTTGTGGTGCGGCACCGATGAACAGGAACAACCGTTCGGCCTCGGCTTTTTCTTCCGCGCCGGTTCGGTTGTTGCGCAGCACGATCTGCTGCAGGTGATCGTCGCCGTCGGCGGCGATCACTTCGCTATCGGTGTGCACCCGGATATTCGGTATCTGCCCGATCTGCTGGATCAGATAGTGCGACATGGATTTCTCCAGCGAATCCGCGCGGACCACCAGATGCACCGTGCGCGCGTTGCGGGACAGGAATACTGCCGCCTGCCCCGCGGAATTCGCCCCGCCGACAATGTAGACATCGTGGTCGGCGCATTCGGAGGCCTCGGTCATGGCCGAGCCGTAATAGACACCGCGCCCGGTGAAATCGTCCACGCCGGGTGCGGGATGACGCCGGTAGTCCACACCCGTCGCGATGATCACCGTGTGCGCGCAGAGCCGTCCGCCGTCGGCGAACCGCACGGTGCGCGCGGACCCGTTCACCTCGAGCCCGACCACCTCGCGTGTGGTGATCACCTCGGCACCGAATTTCGCGGCCTGCCGCCGCGCCCGATCGGCCAGCTGAGCGCCGGACAGCCCGTCCGGGAAGCCGAGATAGTTCTCGATGCGCGAACTCTGGCCCGCCTGGCCGCCGGTCGCGGTGCGCTCGACTAGCACCGTGCGCAGGCCCTCGGAGGCGCCGTAGACGGCCGCGCCGAGTCCGGCGGGTCCACCGCCGACCACGATCAGGTCGTAGAAGTCACCGGTCGGATTGGTGTTGAGCCCGACGCTTTCGGCCAGTTCGCCGTCGCTCGGTTGCACCAGCGCCTGCCCACCAGGTGTGATCACCACCGGACAGATATTGGGATCGGCACCCGCGGCCTCGAGCAGCCGTGCGCCTTCGGGTTCCTCGGCCAGGTACCAGCGGTAGGGCAGCTGATTGCGGGCCAGGAATTCGCGCACCTCCGACGACCGCGGCGACCAGCGGTTACCGACCACCTTGGTCTCGGTGACGGGTTTGTGGTCGTTGCTGCGCCAGGCTTCGAGCAGTCCGTCGAGGACGGGATACAGCTTCTCCTCCGGCGGATCCCACGGTTTGAGCAGATAGTGGTCCAGGTCGATGACATTGATCGCATCGATCGCGGCGCTGGTATCGGCGTAGGCGGTCAGCAGCACGCGGCGCGCGTACGGGTGCAGATCCATGGCCTGCTCGAGGAATTCGATGCCGTCCATGCCCGGCATCCGATAATCGGCGATCAGTACCGCGACCGGTTGGCCGCGCAGTTTCATCTCACGCAGTGCGTCGAGCGCGTCCGGGCCCGACTCCGCGCGCAGAATCCGGTACTCGGCCCCATAACGGCGGCGCAGGTCGCGGACGACCGCGCGGGAAACTCCCGGATCGTCGTCGACACTGAGGATGGCCGGTTTCGTAGCAGCGGATGCAGTCACCTATCGAGTATGGAACGCTCGTCAAACGCGATGATCGCGCACCAGGTCGAGTTCGGTGGGCGTGAGCAGGCGTTCGAGTTGTTCGTCTATAGGGTGTGCGAAGCGTGGCGTGGAGATGTCTCGAGTTGCGGGTGTCTCGGGTGCGATGGCGGGAAGCAGCGGAACCTGATCCAGGTGGCGTCGATGTAAGAGCGAGCGCAGTTTCACGGCCGATCACCTCACGCTTGACGGAAAAGCTTGTGGCAGTGTCTGATGCTTCGTCTATCCGACATTGTGCGCGCGCCATTACAAAGCCGGGTGAACAAATCGCGAAAAAGTGACACATTTGTCTTCCAACAGCCGCCGACTAGGCTGTTTGCCGAACCGACAAGTCGTGCTAGACGGACATCCCTCACACAGTTCCTCGGAGGCAACGTTGCCGAAAAATATCGAAGCCACGATCGAGATCGCGGCACCGCCGGAACAGGTCTGGGCCGTTGTCGCCGATCTCAAGCGGATGCCGGAGTTCAGCCCGCAGTGCGTACGGATGCTCGCGCTCGGCACCCCGAAGGCGGGCACCTGGACGATCAACCTCAATACCGACGGCAAGAAATACTGGCCGACCACCGCGCGCATCGTGCGCTATGAGCCCAACCAGGCCTTCGCATTTCGGATCAACGAGAACCGCAGCATCTGGAGCTACACGCTGGAGCCGACCGATACCGGCACCCGGCTGATCGAACGCCGCGATGTGCCCAACGGCACCACCTGGTTCTCCCGCAAGTCCATCGATGCCGCGATGGGCGGCGAGGCGCTGTTCGAGGAAGAGCTCGAGCGCGGGATGAAGGTGACGCTCGACAAGATCAAGTCCGCGGTCGAGGCAGCCGCATAGGCCTCCGTTGTATCGCGAGCGTCGGGAACACCCTGTCGTGTTGATCGCAGGGCCCGTCAATCGTTGCCCTCGCACACCTTTCGTGCACCGACTCACCCCACGAAACGCCGCGTCCCAACCACGAAGGTATGCGAGAAGTAACTGCCCGGCAGGTCGACTCTAGGCAGGCGGCAGTTGTTGTTGCGGACCGAGACGGTGAAGGTCACCGGGGGCTGGGCTGGGTTACTGCCAGTTGGGCAGCGTCACGACCTGCGCGGCGTAGGACAGACCGGCACCGAAGGCGATCAGCAGCGCGGTATCGCCCGGCTTCGACTCACCCTTGCGCAGCAGCGCCTCCATGGCCAGCGGAATCGAGGCGGCCGAGGTATTTCCGGTCTCCTCGATGTCGTTGGCGAGTGCGCAGTGCTCGGGCAGCTTGAGCACCCGGGCCATGATCTCGATGATCCGGCCGTTGGCCTGGTGCGGGATCATCGCGTCCAGGTCGTCGGTGGATAGGCCCGCGCGATCGATGGCGTCGCGGCACACCTTCTCCAATGAATGTGCGGCCCAGCGGAATACCGCCGTACCCTCCATGGCGAGGTAGGGCCGCACCGCGTCCAGGCCCTTCTCCTCGATCTCTTCGAAGAATTCGATCCAGTCCTTGTCCTGTCGGATCGCGTGGTGCTGGGTGCCGTCCGACCCCCATACCGTCGGCCCGATGCGCTGCTCCTCGGATGGTCCGACCACCACCGCGCCCGCGCCGTCGGCGAACAGGAAGGCGGTCGCACGGTCCTTCGGATTGATGGTGTTGGTCAGCTTCTCGACGCCGATCACCAGCACATGTCCGGCGGTTCCGGCACGCACCAGATCCGAGGCCAGCGCGAGCGCGTGACAGAAGCCCGCGCATCCGGCCGAAATATCGAACGCCGCGGTGCCGTTCATGCCCAGCTCGGTCGCGATCTGCGGCGCGGCCGCAGGAGTCAGCAACAGGTGGGTGGAGGTGGCGACGATGACGCAGTCGACCTGATCGACTTCGACTCCCGCGGATTCCAGCGCGCCGCGGGAGGCCGCCACGCTCATGCTGTGAATCGTCTCTTCCTTGGAGGCGAAGCGCCGCGTTTTGATTCCGGAACGGGTGCGGATCCACTCGTCACTCGAGTCGATGGGTCCGGCCACCTCGTCGTTGGTGACGATTCGGGCGGGGCGGTAAACGCCGAGCCCGAGGATCGCCGTGTGCTCAGCCCCTGTTGTCTGGGCGATTCGAGCAGCCATGATGCGTCTCCTATGTACCTGCGGCGGCGCCGCCGGGTGCTACCCCGAAAGCAAAGATATGAGTCCCTCATCGGCCGGCCGCCTACGTCACCGTAGACATGAGGCCCCCTCATATTAGCCCGAGTCGCGCGTCTTGGGAGTGCGTATTCTCACATTTGGCGGGTATACCCCTGAAGCGCGCCCTGTGGTGCGGCGCTGACCCAACTAGTGATTCGAGGACACCATGCTCGGACTCGGGATAATCGGGTGGATCATCATCGGCGGTCTCGCCGGCTGGATCGCCAGCAAGATCATGAAGACGGATGCGCAACAGGGCATCCTACTCAACATCGTGGTCGGGGTGGTCGGTGGCCTATTAGGCGGATTCCTGCTCAAGGTGCTCGGCGTGGACGTCGAGGGCGGCGGACTCTGGTTCAGCTTCTTCACCTGCCTCGGTGGCGCGGTGATTCTGCTGTTCCTGGTGCGGTTGTTCACCGGCCGTAAAGCCATGAGCTGACAACTGTGTCGGATTTGTGGCGTTTGCGGGCCATCCGTGGTCACACGGGCTGCCTCCTCCGGGCCCGACGCAAACGCCGCAGTGCCACAGGCTCGGTTCCCGTAAGGTGTGAACGCTTGCGCCGGACCTATCGTTGAGGGGCGCAAACCGTCTGCATCGAGCACGAAAGAGGAGCCTGTGGCACGCCGTCCCACCCCGCCCGGCACGCCCGAAACGACCGGAGTCGGCCATGTCGTCGATCTGGTCCGGGCCGCGATTCCCCCACTGCATCCCGCCGGGCTGCCCTTCGTCGCGGCTCCACTCGCGGTGGCGGTAATCGGGGGTAAGCGCAAGTGGGTGCGCCGCACGGGGCTGTTGGCCGCCGCGGCCTGCGCAACCTTCTTCCGGCATCCGAACCGGGTGCCGCCGAATCGGGCGGGCGTGGTCGTCGCACCGGCCGACGGTGAGATCGCCCTGGTCGATACCGCGACTCCGCCCGCCGAACTGGGCCTCGGCGATGCGCCGATGCCGCGCGTGAGCATCTTCCTTTCGGTGCTCGACGTGCACGTGCAGCGCACGCCCATCTCCGGCACCGTGCGCACCGTGCTGCACCAATCCGGTCAGTTCCGTTCGGCGGATCTGCCGGAGGCCAGTGCGGTGAACGAGCGCAACAGCATGGTCATCGATACCCCCGGTGGCGCACAGCTCGTGGTCGTGCAGATCGCGGGTCTCTTGGCGCGGCGCATCGTCTGTGACGCGCAGGCCGGCGACAAACTGACCATCGGCGACACCTACGGCCTGATCCGTTTCGGATCCCGGGTCGACACGTACTTCCCGGCGGGTACCGAACTACTCGTCGAACCCGGACAGCGCACGATCGGGGGCGAGACCGTGCTGGCCGTACTTGCCACCGACTCATGATGGAGCAGGCCCTGCCCACACCGCAGCGAAGGCGCCGGTCCATCCGGCTGTTGCCGAGCATCGTGACAATCATGGCGCTGTGCGCCGGATTGTCCGCGGTGAAATTCGCCCTGGACGACAAGCTCGACATCGCTCTGGCGATGGTGGGCGCGGCGGCCGTACTGGACACCCTCGACGGTCGGCTGGCCCGGATGCTCGACGCCACCACCAAGATCGGCGCCGAACTCGATTCGCTCTCCGACGCCATCTCCTTCGGTGTCGCGCCCGGTCTGGTGATCTACATCGCGCTGCTGGACAGCAACAGCGCGGGCTGGATCATCGCGCTGGTTTTCGCGGTGAGCATTGTGCTGCGCCTGGCCAGGTTCAACACCCTGCTCGACGACGACACTCGACCGGAGTGGTCGCGCGAGTATTTCGTCGGCGTGCCCGCTCCCGCGGCGGCGCTGATCGCGCTGGTGCCGATCGGGCTGTACGTGCAGTTCGGTGACGGCTGGTGGGTCGGCTACTACGAGGTCGCCGCCTGGACGATCTTCGCGGCGGCATTGGCGGTCAGCACGATTCCGACGCTGGCCATGAAGTCGGTATCGGTGGCGCCGCAGGCTGCGGCCGGGCTGCTGGTGCTGACCGCGCTCGCGGCCGCGGCGCTGATCACCTATCCGATCGTGCTGCTGCTGGTGCTGGTCGCGCTGTATCTCGGGCATATCCCGTTCGCCTGGCATTCGCAGCGCTGGGTGGCCGCGCGTCCGGAAACCTGGCAGCACAAGCCGTCCGAGCGGCGGGCGCAGCGGCGGGCACAGCGGCGACGGCCGGCGCTGCGGCGTCCGGTGATCCGCGGGGCGAGCCGCCTGCGGCTGCGTAGTCCGGGTAAGGAACATCGATTGGACGACCTGCACCACTGAGCCGTTGCGGGTTGCCAGGTATTCCTTTAGGAATCATCTAGGTCGCACGGGAATGCTGCAGTTATGAGCAGCGTTGCGGCACTTGGTGGTTTGGGATTCTGGGGATTCGATCTGGGTCGGGTTTTCGGTGGTGGCCGGACCATCGGATCGGCCGGCGAACTCTCGAAGGCCGGGAGGATCGCGACCGGTACCGCCATCTTCGGCGGCCGAGCACGGAAGAAGGTGGCGGTGGAACCGGACGGATTGCGCGAATTCCAGGCGCATCGCCCGCGTCTGTTCGCACTCGCCTATCGGATGCTCGGCTCCGCGTCCGAGGCCGAGGAGGCGGTCCAGGAGACCTACCTGCGCTGGGATGGCACCGACCGCAGCACGATTCGTTCGGTCGAGGCATGGCTGACCACCACGGTCGTGAATCTCTGCCGCACCTGGCTGGTTTCGGCGCGGGCGCGCCGCGAGACTTACGTCGGGCCCTGGTTGCCCGAGCCGGTGCCGACCGCGCGCGGTGAGCTCGGGCCGCTGGAGACGGTGGAGGAGCGTGAGCTGGTATCGCTGGCGCTGCTGACGGCATTGGAGCGGTTGAGCCCGATCGAGCGGGCGGTTTTCGTACTGCGCGAGGCGTTCGGATACGCCCACCGGGAGATCGCGGACATGCTCGCGGTGTCGGAGGCCAATTCGCAGCAGATCTTCCGCCGGGCCGGTATCCGGGTGCGCGAGGGGCGGCCGCGTTTCGATGTTCCGGCCGATCAGGCCCGCGAACTGATCGAACGCTCCCTGAAGGCGGCGCGGGTCGGCGATATCGAGGCCTTGGAGCGGCTGCTCGCGGCCGATGTCGTCTCGACCGCGGACGGTGGCGGTCAGGTCACCGCGGCGCGGCGGCCGATTGTCGGAGCTCCCGCGGTCGCGCGGTACGTGGCCGGACTTTTCCGCTGGGAAGTGCCGGGGATGGTGATGGCGCTGGAGGAGATCAACGGCGCGCTCGCGGTCGTCGTGCGATTGGCGGGGGAGCCCGCGCTGGTGGTCGGTGTGGACACCCTCGAGGATGTGGTGACCGCGCTGCGCTTGATCGTCAACCCGGAGAAGCTGACCCATATCGGGCGGGAGTGACGCGGGTCATTATCCGAGGCTGTCAGGGATCGGTCGGCTGTCCTCGGCGGCGCGTCCCTGAATATCGTCAACTATTGGTTGACGAGACCGGATCGTCAACTTATGGTTGACGCATGACAATCAACGTACGACTCGACGATCTGATCGAGGGCATCAAAAAGGCACGTCCGGACAATGTGCTCGACCAACTCTCTGATGCCGTGGTCACGGCCGGGCATTTCGGCGAAGTGGCCGATCATCTGATCGGTCACTTCGTAGATCAGGCCCGCCGCTCCGGCGCCTCGTGGACCGATATCGGCGCGAGCATGGGTGTCACCAAACAGGCGGCGCAGAAGCGGTTCGTGCCGAAGGGGCCGGGTGATCCGGCGGAAGCCGCGGCCATGGATCCCAGTGCGGGTTTCGCGAAGTTCACCCCGCGCGCACGGAAGATGGTGGTGGCCTCCCAGGAAGCGGCACGCACCTCCGGTCATCCGGAGATCGCCGTCGGACATCTGGTGCTGGCCCTGCTGTCCCAGCCGGAAGGCCTCGGGGCCCGGGAGATCATCGCCCAAGGGGTAAAACTCGATGCGGTCCGGGACGCGGCAACAGCCGCCATCGCCCAGCGGTCCGCCGACCCTGCGAATTTGCCCGCGCTCATTCCGTTCGGAGCCGAGACCAAGAAGGTGCTGGAACTGACCTTCCGTGAGGCACTTAGGTTGGGACACAACTACATCGGAACCGAACATGTTCTGCTCGCACTGCTCGAACAGGAGAACGGTTCGGGGATCCTTTCCGCTCTCGGCGTCGACAAGGCGAAAGCCGAAGCCGATCTGGCCGAACTGCTGTCGGTGATCGCCGCCGAGAAGTCATGAACGTCTGGGCCGCGTTCGTCGCCGGACGACGTCGAATTGCCTGGATAGTCCTCGGCATTCGATGCGCGCACGCGGCCAGGGCGCGGCAGCGGCGGGCCATCCGATCGCGGGGGACGTCGGCGCGGCGCGCCTCACGGATACCGCTCGAATACCCTGCGCCCGTTGCGGCGTGACGGCGGTTCAGTGCTCCGGCACGTTGCGGGCGAGTTCGTCCAACCAGGCGGCGGCGGAGGCATCGCTCGGCGCACGCCAGTCGCCGCGGGGTGAAAGTGAGCCGCCCGAACCGACTTTCGGGGCATTGGGCAGGGTGGAGCGTTTGAACTGGCTGGTCTGGATGAAGCGGCGCAGGAATTCGGCGAGCCAGTGTTTGATGGTCGGCAGGTCGTAGGTGTTGCGCTGGTCGGCCGGAATGAGGTCCGGCCAGCTGCCGCGCTCGAGCTCGGACCAAGCGTGTCGGGCCAGGTAGGCGACCCGGCTCGGGCGGTAGCCGAAGCGCAGCAGGTAGTAGAGGTGGAAGTCCTGCAGTTCATAGGGGCCGACGGTGGCCTCGGAGCTCTGGCCCGGGGTAGTGGAATCGTGGCTGGGCACCAGCTCCGGCGAGATCTCGGTTTGCAGAATAGATGACAGCACGCGGCTTGCCTCGGCGCCGAACTGATGGGTATCGACCGCCCAGGCGATCAGATATTTGATCAGTGTTTTGGGGACCGAGGCGTTCACGCTGTAGTGCGCCATATGGTCGCCGACGCCGAAAGTGCACCAGCCCAAGGCGAGTTCACTGAGGTCGCCGGTGCCGACCACGAGTGCGTTGTGCTGGTTGGCGAGTCGGAACAGATGCGAGGTGCGCTCGCCCGCCTGCACGTTCTCGTAGGTCACGTCGTACTGCGCGATACCTTCGGCAGCAGGATGATTCAGGTCGCGCAGCATCTGGTTAGCGGATGGGCGGATATCGATCTCCTGCGCGGTCACGCCGAGTGCGTCCATCAGTGCGTGCGCGTCGGTGCGGGTTCGGGTGCTGGTCGCGAAGCCGGGCATGGTGTAGGCCAGTACATTTGTGCGCGGCAGTCCGAGCCGGTCCATGGTTTTGGCCGCGACGATCAGTGCCTGGGTGGAGTCCAGTCCGCCGGAGACGCCGATGACCAACCGCTGACTGCCGGTCGCGCGCAAGCGGGTGCTCAGACCCTCGACCTGGATGTGATGCACCTCGGCGCAGCGTTCGTTGCGGGCGACCGGATCGCTGGGAACGTAAGGGAACCGCTGGATTTCGCGGCGCAAGGCAATGACGCTCGTCGGAATAGGCAACTCCACTTCGATGCGCCGCAGCCGTAGCAGACGGTCGCGGTGATCGTGCACATTGTCGGCGAAACTGGTGGTGCGGATGCGATCCGCGGCCAGCCGCTGCAGATCGAGATCGGCGGTGATCAACTGGGGGTGGTCGGAAAACCGCTCGCCCTCGGCGAGCAGGTCGCCGTTCTCGCATACCAGTGCCTGTCCGTCCCAGGCCATATCGGTAGTCGATTCGCCGTGTCCCGCAGCCGAATATAGATATGCGGCCAGATAACGCGCGGAATGTGAGGTGCACAACGCGCGCCGGTAGTCGGCCTTGCCGATGACGATATTGCTCGCCGACAGATTGACCAGCACCGTCGCACCGGCCAGTGCGGCATACCCACTGGGCGGCAACGGAACCCAGCCGTCTTCGCAGATCTCCAGGTGGAATACGAAGCCGTCGAGATTGGTCGCGGTGAACAACAGGTCGGAACCGAACGGCACTCGCTGACCGGCGATCGTGATGTGATCGTCCAAGGTCTCACGCGCCGCCGCGAATTGGCGCTTCTCGTAGAACTCGCGGTAGTTCGGCAGATAGCTCTTCGGCGCGGCCCCGAGTACCTTGCCGCGGCATACCGCGATCGCGCAGTTGAACAGCCGACCCTGGGTCCGCACCGGCGCACCGACCAACAGCACCGTGTCGATTTCCCTGCTCGCCGCGACTATCTGCTCGATTGCCGTGCCGACCGCATCATCGAGCGCGTCCTGGTGGAACAGATCGTCGGCGGTGTAGCTGGCGAGTCCGAGTTCGGGAAAGACCGTCAGCACGACGCCGTCGGCGGCCGCTTTCCGAGCGAGCTCGAGTGTCTGCTCGACATTGAACGCGGGATCGGCGACCCGGATCCGCGGCACCGCGACCGCCACCCGTGCGAACCCGTGCCGATAGAGCGAGTTGAACGGCAGTGCGGGCACGGGCGTCCCCTTTCGGGATCGTTGATCTTCCTGCACTTCGAAATTTACGCCCGCCCGCGCAGACCCCCGCCCCAGCGCGGCCATTTCGCCTTCGTCTTCGGCTCCTCCATGAGCGGGCCGCGTTCGATATCGGTGACCAACAGCGGCAGCCGCGGCGCGAGTACGTCGAGCACGGCCTGGGTGTGACCGCCCTGCGCGGCCCGGTACTCCGGTATGGTCAGGCCGACGATCTGCAGGAACTGCACCCGCCCGTGCGGTGTGTCGATGGCGCCGAGCTCCGGGTCGACGGCGAAGGCCACGGCCTGGATATCCGAATCCGGATGGTCCGCGGCGATCGGACCGTTCGACTTGATGGTGTGGCCGGGTGCGAACCAATTCCCGGACTGGAACACATACCGGGCCAGATTCTGCAGGAAGTTCGCGGGCCAGACCGGCGGTTTCTCGTCGGCCGGGGTGCGCAGCAGCCGGAAGGTGAATTCGAATCCCCAGCCCGATTCGTCGGGGCTATCCCATTCCTTCTCGTACAGCTCGGTCATGCCGTAGCTGATGTAGTGCCAGTGTGGGACCGGTTCGGTGCGCGGATAAGCGCTGATGCCGTCCAGCGGATCGGGCCCGCCGAGCGACCAGGGGACCCCCGTCCCCCAATGGCTGGGTGCGGTGTCGTGGTACAGCTGTTCCAACGCGGCGTCGATAGCGTTCCAGCCGGGACTTTCACTCACCTGGACACCATAAGGTCGGCGCCGATCATGCGCCGCGCCACATGGATAGTCATTGGCGAGCAGCCATTTGCCGGTCGCGCGATCCGGGGCGGCGCGGCGGATTCCGGACTGGTCGGCCTGTCGGGAAAGGGCTGTTCCGCCGCACCGGTAAGCTATAGCAATGGCGGATGAGATGGATTCCGACCTGGTTGCGGGGGAACGACGCGCTGATCTCGAGCGTGCGCTGACCTATGTCTCCACCGAATCGCAGCCCGATGGCAGCTACATCATCAACGGCGACCTGCCGCCCGATGTCGCGCCACCGTTCATTCGGGCGATCATGCGGGTGGAGGCGGAGTTGCTGCTGAACGACGCCGAACTCGTAACGGTCGATGAGGGTGAACCACGCACGCCCGAGGAGCGCCGGGCCGATGCGTTCGTCGCACTGATACTCCGGGTGGACGACCGCAGCTCGGCCTGAGTCGGGGCTGAGCTGCGCGGCGGACCTTGCACTCGACACCCCTGAGTGCTAAAAAGGGCTTGGCACTCTCGACGTGTGAGTGCCAGGTCGGGACGGTGAGACCGGGTTCCATCGACACCCTCGGTCGTCCGTCGCGGGCACCGAACCTGGCCAGCGTAAATGGGACGATCCAACCTGCGATCGTCCTGTGTGTCAGCCATATACATGTGGAGGATCTCAACGCAATGGCCAAGACAATTGCGTACGACGAAGAGGCCCGTCGCGGCCTCGAGCGGGGCCTGAACGCCCTCGCCGACGCGGTCAAGGTGACGCTGGGCCCCAAGGGGCGCAACGTTGTCCTGGAGAAGAAGTGGGGCGCCCCCACGATCACCAACGATGGTGTTTCCATCGCCAAGGAGATCGAGCTGGAGGACCCGTACGAGAAGATCGGCGCCGAGCTGGTCAAGGAAGTCGCCAAGAAGACCGACGACGTCGCGGGCGACGGCACCACCACCGCCACCGTGCTCGCCCAGGCGCTCGTACGTGAGGGTCTGCGCAACGTCGCCGCCGGCGCCAACCCGCTGGGCCTGAAGCGCGGCATCGAGAAGGCCGTCGAGGCCGTCACGACTCGCCTGCTCGCCTCGGCCAAGGAGATCGACACCAAGGAGCAGATCGCTGCTACCGCGGGCATCTCGGCCGGCGACTCGTCCATCGGTGAGCTCATCGCCGAGGCCATGGACAAGGTCGGCAAGGAAGGCGTCATCACCGTCGAGGAGAGCAACACCTTCGGGCTCCAGCTGGAGCTCACCGAGGGTATGCGCTTCGACAAGGGCTACATCTCGGGTTACTTCGTGACCGACCCGGAGCGTCAGGAAGCGGTCCTCGAGGATCCGTACATCCTGCTCGTCGGTTCCAAGGTTTCCACCGTCAAGGACCTGCTGCCGCTGCTGGAGAAGGTCATCCAGGCCGGTAAGCCGCTGCTGATCATCGCCGAGGACGTCGAGGGCGAGGCCCTGTCGACCCTGGTCGTGAACAAGATCCGCGGCACCTTCAAGTCCGTTGCCGTCAAGGCGCCGGGCTTCGGTGACCGTCGCAAGGCGCAGCTCGCCGATATCGCCATCCTGACCGGTGGCGAGGTCATCAGCGAAGAGGTCGGCCTGTCCCTGGAGACCGCCGGCATCGAGCTGCTCGGCCAGGCTCGCAAGGTCGTCATCACCAAGGACGAGACCACCATCGTCGAGGGCGCGGGTGACGCGGAGGCCATCAAGGGCCGCGTCGCGCAGATCCGCACCGAGATCGAGAACTCGGACTCGGACTACGACCGGGAGAAGCTGCAGGAGCGTCTGGCCAAGCTGGCCGGCGGTGTCGCGGTGATCAAGGCCGGTGCCGCGACCGAGGTCGAGCTCAAGGAGCGCAAGCACCGCATCGAGGATGCCGTGCGCAACGCCAAGGCCGCCGTCGAGGAGGGCATCGTCGCCGGTGGTGGCGTGGCCCTGCTGCAGTCGGCTCCGGCGCTGGACGACCTGAAGCTGACCGGTGACGAGGCGACCGGTGCGAACATCGTGCGCGTCGCGCTGTCGGCTCCGCTGAAGCAGATCGCCTTCAACGCGGGCCTCGAGCCCGGCGTTGTCGCCGAGAAGGTCTCGAACCTGCCGGCGGGCCACGGCCTGAACGCCGACTCGGGCGAGTACCAGGACCTGTTGGCGGCAGGTGTCGCCGACCCGGTCAAGGTCACCCGTTCGGCCCTGCAGAACGCGGCCTCCATCGCGGCCCTGTTCCTCACCACCGAGGCCGTCGTCGCCGACAAGCCGGAGAAGGCCGCCGCTCCCGCTGGCGACCCGACCGGTGGCATGGGTGGCATGGACTTCTGAGTCCCGCCCCCCAGCACCACTTCTAGACCCGAAGGCCGGTCCACCAATGGTGGACCGGCCTTCGGTCTATCTGAACGGCAGCCTTGGTCTGGCGGAAGTTCTAAGGGCGCTATGGGTTTGCCTGCGGGTTGTGTGTGGGTGGTTATCGGAGGGGGATTTCGATTTCGCCGCTGCTATTCGACAGCGTTGAACGGAATGGCGATCGCGAGCGGATCAAAGCACTGTAGCTACCGATTCGGTGGAAGGTATTGGGGCGGGGGCTATTTCGATGGGGCCATCGGCTGCTTTGCGGGTGCCGTTGGTCGTTGGGTTGGGGGTTCGATTTGTTGATCGGCGGATGTCTCGGGAGCATTGCCGACCATTGGATCGGAGTCGATTACCGGCGTGGGTGGGTGGGGTTCGACTACCAGCGTGCGTTGATCGGGTTCGACGGCCGGTGTGATGGCGGGCAGTTCGGGATCCGCTGGTTCGATCGCGGCCGATTCTGCTGCGGCGGCCAGGCGTAAACGTTCGGCGAGTTCGTTGAAGATGTAGAAGTTGGGGATCTGGCCGACGGGGGTGAGCGAGACCCAGTTGCCGTCTACCTTCATGCGGACCAAACCGCTTCGGGCGTCGATCAATTGGATCTGTTCCCAGGCGTAGGCCCGGCTGCGGAAATAGAGTGCGGCCAGGTCGAGGGCGATTTCGCCGAAATGGACGGTCGCACCGTCATCGATGGCGGCCACGGCACGGGGGAGTTGGGCCAGGGTGACGGCCGATTGGATGGCCCTGCCCCATTCACGCGCCTCGCCGAACAGGGTGTCGTCGAATGCGGCCTCGGCGCCGTCGGGGCCCGACATCCGCAGTGAGTACTCGGTGTGGGCGGAATTCTGGAAAGGGATGACCTGTTGGCGCACTTCGGCACTGTTCCAGCGGAATCCGGCCACCTGCTCCCCCGAGCGATACACGGTCATGCCGAATTCGAATAGATCCAGCCGAGCCGTGCGGTGCCGACGATTGCGCCGCCCACGGAAGAATGCCAGGGACGCGGGCACCAGGGCGAGCAGACCGATCGCGAGCGCACCGGGATATGCCCCGACCGTCACACAGATAACTCCGACCGCCGCGAACCCGCCCGCGACGATCCCGTAGCCGCGCACGAGGCTGTCGCTCGCCGGCGCCGGTAGAAACGTCTGTCGGTGCGTGCCGAGCTTCTGATATTCGGCCATCAAGTGGATCAGCTGCGACAGTGGAACCTTTTGTAGGCCGCCGGTTCCGACATCGCCATGGCTCGGAGTGGTCAATTGTCCCTCCATGAGGCGGTTTTCCTCCGCGGCGAAGCGTATGACACTCGACCGAAGGTCGCCACCCCAGCCTCGTGCCCGGTCAGTCGGCCGAGCTTACGTCATCGCGACGGCATACCCGCGATGAGTGCGCGCGTTTCGTTGTGATTTAGATCAAGTCGTCATGCCGTGAATAAGCCGATGGCCGGTCCGCTGAACGGACCGGCCGCGCGACGGGATCAGAATCCGTCGACCGTCAGGACGGCGAACGGCATGGTCGGGGTGCCCGGTCCCATCGGCCCGCCCTTATCGAATTGGGAAGAGACCACTAGCGTCCGATCATTGCTGCGCACCAATGTGGTGGGAATTCGCAGGGATTCGTCGGCGATTTTGCGTTCCAGTTCGACGGTCGCGCCATCGTCGGTGATCTTCCAGCGGGTAATGGCGTTGCTGGCATTCTGGGCCGCCCACAGCGTGCTGCCGTGCAATTCCAGTCCGTCACCGTGTTTCAGATCGGCGCCGTGCATGGTCACCCGGCTAATCGGGGCCGGCGAATTCGCCGCGGTCGCAACGCGATACAGCTCACCGGAGTTCATGTCAACGATCAGCAGATAGCGACCGGAATCGTCGGACGCGATGCCGTTCAAGGTAAACGCGTCCGGCGTATGCGGGCTGATGCTGGTGCTCAGGTCGAATTGTGCTGTCAGATCGGCCTTTCCGCCGTGTGCCGCGATGACCTGCTCCGGGGTGACCCGGTAGACGACCGGTCGCAGGCTGTCGGTCAGATATGCGCTGCCGTCCGGTGTGATGGCCAGATCATTGACCAGCCTCGGTCCGGCGCCGGTGACATCGAAGCGGGCGATCAGCGCACGGCTGCCGGTGTCGTACACCGCGACTCCGGCCGTCGAGTCGATAACCCACAGTCGCCCCGCCGCATCGACTTTCAGTCCATTCGCGGTCTTGCGGCCGTCGGCCCCCTCGGGCAAGAAGATTTCGGCCCGTGTGGCACCGGGTGTCGCGCGGTAGACGGCGCCGTTGGCGTATGAGCCGACGTAGGTGTCACCGGTGCGCGGATCGACGGCGATGCCCTCCGGATAGACGCGATCACCGGGCAGTTCGTAGGCGGTGCTGATGTGGATGGCTGGTTGGCTCACGGCCTCCGTCGCCGTACCGCATGCCGCGACTGCGGTGCAGGCAATGGCGATGGCCATGGACGAGATGGTGCGGAACATGCTCGTGGCTCCTGGTAGTCGAACATCCAGATGTGTTCACATCTTGGAACGTGCACGAACATATATTAGAACTCTAATCAACGTCAAGGCTCTAATGAGCAGACGGGCAGTTACCATGCGGATATGACGTCCATGCACTCCTCCGAGCGCCTCGGCTCGTATCTCAAGCGCGCCGAACAGGCCCTCAACTCGGCGAAGAGCGCGGCGCTCAAACCGGCGGGCCTCACCGTTCCCCAGTACGGGGCCCTGCTGTTCCTCATCGAAAACCCGGGTATCAACGCCGCCGCGCTGGCCCGGCTGTGCGGGGTGACCCCGCCGACCATGAATACGATCCTGACCAATCTCCAGGACCGCGGCCTCATCGAGCGCACCCCGCACGCCTGGCACAAGAACGTCCTGGAGACCCGCCTCACCGAAGCGGGCGCGGCGCTCGCGCAAGAGGCGGACGCGAGTGCCGTGCGCGTGGAACGCGCATTGGCCGACGAATTCACCGAGGCTGAACACGCCGCGCTGCGCGAACTGCTCACCCGCTGCGCCGACCTGCTCGACTCCATTCGCCCCGAATCCGCGCCGAAAAAATAGCTCCCGGATCGACCCGGGAGCCATTGGGATACAGGCGATTTCACACCGCGGCGACTACCGCCGTTTCGGTGTGGGCCGGTCGGCGCAAGGTCGCGACGCCGAGTGTGAGGGCGAGGAAGCCGACCGCGGCCGAGGTCCACGGGAGCCAGCTCGCGCCCGACGAATCCAGCACCGTGCCGCCCAGCAGCGAACCGATGCCGCTGCCGAGGTAGATGGCAGAGCCGTTGAGTCCGAGCGCGACGGTCGGCGCGTCGTGCGCAATGGCGAAGAGTCGGAACTGTTGCGGGATGAGGATCGCGGATCCGAAGAGACCGGTCAGGCCGAGTACCGCGAAGACCGCCCAGTTGGCGTGGGTGGCCGGGCCGAGCAGGAGCAGGCCGATGAGGCTGCCGACGAGTCCGATGGTCAGCGTGCGGGCCGGGCCGAAGCGGTCTACAGCTCTGCCGGCCTGCGAGTTGCCGATGACCTGACCGATACCCATGACCAGCAGCAGCCAGGCGAGTTGCCCCTGCGGCACCGATGGTGCGATGACGACCGGCAGGTAGACGATGGTCGTATAGCCCGCGGTCATCTGCAGTGTCGTCACCAGCAGAACCCGCAGTACGGCGGGCCGGGCGAGCACGCCGACGCGATCGCGCAATCCGGTGCTCGGCAAGGTGACCCGCGGCAGCAGCACCACGAGCGCGGCCGCGATGGCGCCGCCCACGGCAATCGCCCAGAGCACGCCGCGCCATCCGATCCAGCGCTCCACGAAGATACCGATCGGCACGCCCGCGACGGCGGACAGCGTGATTCCGGCGGTGACGACCGATAGTGCGCGGCCGCGGTACGCATCGTCGGCGACCACCCCGGCCACGGCGAAGGCATTGGCCTGGAACGCCGCCGCGCCGATCGCGGCAATGATGCGCGCCCAGGCCATCACCGAAAAGTCCTGCGCCGCAGCCTGTCCGATCATGCCGAGGACGAAGAGAACCGCACCACCGCCCAATACCCAACGCCGGTCCCAGGATCCGGTGGCGGCCGCGATGACCGGTGAGGCGATGGCGTAGGTCCAGGCGAACATGGTGGTGAGCAGGCCCGCGGTGGCCACCGAAACGTCCAAATCGCGGGCGATGAGCGGGAGCATGCCATTGAGCACGAAACCGTCGGTACCCAGCACGAAGGTGCCGACGGCGAGCGGAATCAGGGACCGATACAGATTGTTCGATGATTGTCGAAGCATCTTATGATGCTGAGATATAATTCGATGGTTGTCAAACGATCGGAGGATGAACGTGCGTCAGCTACCGCAGCCGAGCACCGGCGACCTGGACCTGATCCGGGTGCTCAGCGCCATCGCCGATCCGATCCGGCTGGAGCTGATTCGTGCGCTCGCGGGGGTCCGCGAGCCGCTCAGCTGCGCCATCGACAAATTCGATGTCGAAATCACCGCCGCGACCGCATCACATCACTGGAAGGTGCTGCGCGACGCGGGTGTCACGACCACCTACGTTTCCGGCCGCAACCGGCTCGTCGAACTGCGGCGCGACGATCTGGACGAGCGTTTTCCAGGCCTGCTCGATGCGATCATCAACGGCTCGCAATCCTGACCGGGCAATCGTTCACTCAAACCGGGTCTCGGTGAGCCGAGGTGCCCGCTGTCTGCGTCCGTTGAGCGGTTCAAACGCCCCAAAAGTATTGGCTTTACGGGCGGTCCCGTAGCGGGTGCACTTGGGGTGAAGACTCGAACGTCACTCAGGGGTGGGGGCAATGGACGGAATCTTTGTCGTGATCGGTGTCCTGGCGCTGTACGGCACGATCACGATCATCCATTACGCGAACCGTGGCAGTCGGGGGCGCCGCAACCGCCGCAGACGAAATCGATGGGCCGCGGGCAGTGGTGGTGGCGATGGAGGCGGCGGTGGTTGCGGCGGCGGCTCGAGTTGTGGCGGTGGATCCAGCTGCGGCGGCGGCTCGGGCTGCGGGGGCGGCGGCTGTGGTGGCGGCGGTGGTTGCGGCGGCGGCAGCTGATTCAGCGCCGCTTCGGTAGCAGACTCTCGAATGCGCTGTCCACCAACGCTCTTCGCTGTGCTTCGGTGCTCGGGAGGGTGTCGGGGGAGACGCGGGCCAGTTGGTTGAAACCGTGGTAAATGCTCACGGCGACAACTGCTCTGGTCCGCGCCTGCGCGGTGGTCAGTCCGAGTTCACGCAGGAGTTCCGCGACGTATTCGATGCGTCGGTCCGCGACTCGGCGCAATGTCGCGGCGACCGGCGGCTGGTCCGCCGAGGCTAGTAGGGCCAATTCGATGCGTCCGGTGGCCGCGTAATCGATGACCTGGGCGAAGAGTCGATGCAACCGCTCGGCCGGGTCTGTCTCGACGGCGATCTCGGCGATCACATCGTCGGTGCTGCGCTGCTCCCAGCGCGCCAGCGCCGCATCGATGAGGGCCGCGCGGTCCTTGAAATGCCAGTAGAAGCTGCCCTTGGTGGTGCCGAGCCGCTTGGCGATGGGCTCGACGGACACCGCCGCCAGACCGCCCTCCGCCAGCGCGTCCAGTGCGGCCTGTGCCCAATCGTCGGCGCTGAGCCGTGCCTTCGCATCCCCTTGTGCCATTCCCATACGCTACCGTATGGTCAATCCATACGCTCCCGTATGGGATATCGGAGGAATGCAATGCCGACTTATGAGATTCCCGAACGAGCCACCCTGGCGCGCTCGCCGGGAATCGATTGGGATTACATTGATTCCCATGTAATAGTGCTGCCGTCCGGCGCTCCTATCGATCCGCGGGAATGGACCCGAAAGATATTCTTCGGCAAGCCTTTTCCCGATCGCGAAAGCGACGAACATGAGCACGTGACCGCCGATGCGATGACGGTTCTCGACTTTGTCGTCTCTGTTCTCGTCGACGACGGCACGGTCACCATCACGTCTCTGGTCAAGTATCGAAATCGCTGGGGCCGAAGGTATTTCGCCATTGTGCGGCCATTTCACCGTCGGCTCGTGCCATGGATGCTCGCGCGCGCCGCCCGCAGTTTCGCCCGCTGACGCGCCGTATCGAACAGATGCGGCGGACGACTCCCTTCGACAGTCGTAGGCTGAACCCATGTCTGGCGACATACGCGGTGTGCTCTACGACATCGACGGTGTGCTGGTGACCTCGTGGCACGAGATCGACGGCGCGGTCGAGGCCGTGCGCCGCGTGCGCGAAAGTGGTTTGCGCCGAAGGTTTCTCACTAACACCACCTCCCGGACCTGCGACGAGATCGCCGAGCGGCTGCGGGCAGCCGGATTCGATGTCGATACCGCGGAGATCGTCACCGCCGCCCGGCTCACCGGCGAATACGTGGGCCGCCGCTACCCGAATGCGGCAGTGTGGGTGCTCAATCATGGCGATATCGAGGCCGACCTCGCCGAGCTGACTCTCGACGACGAAAATCCGGACGTCATCGTAATCGGCGGCGCCGGTGCGGAATTCACGCATGATGCGCTGAGCAGGGTGGCGGAGCTGATGCTGGACGGTATACCGGTCGTCGCGATGCACGGCGGCCTGACTTGGGCTACCGATACCGGGCTCCGCATCGATGCGGGCGCATACCTGCCGGGTCTGGAGGCGGCGGGCAATGCCGAGATCGCGGTGGTCGGCAAGCCCGCGGCGGCCGGATTCCGAACCTGTGCCGACCTCATGGGCCTCGATCCGGTCGAGGTGCTGATGATCGGCGACGATCTGCATTCCGATGTACTCGCTGCCCAACGGGTCGGTATGACCGGAGTTCTGGTGCGCACCGGCAAATTCCGGCCCGCCGTTCTGGCGACGGCTTCGGCCACACCGGATCACGTCATCGATTCCGTCGCGGAACTGCCCGCGTTGATGAAAGGTCTGTCGAAAGAATAATTCTAAAAAAGTCCTTCAAAATACTTTCGGCGTGCCGAACCTCTCGACATCCTCCGATGTGGCAAACAATCAGTGACAACCCTTGTAGGGGTAGTTAGATCGGATAGCAGCCTCCCGTAAGCGCAATAGCAACCGCGCGGCCAACTTTCGGCTAACGCCTGTTTCGCCGAAGGTTGAGACGAACAGCCCGATCCATGACGAGGGGATCGGGCCCTTCGGTATTGTCTGCCCCAATGTCACAGGATGCGAATACGGGACGAATGTATGCCGGGCAACCCGTAGAGGACCGGCAACGTCAGCGGCGTGCGCGTTTTCTGGAATCGGGCCTGACGGTCTTCGCGCGCGATGGCTACGCCAATAGTTCGGTCGGCGCTATCTGTAAGGACGCGGGACTCTCCTCGAGGCAGTTCTATGAGGAGTTCACTGGCCGCGAATCCCTCCTACTCGAGCTCTACGAGCAGATCGATAAGGAATCGCGCGAAGCGGTGACCGCCGCCCTGGAGAAGAAATCCGACGCGACCGCGCTGGAGATCATCGTTGCCGCGGTGCGCGCTTACGTCGAATCCATCGGCTCCGATCCGCGCAAGGCGCGGGTGGCGCTGGTAGAGGTCGTCGGCGCCGGGCCGAAGGTGGAGAAGTTCCGGCTGGAGCTGCGTCGCGTCTGGGGTTCGCTACTAGCCAGCGCCGCGGAGGATGCCGCCTTGCACGGCGAAATCCCAACGGGCGACTACGAGATGCGGGTGCTGGCCATAATCGGCGCGGTCAACTACGTGGTGGATTCGTGGAGCGGTTCGGACCCGCGACCACCACTGGACGACGTGATCCGAGTGCTCAGCCGCGTGATCATGGGTGCGGTCGGCGCGTAGTTCCGCCAGCCGTCGGCTAGCGTGCGCTGTATGGAGACCGTTCCCATCCAGATGCCGGACGGCACCACCGTACCGGTGCGGCTGTTCGCGGCGACCGGTGCGCATCGGCATCCAGTGCGCCCGGATGCGCCGCGTCCGGTGGTGGTGATGGTGCCCGGCCTCGGTGTTCCGGCCGGGTACTACGAACCGTTCGCCCAGGCGCTGGCCGCGCGCGGCTTCGATGTCGCGATCGGTGAGCTGCGCGGCGTGGGTGACAGTCGTCCGCGTCCGAGCGCCGCGAGCACGTTCGGCTACCACGAACTGGCCTCGGTCGACTTCCCGGCGATCTTCTCGGTGGTGCGCGACCGATTCCCGGACAGCACCCCGTATCTGCTCGGTCACAGCATGGGCGGCCAACTCGCGGTGCTGTACGCGTCGCGGATCCGCGGCCGCTTGGGCGGGCTGATCCTGATCGCCTCCGGCACCCCGTATCACCGCGGGTTCCGGGGCATTTCGGGTCCGGGCATGCTGGTCGGCACCGCGGCAATGTCGCTGACTGCCAATCTGACCGGCTTCTGGCCCGGCGACCGGATCTCGCTCGGCGGCTTCGGACGCCAGTCGAAGGTGCTGATGTCGGACTGGGCGCGGCTGGCCCGCACCGGCCGCTTCGCGCCGGTCGATGCGGATATCGACTACGAGGAGCGGATCGCCAGACTGAAGCTGCCGGTGCTGTCGATCACCATGACCGGCGACGATCTCGCGCCCAGCAGTTCGGCCGCCCACCTGCTGGCCAAGATGCCCAAGGCCGAGGTGACCACCTGGGTGCAACCGGAACCGTTGGGGCACAACGGTTGGATCCGTCAATACAGCAGCACGGTCGATCAACTGGAGAAGTGGCTGCGGGACCGCTGATCGGACGACCGCGCGCCTTCAACGAAGCGCAATCCCCCAACCCGTCCTAGGCTGTGTTTGTGTCGAATGAGCAACGGCGGCAACTACATCTGGATGTCATCGCGGAATTCCGCGCCAATGCGGGAAAGGTCGGCGGACAGTTCGCGAACATACCGCTGCTCCTGCTTACCACCACCGGTGCCCGCACCGGCGAACCCCGCACCTGGCCGCTGGCATATCAGCGCGACGGTGACCGGGTAGTGGTCTACGCCGCCAACGGTGGGCGGCCGAATCGTCCGGGGTGGTACCACAATCTGACGGCGGATCCCGAAGCCGTCGTCGAGGTCGGAATCGAATCTTGGCCCGTGACCGCATCCTTCGCGGAAGGTGAAGAACGGCAACAACTTTGGGAACGCAAGCTGGTGGACGCGCCGTTCCTCGCCGACTTCCAGGCGAAGGTGTCCTGGCAGATTCCGGTGGTCATCCTGGCTCCCACCAACGGCAATTCATAGGCATTAGCGCTGAATCGAACCCGTCACGTGGTGACATACTCCGCGTACGGCGTCGCCAGGTCCCACAGCCGCGTTTGCACGCGCCGGCAGTACTCCGCGATCCGTGGATCGCTTGTCACCGCTGCGCCAGCCGGTTTGCCGTTGGCGTCGGACAGGTTGAAAGCGACACGTTCGTCATCGAACAACCACCAGTCATCTGGTGGGACCTCTCCGGCGAGATGACGGGGCAGATAACGGATGTTCTCCCCGGACTCGATGTTCCGGCCAGTGATCGACAGTAGCCAACGGTGGTAGTCGCTATGTGGCACGGTGACGATGCGGACCCGACTTACTGATACGCCTCTGTCCGTGGTTTCCCGCATGAGCCCATGCCACGGGACAGGCGGCTCATCTGGTGGTGGCTCCCCGTTGAGGAACGCTCGCAGACGGTTGTTCTCGGCAGGCTCCGCGTACGAGTCCCGGACTTCGAGGTGGAACGCGCTGCGCCGCAACCCACGGAACCATTCCGGCCAAGGGGCACCGTCCACCAATAGCACCGTAAACGTCCTCTTCCTCAATGCGGTTCGGCAACTAGACGAAGCGGCTGCGCGCGCTCTCGCCGTCTAAAATGCGGAGAGCAGCAGGGATTTCACCGCTATGGCATCACCGATCGCCTGTAATCAGCCCGCAGCGGGGAGACCCTTCGCTACCGCCGGTGCCAGGAACTCGACACGGAAAGACTCGACGTATTCGCCACGCTGGTCCAAGAATCGGCGGGTGTGCGGCTGGCGTTCGTGCTCCTCGAATGCGGCTCGGTCACGGTAGACCTCGTAGAAGATCCGCGAAAGTGGTTCACCGTCAACCGTGTGAGTCGCGTAGACCAGCGTGCCGGGTTCATTCTCGGTGATGCGCCCAACGGTTTCCGCGACCAGTTCATCGAACGCCGCCGCTTTATCGACGTCGAACAGATCGAACTTCACCACGAGCGCGAACATCGGCCAACCGTACAACAGCGGTGCACGACCTTTTCGACCTCGAGGTCAGAGCCGCGGATGGGTTGGCGAAAAGGCGCTGCATCAGCTGCGACCTTCGGAAGGTGCTAAGTGTGATCGGAGATTTCGCCGAGATGGTTGCTGAAGCCGTCGAGCATCGCCGTGAGGCCGATATCGAAGTGGTCGGTGTCGGCGGTGGCGTCGGCGGCTGCGGCGAGGGTGTTGTAGTCGGGGGCGTTCGGGGTGGGTTTGCGGCTGCGCTGGGATGCTACGGCGGCGACGGTGTGGCTCAGGATATGGCCGACTACGTATTCGCGTAGGCATCGGGCGAATTGCAGGGCTGCCGCGGGGGTGAAGCCGACGCCTTGTAGACGTTCGAGCATACAGTTTCCGGTTTCGATTGCCGCGGCGCTGCGGACCGGTCGCGTTGCGAAGATCGGCACGGCATTCGGGTGTCGGCGCAGTGTGGAACGTAGGCGATGGGCGTAGGCGCTCATCAGCTCCGGCCAATCTTCCTGCCACGGTAGGGTTTCCATCTCGAGTTCGTCGAACATTGCTTCGGCGATGCCGTCGAACAGGTCCTGCTGATCGGCGAAGTGCCGGTAGGCCGCCATCGGGTCCGCCCCGAGTGCCGCACCCAATTTCCGCATGGTGAAGCCGTCTAGCCCCGCCGTATCGATGACGGTCAGCGCCGTCGCGGCGATGTAGTCGCGATTCAATGCGATCCGGGTGGTCGGCTTCGGCTTGCTCATGCGCTCATCTCGTCGAACAGCGCCACCAGTCGGGCGACGAACTGCTCCGGCTGCAACTGGTAGGGCACATGTCCGCCAGGGAATTCCACACAGTCCCGGTCGAGTTCGTCGGCCAGCGCATGCGCGGCAACGTAGTACGGCTTGCCGACACTCTCGCGTCCGGTCGTCAGCCGCCACGGCACCTCGACCTTCCGCAGGGCGGCCAGGTCCGGGTGGTAGTCGAAGCAGAAGGCGGGAAGCTCGCGGCGCAGCAGCAGGTCGGCATTGTTCAGTTGGCGGGTCATGGTCGAGGGCTGGGTTCGGGTGATCCGGCGGAGTGCGGCTCCGATCGCGAGCGATACGCGACTTGCACCGGCCAGCAGAGTTTGTCCCGGACTCGACCGGAGGATCCATGGCACATTCGGCATGGTCAGAACGCCGAATGCCGCGAACGCCCGCATCGGACTCTTGGCAACGGCGAGTTCGCCGATGTCGGCGATCTCCTGCCGCGCAGGGCTTTCGACGGGCAGCAGTTGGACCAGCGGCGGTTCGTGCACGATCGCATCGATGAGCCGATCTTCGGATGCGGCAAGCAGTTCGAGCGTGATGATCGCGGCACCGCTGCTGCCGAAGATGTGGGCGCGCTCGATCGCGTAGGCGTCGAGGATCGCGATGACATCCGCGGCCTGCGTCGCGACATTGATTGCGGCGTGTGGCTCGGTGAGCGGGCTGCGCGAATTGCCGCGCCGGTCGAAGGTGATCACGCGGAAGATGTCGGCCAGCAGCGGCACGACAGCTTCGTACATTCCGGCATCACCGCCGCCTCCGGAAATGAGGATCAGGTCCGGCCCGGTTCCGGCTGCTTCGGTATGCAGTCGCGCGCCAGCGGTTTCGACGATTCGTACCACGGGTTCGGCCACTACAGCTCCTTGTCTACAACGTAGACCAAGTCTACGGCGTAGACATACCGCCGCAAGAACTCGGCCCGGTGCAGGATGCACCGGGCCCGGTTGTACGTGATTACCGCTCCATCAAAATCTGCGTGAAGAATTCGTAGATGAGTCCGGCCTGGAATGCCGATTGCTTGTTGTCGGCCGCGCCGCCGTGGCCGCCTTCGATGTTCTCGTGGTACCAGACGGTGTGCCCCTGCTCCTCGAGCAGCGCGGCCATCTTGCGGGCGTGGCCAGGGTGGACTCGGTCGTCGCGGGTGGAGGTGGTCAGCAGGATCGGCGGGTAGGGCGCGTCGGCGCGGACGTTCTGATAGGGCGAGTACTTGCTGATGTACGCCCACTCTTCCGGCTTATCCGGATCGCCGTATTCGGCCACCCAGGACGCACCCGCCAGCAGCAGGTGATATCGCTGCATATCGAGCAACGGGACTTGGCAGACGATGGCGCCGAACAGTTCCGGATAGCGGGTCAGCATGACGCCCATGAGCAGGCCGCCATTGCTACCGCCGACCGCGCCCAGTTGTTCATGTGTGGTGATGCCGCGGGCCACCAGATCCTTGGCGATCGAGGAGAAGTCCTCATAGACCTTGTGCCGGTTGGCCTTCTGCACCGAGGTGTGCCATTGCGGGCCGTATTCGCCGCCACCGCGGATATTTGTCATCACCCAGGTGCCGCCGCGTTCCAGCCAGCCCATTCCGGAGGCGCCGCTATAGGCCGGGGTTCGGGATACCTCGAAGCCGCCGTAGCCGGACATCACTGTCGGACCGGGGGTGTCCTTGTGGTCGCGGTGGCGGATTACGAAGTAGGGCACCATGGTTCCGTCGTCGGAGCGCGCGAAGAATTGCTCGGTTTCGATGCCCTCGGCGTCGAAGAAGCCGGGTTCCTGTTTGAGTTGTTCGGTACGGCCGCCGACCGCGCTGGCGAGCAGGGTGGCCGGAGTGGTGAATCCGCTTGTGGTCAGCATGAATTCGTCGCCGCCCTCGAGCGGGTCCAGATTCATCACGCTGGTGGTCGCCATCGGCGGGGTATCGGCGAGCGGCTCCTTGTGCCAGCCGTCCGGACCGGGCGTGAGGACATAGAGCTTGGTCTGCACGTCCTCGAGGGTGATCAGCAGCAGATGGTTTTCGGTCCAGCCGTATCCGTGCAGCGAGGTGTGCTCGTCGGGGGTGAAGATCACCTCGAATTCCCGTGCACCGGAAAGGAATTTCTCGAAGTCGAGGGCCAGTAGCGCACCGGCCGGGTAGGTCTTGTCGCCGATCTCCCACGGCGACTTCAATCGCACCAGGAACCAATCCTTGTACCAGGATTCGCTTGCGTCGGTCGGTACATCGAGATGCCGCAGACTGCCGTCGCTTTCGAGCAGGTACACCTCTTCGTTGAAGAAGTCGGTGGCGCGGCCGACGAAATGCCGTTCATAGCCGGGAGTCCGGTCGTACCCGGCCGATACCGCGACATCGCCTGCCTCGCCCTCGAATACCGTTTCAGCCGCGGCGAGCGGGGTGCCGCGCCGCCAGCGCTTGGCGATACGCGGATAGCCGGAATCGGTGAGCGAACCCGGTCCGAAATCGGTGCCGACGTACACCGAGTCGATATCGATCCAGCGGAGCTCGGATTTCGCCTCGGGCAGGAAGTAACCGCCGTCGGCCAGATCGATGAATTCTCTTGTCTCGATATCGAATTCGCGCACGACCTTGGCATCCGCGCCGCCGCGGGACAGGCTGATGAGCGCACGCGACTGCTCCGGCCGCAGCACCGCGGCGCCGCCCCACACCCAGTTCTCGCCCTCCGCGGTGCCGAGCGCGTCCAGGTCGATCAGCACATCCCAGTCCGGCGCTTCCTTGGCATATTCGGCGAAGGTGGTGCGCCGCCACAACCCGCGGGGATGTTCGGCATCGCGCCAGAAGTTGTAGAGCCAGCGGCCGCGCCGACCCGGGTAGGCGATCTTGGTATCGGTATCGAGCATGTCCAGGATGCGGCGCTCGAGCTCGGTGAACCGATCGGAGCTGGCGAAACGCTCGACAACCACCTCGTTGTGCGCGCGGGCGAAGTCGAGGGCCCGCTCATCGGTTACTTCTTCCAGCCACAGGTAGGGATCGGTCACAGTTTGCTCAACGCCCGTCATGTCCACATTGTTGCCGAGAGGCTTCAAAGGTGAGATATCACTCGGTGAATCGGGCAATTCGGGCGCGCTGTTACCGGTTGCTCGACATCGAGTCAAGGTCTGACATACGTGCCGGTCGGCTCAGTAGGATCGCTGCTCCGATATCGAACCGAGGCGGAAGGTGGCCGGTTTGCCACAGTTTCTCTGGGAGCAGCACTGCTGCCTGCCATTACTGCATTCCGCGCGGATCGCGGATCTGGCGCGCTATCCGCTCGGGTCGTATTTATCGGTGAACGTCGGATATTCACGCCAGTCGACCGAGGATTCGCTGGCGCTGCTGCACAAGTTCCGCCGGGATGCGCTGGATAATGGCCGTTTCCGGCTGATCGAGCGGTTCGCCGATATCGGTGCCGCCGATACCATTTCGCTGGCCTTCGACCTGGAGGATTCGGGGCCGCTGGGCGGCGATCCGGATAACCTCGAGATCTTCTACGAACTGGGCGTTCGTTCAATGCTGCCGACCTATAACCACGCCAATGCGGCTGGTTGCGGTTGTCTGGATACCGACGACACCGGACTCACCGCCTACGGCCGAGATCTGGTGCGCAAACAGAACGAGGTCGGCATATTCGTCGACGGTTCGCACTGCTCCCGGCGCACCGGACTCGACTTGGCCGAATGCACCGAAGTTCCGATGATCTACAGCCATTCCAATTTCGCCGCACTGTGGGCGCATCCGCGCAATATCACCGATGAGCAGGCGCTGGCCTGTGCGCGGACCGGCGGAGTTATCGGTATCAATGGCGTGGGCATCTTCCTGGGGCAGAACGCGATCGATGGCCGAGCCGAGCGGGTCGCGGCAATGGCCGCGCATATCGAATACGGTGCGGAACTGGTTGGAATCGAACATCTCGGCATCGGGTCGGACTACTCCTTCGATGCCGAGGATTTCAATGAAATGCTCACCCAGGATCCCGGGGCGTTTTCCGACGCGTATACGAAGTGGGGACCGCTGCAATGGGTGCCGCCGGAGGATCTGCTCGGGCTCAACGAGCTACCCGGACTGGATGCCGAGCTTGCCGGTCGTGGTTTCAGTGCCGGGGACCGGGCGGCGGTATTCGGTGGCAACTTCGCCCGGATCGCACAGCAGGTCTGGCGTAACTAGCGCGGTGCTTCAGCCACCGAGGTGCGCGGCGGCGACGCGCTTGGGGACGACCATGCGCCATGCCTCGATGACCAGTTCCGTCAACTCCGTCTCGTCGATGGCATCGAGCCGCACCCGGACCCAGTTGTATCGCTCGTCGCGCGGCAGCGGCATCAGGAACTTGTCGGGCTCACCCGCGACCAGTGCCGCCCGCTCTTGCTTGGGAAAGGCGAAACCCATGCGGGTCTCGTCCGTGGACAGCGCCAGGTACACGATGCGGCCCACCCGGAACTTCGCCCGATCTCGCACCAGCGCCTCGGTCGTTCGCGGCAGGCTCAACGCGATCCGTCGCACGTCATCGGAGGTCACCACCGGACCGATTATCGTCGGCCGAGCCGAATCGGCTACGGCTGCTGTCGTGTAAATAATGTTCACCTGACCGTGGTGCGCACACCGATGGATGCATTTCCATTTCAAGAGCTGATGGCTATCGCTGCTGCTGGCGGCCCGAGGGGGTTTAGTTCACCGCTGCCGTGTGCCGCAGCCGCCAGCCGAGGTATCGCAGCCCCGCGCAGCTGCCCGGTCGCACGAAAGCCGCGGTGCCATGTGGCGCGCGTCTCATAGTTGCCGGGGGAGGGTGGGTGAAGTTCGCCCGACAGAGTTAGGCTCGACGACGTGACTTCCCATTACGACGTTGTCGTTCTCGGTGCCGGTCCTGGCGGTTATGTCGCCGCCATCCGTGCGGCACAACTTGGCCTCCGTACCGCCATCGTCGAGCAGAAGTATTGGGGTGGTGTCTGCCTCAACGTGGGCTGCATCCCTTCCAAAGCGCTGCTGCGCAACGCGGAACTCGCGCATATCTTCACCAAGGAAGCCAAGACCTTCGGCATCTCCGGCGATGTGAGCTTCGACTTCGGCGTCGCGTTCGACCGCAGCCGTAAGGTCGCCGACGGCCGGGTCAAGGGCGTCCACTTCCTGATGAAGAAGAACAAGATCGACGAGTTCGACGGTAAGGGCACCTTCACCGACGCGAACACCCTCTCGGTCGCCCTGTCCAGCGGCGGCACCGAGACGATCACCTTCAGCAATGTCATCATCGCCGCGGGCACCGTCACCAAGCTGCTGCCGGGCACCTCGCTCAGCGCGAATGTGGTGACCTACGAGGAGCAGATCCTCACCCGCGACCTGCCCGGCTCGATCCTGATCGTCGGCGCCGGCGCGATCGGCATGGAGTTCGGCTACGTCCTGAAGAACTACGGCGTCGACGTGCGCATCGTGGAGTTCCTGGACCGTGCGCTGCCGAACGAGGACGCCGACGTCTCCAAGGAGATCACCAAGCAGTACAAGAAGCTCGGCATCACCATCACCACCGGTGCGGCCGTGCAGTCGATCGACGACGACGGCTCCAAGGTCACCGTGTCCATCAAGGACAACAAGACCGGCAACCTGGAGACGGTCACCGTCGACAAGGTGCTGCAGGCCGTCGGCTTCGCGCCGCGAGTCGAGGGCTACGGCCTGGAGAACACCGGTGTCGCGCTCGAACGTGGCGCCATCGTCATCGACGACAACATGCGCACCAATGTGCCGCACATCTACGCGATCGGTGACGTGACCGCGAAGCTGCAGCTCGCCCACGTAGCGGAGGCTCAGGGCGTCGTCGCCGCGGAGACCATCGCCGGAGCGCCGACGGTCCCCCTCGGCGACTACCGGATGATGCCGCGCGCCACCTTCTGCCAGCCGCAGGTCGCCAGCTTCGGCCTCACCGAGCAGCAGGCCCGCGACGAGGGCTACGACGTGAAGGTCGCCACCTTCCCGTTCACCGCCAACGGCAAGGCGCACGGCCTCGGCGATCCGACCGGTTTCGTCAAGCTGGTAGCCGACGCCAAGTACGGCGAACTGCTCGGCGGCCACCTCATCGGTCCGGATGTCTCCGAGCTGCTGCCGGAGCTGACCCTGGCCCAGAAGTGGGACCTGACCGTCAATGAGCTGACCCGCAACGTCCACACCCACCCGACGTTGAGCGAAGCCTTGCAGGAAGCGTTCCACGGCCTCGCGGGCCACATGATCAACTTCTGATCCGTGTCCAAGACGGTGGCGTTCGGACCGAAAGGTCCGGGCGCCACTGTTTTTCATAGGAGCTGATGATGCGACGCAAGTGGTTGATCGGTGGTGCGCTGGTGCTCGTGGTGGTGTTGGCGCTGGCGGTCGGCGGCTATTACCTGATGAACTCGCGCACCTTCCAACTGGCGGGACGGTTGGTGAACCGGGTCGATACGACCGACAGGGTGGTCGCATTGACCCTGGACGACGGCCCGACCGACAAAGCGCCCGAAGTGTTGAAAGTTCTTGCCGAAGCCGGGATTCCAGCTACCTTCTATCTCATGGGCCGGGACTTGGCCGCGCATCCCGAATACGGCAGGGCGATCGCGCAGGCCGGTCACGAAATCGGCAATCACACCTACAACCATCGCCGCATGGTGCTCGTCTCCGGCGATACCGTCCGCGACGAGATCGAACGAACCGAAGCGGAAATCGCGAAAACCGGTTACCAGGGCCCGGTCACCTTCCGCCCGCCCTACGGCAAGAAACTCTGGGCTCTGCCGAAGTACCTGTCCGACCATGACCGCACGACGATCACCTGGGATGTGGAACCCGACTCGGGCCAACAGGCGAGCACCGACGCGATCGTCACCGAAACCGTGGCCAAAGTGCGGCCGGGCTCCATTGTCCTACTGCACGTCATGGGGCAGGGGCACGATTCCCTCGCCGCAATACCGCGCATCGTCAGCGAACTCCGTTCCGCCGGTTACCAATTCGTCACGGTGTCGGAGCTGCTGCGGCACTGAGGATCGTCAGAGCATGCCGTATGCGTGGGTGGGTGTCAGGCGGACGAGGGCGCGGCGGTCGGTGACCATGGCCTTGCGGTATTCGTCCCAGTCGGGGTGCTCGCCTGAGCCCGCTCGGTAGTAGGCGACCAGTTCGTCGACGGTGGAGTCATTGGGGTCGGCGGCAACCGGGGTGAGGTCGACGGTGCCCTCGATGACGGCGTAGGCGAAGAAGTCGTCGCGGGTGATGTGGATCGCGGCCCACGGATCGCGCACCAGGTTGTGGTACTTGGCCCGGTCGGCGGTGATGGAGATGCGAATGATCCCGTCGTCATCGACCACATGCAGCACATTGGACAGCTGTGGGCGACCGTTGCGCCGAATAGTGGTGAGCACGGACCGCTTGGTTGTCCGCGCGAAATCAACAGCTGAGGAAATTTCCATACCCACACCAACCCACCACAACCTCCCGACCTTCCCGCTGGTCGGTTGTGCACTGTGTATTGGTTGCGGCATCGGCCGAGAGACCTACTCCACCAGTACATGATGATCTTCGTCGTCTGGTCAGCCGCGGTGGTAGGTGGCTTGGGCTTCGTGGACTCGGGGCATGTTGGTTTCGATGATTTGGATGAGGTCTTCGAGGCGTTCGGCGACTTGGGCGCCGAGGTCGGTGAGGGTGTACTCGACTCGTGGGGGGATGGTTTCCTGCACTTCGCGGTGCACCATGCCGTCGCGCTCGAGGGCTTGCAGGGTTTGGGAGAGCATGCGCTCGCTGACACCGTCGACGCGGCGGCGCAGGGCACTGAACCGGTACGGCCCTTCGCGCAGCGCGACCAGGGCGAGGGTGCCCCAGCGGCTGACCACGTTCTGGAGCACCGGACGTGACGTGCAGTTTCGGGCGAATACGTCGGATTCCAGCGTCGGATCGTCGGTATCCACCAACGGCGTGCGCTGAGTGGTCATGGAATCGATAGTACCCAACTTGACCAAAGTGGCTACGGAATGCATAGTGCTTACTATTAGTTAGTACTTGATGAACGTATAGACCATGGAGGTAAGTCATGAGCGTCGCCGTAACCGGAGCTGGTGGGCAGCTGGGCCGTCTCGTCATCGAGGCGCTATTGCGCGAGGGGACCACGCCGGTGGTCGCGATCGTGCGTGATCCGCAGAAGGTCGCCGATCTGGCTGAGCGGGGCGTTGAGGTCCGACAGGCTTCCTATGACGACGCGGAAGCGCTCGACCGCGCGCTGGACGGTGTCGACCGGGTGCTGCTGGTCTCCGGTAACGAATTCGGTGCGCGAGTCGCCCAGCACACCAACGTAATCCGGGCTGCCGAGCGCGCGGGTGTGGAACTGCTTGCCTACACCAGCATTCCGCGCGCCACCGAGAATCCGCTCATCCTGGCCCAGGAGCACCGGGGCACCGAGGAGGCGCTCGCGAAATCTACTGTCCCGCACACACTCCTGCGCAACGGCTGGTACTGGGAGAACTACTTCGGTGCGCTCGGGCACGCGGTCGAGTCCGGCGTGCTGCACGGCGCCGGGGGTGCCGGTCGTGTCGCCGGTGCCGCGCGCGCCGACTACGCCGAGGCGGCCGCCAAGGTGCTGACCACCGACGGCCACGCGGGCCGGATCTACGAACTCGGCGGCGATGAGCGCCTCACTTATGCCGAACTCGCCCAGGTGATTTCGCAGGCATCCGGCAAGCCGGTGCGCTATGAGAACCTGTCCGAGCAGGACTACAGCGCGGCGCTCGAGCAGGCCGGTCTGCCCGGCGACTACGCCGCTGTGCTCGCTGATGCGGACGCCGGCGTCGGCGACGGCATCCTCGATGTGGACTCCGGCGACCTCCAGAAACTGCTCGGTCGCCCGTCCACTCCCGCGGTAGAGGTCTTCCGCGCCGCCCTCGCCTGACGCATCCAAGGGTGAGTTCATCGGGCTTGCACGCCGCCGTCGCAATGTAGCGAGACGGCGTGCAAGCCGTTGTCTATCAAATGAACTGGTCAGCTGAGGCGCTGAAACCGTGCGCCGTCCGAGTGCGACGCATCCAAAATGGGTTCACCGGACTTGCGTGCGGCCGCGTGTTACCCGCGCTCGTCGATGTGACATGCAAGCGCGTTGTGCGTCAAAGGAATTGGTAGCTGAGGTGCCGAGGTTATCTGCCGCCCTAGCGTGATGCATGCACACCGGGTTTTCCATGCGGCAGCGTGTTATCCGTGCTCCTCGTTACCGCGTGCAAGCGCGTTGTACGCCAATGGAATTGGCTAGCCGAGGTGTCGGATTCGCCCGCCGTCCCAGCGCGCATTCAGCGGGGTCCACCGGGCTTGCGCACCGCCGCAAGGCATTGGCAGGCGTATCAGCCCGGTGTCCAACGGAATTGGTCAGTTGAGGCTATCGAGGTCGCACGCCTTGCTTGCGGCACGGCATGCGACCTCGATCCGCATCAGACCCACTGCACCAATTGCAGGATGATGCCGTTCGGATCGGCTGTCTGGAAGTACCGCTCGCCCCAGGGCTCGGTTTCGATCGGGGTGACGATCGGTACGCCCTCGCGCTGGAGCCGTTCGTACTCGGCCTCGATATCGTCCACGACGAAGGCGACCAGTAGGCCCTCGCCCGCGCTCCCCGCTTTGTCTATCGGCCTGAAGCTGTCTAGACCGGTGCGCAGATAGCACAGGGTGAAACCGGCATCGGGCCGGGTGACGGACACGAAGCCGTCGGCCGACATCTGCTCGGTGAAGCCGAGGTGGTCGATGGCGAACTTGGCCGAGGCCTGCGGGTCGGCCACATTGAGCGAGATGGCGGAAGCGGTGATGTTCACTAGATCCTCCTCTGAAGCAGGACTCAAATACTATACTAAGTATGCTGTACTTTGTAGAGAAATTTCCGAGCGGCCGAACTGTTGCGTGTGACACGCCGATACGATCGGCTTTCGCACAAGGATCTCGCGAAACGAGGAGGCGGCATGGCCGAGCAATCACGGGACCGCAGCAGCGCGGGCGATCCCGTGCGCACCTTGGAACTGCTCTGGCGCGTGCCCGTCGCATCGGTACGCGGACCGAAACAGCGCAGCAGTGTGGATGCCGTGGTCGCGGCGGCCATCGGAATCGCGGATACGGATGGGATCGGCGCGCTCACCATGCGAGCCGTCGCCACCAAGCTGGGGCTGACCCCCATGGCCACCTACACCTACGTACCGGGCAAGGCGGAACTCGTCGACCTCATGCTCGATGCGGTCTACCAGGAGATGTCGCGTGCCGACCTGGCCGAGCTGCCCTGGCGCGATCGTGTCGCTACGATCGCCGCCGAGAATCGCGCCATGCTGGTCCGCCACCCGTGGGTCGCCTACCTGCCGACCGCGCGGCCGCCGCTCGGCCCCGGCGTCGCCGCCAAATATGAACACGAACTGCGCGCCTTCGACGGCCTCGGCCTCGACGATCTCGAGATGGACGCCGCCGTCACCTACGTCCTCGGCTTCGTCACCTCGGTGGCGCGAATCGCCATCGACACCGAGCGCGCCGCCGCCGATAGCGCCATGTCCGACCGGCAATGGTGGGAGCGCGCCGCACCGCTGCTGGCCCAATTCTTCGATGACGAGCGCTACCCGCTCGCCGCCCGCATCGGCGCGGTCGCGGGGCAGGCGTACGACAGCGCCTACAGCGCCGACCATGCCTATGAATTCGGTCTGGCGCGAGTCCTGGACGGCTTGGCCCAGCTCATCGAAAACCGCTGAGCCGCAGGGTTACTGATCGCCGGGCTCGTTATGCGGTTTCGGATGCCGTGCGGCGTCCGCGCCGCCGGGAAGCATGAAGCTTGTGATCACGATGGATAGAAGGATGAATCCCGCCACGATCAACACGAGGCTGACGGTCATGACGGCCCCTTTCTCCTGTCGAGCCGACAGTTAACTGTCAGCTAGCTTGATGGAGGGGTTTCCGATCCTGGTGCCGTCACACTATGGCGTGCGACACACATCGGTTATTGTCTCGAAAGCTGTGGTGCGGCATGACGACGGTCACGGAAATCGTCATTCTGTGCGTGTCGCGTTTCAGTTTAGGGGCTGTCGGGGGTGATCGCTCTGGAATTGCTAAATCGAGAATGGACGGCGTTGGCGAGAGGCGAACTGCGCACCGACGCCGCGGTAGGTCAGATGCCGTCGCGCTGGATCCGCAGCGCGGTAATGGTCGCGGCCAGTCCTTCGTACTGATTGATGAGCAGCACGATTTCGATCAGGCTGCGCTCGTCGTAGTGCTCGGCAAGGGCGGTCCAGGTGGCGTCGTCGATATCGCGGGTTTCGACCAACTTGTCGACCGCGGTGAGCAGCGCGCGATGCTTGTCCGACCACCCCTCGGCGGCGGGCCCGGTGCGAACTCGGTCCAGGATCTGCGGCGTGATGCCAGCTCGCCTGCCGAGGCGAATGTGATGGTCCATCTCGTAGGCGCAGTCGCGCAGTTGGGCGACGCGCAGGATGACCAGCTCGGATTCATGCCTGGGCAGTCGGCCACCCGGCATCAACCGTCCGGAGAAGTGCAGCCAGCCGCGAAACAGTCCCTTGGTGCGGCCGAGCGTGCTGAACAGATGTGCGTCGTCCGTCCCCGCAGCGCGTGAAAGTACCTGCCAGACAACCCAATTGATCGGGCCCAACTCCCGGAGTCGACCCGGTGAAATGCGTGGTCGCAACGCCGAAACCATGCCTGTGCCTCCTTGCTCGCCGCCGGCGGCGGGATCCGTCCTGCCGGAACGAATCCGAGCGTACTAGCGGGTAGGTCCGCGATCGGCGGGTCGGCGGCACCGAGTTGCGCTTTCCGGTGGTCTTCGCGGCGACGGCGGGTCATCATCAGTACCGGCGCGGTGGATGTGGGGCGCCGGGGTGAACCGGATGAGGGTAGGAAATACGCGATGCTGGTGAAGATCAAGACCGGAGCGAATCTCTCCGGGGCCGAACAGGAGTTCGTGGAATGCCTGCGGTTGTATCCGACGACCGCAGTCGCATTGGTCGGCCTGGAGATCGGCGAGCACGGATCCCGTCGGGTCGACGCGGTCATCCTGACCCCTCGCGGCATTACCGTGACCGATATCAAGGGCTTCCGACGCCGCCAGAGCGGGATTCTGAACATTCCGGGCGACGGCCGATGGATGATCAGCGCCGAGCCTGCCGACCTGGACGAGGAGATCTCCGGCAATCCCATCGATCAGCTGGAACACAGCGTGCACGCGGTGAAAACCCGGCTGGAGCGGGCGCTGATCGATCCGGGCCACATCTGCGGCGCCGTCGTACTCGTGCCGTTCCGCGGGGTCGCGGTGCGACCTGCCCGGACCAACCTGCGTCCCGGCATGGATATCCTCGTCTCGAATGCCCGTGACGCGACCGAACTCCGCATCTACCTCGAGGGTTTCTCCGCCGGACCGCGCAGCTGGACCGCGGATCGGGTCGGCGCCGCCTGCGATGCACTCGGCGCCACCGAAAAGCCTTCGCGCGCCGAGCTGCTCGCCGATGGCTTCGACGAGGTGCAGCCGAAAGCGCCGTCGCCGTCGGCGCGGGAGCTGCGCCGGCACGTCATCCCCGCGCCGCTGCCGCCGAGTAAGCGGCAGACGGCGGCGGGGTGGGCGGTCTTCGCGGTTGCCCTGGTCGGAATGGTTGTGGTCCTCATCGTGATCGCGAGCTCACTCGCCCACGATTCGACCGATCCGGCCCGCGAACCGGATACCTCGACAACGAGCGTGACGCCTTCGCCGCCGCCGCACCATCCGACCGAGTGCTGGCCCCTGCAGACCAACTGCTGATTCAGAACGCGGCTTCGTCCAGCTCCATGATGTCGTTATCGATCGCGGCGATAATGTTCTTCACCGCGGTCAACTCCGGCAGTGCGTTCTTCGCGAAAAAGCTTGCGACGGCGACCTTTCCGGAATAGAACGCCCGATCCTTCGCCGGTGCCTCGGCGGCCAGCGCGGCGGCCGCGATCTCGGCCTGCACCAGCAGTCGCCAGGCGATGAGCAGATCGCCGACCGCGAGCAGGAAGCGCACCGAACCGAGTCCGACCTTGTACAGCTGCTTCGGATCCTGTTGGGACGCCATCAGATAGCCGGTCAGCGTGGCCGTCATCGCCTGCACATCCTCGACCGCGGTGGCCAGCAGCGCCCGCTCGGTCTCGAAGCGACTGGTCTCGGCCTCCAAGAAGGCGGCGATCTGCCCGTTGACGTGCGCGAGCGCCACACCCTTGTCCCGAATGATCTTGCGGAAGAAGAAGTCCTGCGCCTGGATCGCGGTGGTGCCCTCGTAGAGCGAGTCGATCTTCGCATCGCGGATGTACTGCTCGATCGGGTAATCCTGCAGATAGCCCGAACCGCCCAGTGTCTGCAGTGATTCGGTCAGGTACTGGTAGGCCCGCTCGGAACCGACCCCCTTCACGATCGGCAGCAGGAGATCGTCCACTCGGTGCGCCAATTCCGCGTCCGCGCCCGAAACCAGCTGTGCCACACCGGCATTCTGGTGAGCAGCGGTGTAAAGGTATACCGCGCGCAGACCTTCGGCGTAGGCCTTCTGCATTGCCAGCGAACGCCGCACATCCGGGTGGTGGGTGATGGGGACGCGCGGGGCGGCCTTATCGGTCATCTGGGTCAGGTCCGCCCCCTGCACGCGCTGTTTGGCATAGTCGAGCGCATTGAGGTATCCGGTGGACAGGGTGCCGGCGGACTTGATGCCGACCACCATGCGAGCGTTCTCGATCACCTGGAACATCTGCGCGATGCCGTTGTGCACCTCGCCGACCAGCCAGCCCTTGGCGGGCACATCGGTCGCACCGAAGGTCAGCTCACAGGTGGGCGAGGACTTCAGACCCATCTTGTGCTCGACACCGGTCACGTAGACGCCATTGCGGTCGCCCAACTCCAGCGTCTCGTGATCGAACAGAAATTTCGGCACGTAGAACAGCGACAGGCCCTTGGTGCCCGGACCGGCGCCTTCCGGACGAGCCAGTACCAGGTGGAAGACGTTCTCGGCGGTCTCGCCGACATCACCGCCGGAGATGAAGCGCTTGACGCCCTCGATATGCCAGGAGCCGTCCTCCTGCTTGACGGCCCTGGTGCGTCCCGCGCCGACATCGGAACCGGCATCGGGCTCGGTCAGCACCATGGTGCCCGCCCAGCCGCGGTCGTAACCCTTTGTGGCCCACTGCTTCTGCTGTTCGGTGCCGACATTGAACAGCACCGAGGACATCACCGGGCCCATATTGAAGAAGCTCGCCGCCGGATTGGCGCAGGTGAGCATCTCATTGACCGACCAGATCACCGCCGCGGGCGCCGGCGTGCCGCCCATTCCCTCCGGCATGCCGAGCCGACTCCAATCGGCCTCGTGCACGGCCTGGACGGTCTGGCGTAGCGGTTCGGGCACCGAAACCGAGTAGGTGGCCGGATCGTAGACCACCGGGTCGCGGTCGGCCGCTGCGAAGGATTCCGCCACCGGCCCCTCGGCGAGCCGCTTCACCTCGGCCAGGATCTCGCGCACGGTTTCCGAATCGAGATCGCCATAGGCACCCGTATCAAGGAGTTTGTCCAGTCCTAACACCTCGAACAGGTTGAACTCGATATCCCGAACGTTCGCCTTGTAGTGACCCACCGGTCCTCCTCGGACTCACGCCTCCACGGCCGGGCAGCCGCGGAATCGGCGTTTTGACGTTGTACAAAAAGAGCCTGCCGTACCGCTGTCTTGCTACGCAACCGTAGGCAGGGCGGCCTCCTCACAGCGGTTTGCCGACCGATTTCCGCAAACGTTCACACGGCGGAAACGTGCGCAATGGACTCGTCACCGAGAGATATTCCGGCGCAACAACTTCTGTCTAACGTTCGCACCACGAATACAGCCGCTGTATACAACCCGGTCTACAGCCGTGACCGGGGCAAAAGGCGGGCGTATTCGGCGCGGCGCACGCAGCGTCGCCGAATACCTGATGAAGTGAGAAGGGTGGTGCTCCATGCCAGAATCCCGTGATACCCGTCGATCGCGCTCACGCCGCGTCAGCAAGGCGCTGGTCGCGCCGACGGCCGTCGCACTCGCCGGACTGTTGCTGACCGGCTGCGGCGCCAAGGATGACGCCTCGGCCAGCGGCTCCAACGCCTCGTCCTGCGTCGATAGCTCCAAGGACTCGATCAAGATCGGCTCGCTGCACTCGCTGTCGGGCACCATGGCGATTTCCGAAGTCACCGTCGCCAATTCGACCAAGCTGGCCGTCGACCAGATCAATGCCGCGGGCGGTGTACTCGGCAAGAAGCTCGACCTGGTACTCGAGGACGGCGCCTCGGATCCGAAGACCTTCGCGGAGAAGGCCGAGAAGCTGATCAGCTCCGACTGTGTCGCGGCGGTATTCGGCGGCTGGACCTCGTCGAGCCGCAAGGCCATGAAGCCGAAGTTCGAGAGCCTGAACTCGCTGCTCTACTACCCGGTCCAGTACGAGGGCCTGGAGGACAGCAAGAACATCTTCTACACCGGCGCTACCACCAACCAGCAGATCCTGCCCGCGCTGGACTATCTGAAGCAGAAGGGCATCAAGTCCCTGTACCTGGTCGGCTCGGACTACGTCTTCCCGCAGACCGCCAACCGGGAGATCAAGGCCTACGCGGCCGCGAACGGCATCGAGATCAAGGGTGAGGACTACACGCCGCTCGGTTCCACCGACTTCTCCACCATTGTGAACAAGGTCCGTAATGCCAAGGCGGGCGCGGTATTCAACACCCTTAACGGCGACTCGAATGTGGCCTTCTTCCGTGAGTACACCAATGCGGGCCTGAAAGCCGCTGATATGCCGGTGGTTTCGGTATCCATCGCCGAGGAAGAGGTCGCCGGTATCGGCGCGCAGAATATCGCCGGACAGCTGACCGCGTGGAATTACTACCAGACCGTCGACACACCCGTTAACAAGAAGTTCGTCGCGGACTACAAGGCCGCATTCGGTGCCGACAAGCCGACCTCGGACCCGATGGAGGCTGCCTACGCCTCGGTCTTCCTGTGGAAGAACACCGTGGAAAAGGCGAAGTCGTTCAAGGTGGCCGATATTCAGGCCGCAGCCGACGGCGTGACCTTCGATGCCCCGGAGGGCCTGGTCACCGTCGACGGCTCCAACCACCACATCACCAAGACCGCCCGCATCGGCGAAATCCGCCCGGACGGCCTGATCTACACGGTGTGGGACTCGGGCAAGGCCGTGACGCCGGACCCGTACCTGACGTCCTACGAGTGGGCCAAGGGCCTCAAGTAGTCGACTGGCGCCGGGTGCGGGGTCTGTGAGGGGGCCCGCACCCGGCCGACCCCGTTAGGAATCCGAATATGGACGTGTTGATCGGCCAGCTCTTCACCGGGCTGAGTCTGGGATCCATTCTTCTGCTTGCGGCGCTGGGCCTTTCGCTGACCTTCGGTCAGATGGGCGTGATCAACATGGCGCACGGCGAATTCATCATGGCCGGGTGTTACACGACTTATGTTGTGCAGAAGGTCATCTCGTCGGCCGGGGTATCGCTGGTCGTTTCCTTGCTTGTCGGTTTCCTGGTCGGCGGCCTGCTCGGCGCGGCCCTGGAAATTGGTCTGATCCGGTGGATGTACGACCGGCCGCTGGATACCCTGCTCGTCACCTTCGGTGTGGGACTCGTGCTGCAACAGGCCGCGCGTGACATCTTCGGCGCGCCCGCCAAGAACGTACTCGCACCCGATTGGCTCAGCGGCGGTGTCACCATTCTCGGTGCGGTGGTGCCGAAGACCCGCATCTTCATTCTCGTGCTCGCGCTCGTCGCGGTGACCGCGCTGGCCACCGTGCTCAAGACCACCCCGCTGGGTCGGCGCATCCGCGCGGTCGTGCAGAACCGGGGTCTGGCCGAGACCAGCGGCGTCTCCAGCCGCGTCACCGACATCAGCACCTTCTTCATCGGCTCCGGCCTGGCCGGAGTCGCGGGCGTCGCGCTGACCCTGATCGGTTCGACCAGCCCGACCATCGGACAGAGCTATTTGATCGATGCCTTCCTGGTCGTCGTGATCGGCGGGCTCGGGCAGATCAAGGGCACCGTGATCGCGGCCTTCGCGCTCGGCCTGCTGAATTCGTATATCGAATACTCGACTACGGCCTCGATCGCGAAGGTGATCGTCTTCGTCATCATCGTCATTTTCCTGCAGGTTCGTCCGCAGGGGCTATTCACCGTTCGGACGAGGAGCCTGGCATGACCACACTCGGACAACGTTGGCGCGCATATCCTTCCGTGACCGCGTGGGGCGGCTTCATCGTCGCCGCGATTGTGTTGTTCGCGGTCGCGCCCGCAGTTCTCAGCGATTTCCGGCTCAACCTGCTGGCCAAATTCCTGTGCTTCGCGATTGTGGCGGCAGGCATCGGATTGGCTTGGGGCCGTGGTGGAATGCTGACGCTGGGGCAAGGAGTGTTCTTCGGCATCGGCGCATACATCATGGCGATGCATCTACAGATGGCCGATGCGGCCCGGCTGCACAACGAGGTTCCGGAGTTCATGGAGATCGCGGGTATTCGCGAATTACCCTCGTTCTGGCGGCCTTTCGCGTCGGCTCCGGTCGCCCTGATCGGCATTCTGGTGCTGCCGGCGCTGATCGCGGCGGCACTCGGTTACGGCGTATTCAAGCGCCGGGTCAAGGGCACGTATTTCGCGATCCTGAGTCAGGCCTTGGCCGCGGCGCTGGCGATTCTGCTGACCGGACAGCAGAAGATCGGCGGGTTCACCGGACTGTCGGACTTCCGCGCCTTCTTCGGCTTCAAGCTCTCGGATCCGGTCAACCGGCAGATGCTGTTCTTCATCGCGGCCGGCACCTTGCTGCTGGTGGTCGCCGCGGTGCGCCAGCTCATGCACAGCCGCTACGGCGAATTGCTCGTGGCCGTGCGTGATCAGGAGGAACGGGTGCGCTTCCTCGGCTACGATCCGGCCAATATCAAGATCGTGGCGTATGTCGTCGCGGCATTCTTCGCGGGCATCGCGGGTGCGCTGTTCACCCCGATCGTGGGCATCATCTCGCCCGCTGATATCGGTGTCGTTCCGTCCATCGCATTCATTATCGGTGTCGCGATCGGCGGTCGGACCACACTGCTCGGGCCGGTCCTCGGCGCGATCGGCGTCGCCTGGGCGCAGACGGCGCTCTCGGAGGAGTTCCCGTCCAGCTGGACCTATCTGCAAGGCGTGCTGTTCATCGTGGTCGTAGGGTTCATCCCGGCGGGGCTGGCGGGGCTGTGGCCGATGTTGAAGGGGTTGCTGGACAGTAAGTTTCCCAAGACTGCCGCACCTGCTCCGGCGGTGGTCGATGAACCGCTGCCCGAAGTCGTGACCGAGGAGAAGGTGGAATCCCGATGAGCGCACACGACCCGAAGCCGGGCGGCAATGCGGGTATGTCGAGCGAGTACCTCGAAATCCGCGGTCTCTCGGTGAGTTTCGACGGTTTCCACGCCGTTTCAGATGTGGATCTCACTGTGCTGCAGGGTGATCTGCGGTTCTTGATCGGACCCAATGGTGCGGGAAAGACCACGCTCATCGATGCGATCACCGGCCTGGTGCCCGCTACCGGATCGGTACAGAAGTCCGGTGTCGAATTCCTCGGCAAGAAGGTGCACCAGATCGCCCGACTCGGCATCGGCCGAACCTTCCAGACGGCGAGCGTTTTCGAGCAACTCAGTGTGCTGCAGAATCTCGATATCGCGGCGGGTGCGGGGCGTTCGGCGCTGACGCTGTTGCGCCGTCGAAAGTCGGTCTTGCCGAGTATCGAAGAGGCGCTGGAGATCACCGGCCTGGGCGAGCTGCGCGATAAGCCCGCCGGTGTGCTGGCGCACGGGCAGAAGCAGTGGCTGGAAATCGGCATGCTGCTGGTGCAGAACGCCTCGGTGCTGCTGCTCGACGAACCGGTTGCGGGTATGAGCGCCGAAGAGCGCGAGGAGACCGGAAATCTGTTGCGGCGCATCGGCGGTGAACGCATCGTCCTGGTGGTCGAGCACGATATGGATTTCATGCGGTCCTTCGCGACCTCTGTCACCGTGCTGGCCGCGGGCAAGATACTCAGTGAGGGCACCGTCGAACAGGTGCAGGCCGATCCGAAGGTGCAGCAGGTCTACCTCGGCACCGCCGCTGCTATCGGCACCGAACTCGAAGATGCGCGGACCGCGCAGGAACTGACCGCGAAGGAGTCCGCCGATGCTCGAGCTCATTGATATCCATTCGGGTTACGGCCGGACCGAGGTGATCCACGGCGTCTCGATCACCGTCGCCGACGACAGCGTGGTGGCGATCATGGGGCACAACGGCGCGGGCAAGACCACGCTGCTGCGCACGGCCGTCGGTCTGATCGGCACCAGATCCGGACAGATCAACTTCAACGGTGAGGCGATTACCAAGATGTCGCCGTCACGTCGGGTCAAACGCGGTATCGCATATGTGCCGCAGGGACAGCAGAGCTTCCCGCAGCTGACCACCGCCGAGAACCTGCAGGTCGTCGCCGACGGCCGAAAACGCGGTAAGGCCTTGATCGACGAATCGCTCGACCTGTTTCCGGCACTGCGCGAACTGCTGAATCGCAAGGCGGGCCTGCTGTCCGGCGGGCAGCGCCAGCAATTGGCGATCGCCAGGGCGCTGATCACCGAGCCGAAGCTGCTGATTCTCGACGAGCCGACCGAGGGCATCCAACCGTCCGTGGTCGCCGAAATCGAGCGCACGATAATCGATTTGACCGGTCGCGGCGGACTCAGCGTGCTGCTGGTGGAACAGCACATCGGCTTCGCACTGCAAGCGGCGCAACGCTATTACGTCCTGCAGTCCGGCCGCGTGAGCTCCACCGGCGAAGGCGGAGCGGCCGCGGAGGCCTCGGTTCGCTCGGCGATGGCGATCTGAGCTGGCCGCCATGACGCGCAGGGGGCGGGTTCCGCTCAGCGAGCGGGTTTACGAATCGCTGCGGCGGGACCTGGCCACAGGGGCGATCGTGCCCACCGAACGGCTCGGCGAGGAACGCCTGGCCGAGATCTACGGGGTTTCGCGCACCCCCGTGCGGGAAGCGCTCGCCCGGCTGCAGGCCGATGGATTGGTGCAGCGGCATGCCGATGGGCTGTATCCGTATCGACCGCGATTGGAGGAGCTGGGCAATCTCTACGAGCTACGAATTGTGTTGGAGACCAGGGGAATTCAGCGCGTCATCGGTATCGTCGGCGAACCAGCACCGGTGCACGACTCGTCGCTGGTGCGTGCGGAACTCGATATCTGGCGCGGATTTCGCGACGATCCGCCCGAGCCGGGACCGGCGCTGGTCGCCGCGGACGAACAGTTCCACACGAGTCTGCTCGCGGCGGCGGGCAATGCGGCGCTGGCGGACGCACTGACCGGCGTGTACGTCCGGGTTCGCCCGGTACGCACCCTGGACCTGCCGACGCCGGAGCGGATCACCACCATGACCGCCGAGCACATCGCGATCGCCGAACACCTGCTCGCCGGTGATCCGAGTGCCGCGCTGCGCACCCTCACCGCACACATCCGAAGCTCGCGAACGCACGTACTCGCGCGTGCCCAGCAGGCGATCGAGTTCACGAAACTCTCACGTGCGGTGCGGGATTGACTCTTCGGTCAGCAAGTATTTCACGATCAGCGCGAGCGGAATCGTGTAGTGCGACCGCGACATGAGGCCGCCGATGGTCACGGCGGGGTCGCCGAAGTCGGGTTGAGGTGTTCGCCACGATCGCGATCGAAACCCACAGCGCGGTCCAGGCGACCATCCCGTACACCAGTGCTAGGAGAGTGGCTTTGCAGCCGAGTTGTCGCAGGTATGGCCAGATCGGCGAAATGCAATCAGTCGGCTAGAAGCTTCAGGACGACAGGGCGGGACAGGGTGCCCGAGACCTGGCGGGCGAGTTGGTTGGCGCTGGTGCCATCGGCGTGGGCGTCGCGCAGGGCGGCGGCGAGTTCGTTGCGGGCCGCATCGGCGGCGGCCTGGGCCGCGCGTAGCCGTTGGGCCGCGCGGTCTACGGGATCGACGCCCGTGGCAGCGCCGTCAACCCCGCTGTTCGATTCGGTGGTCAACTCATTGACCGGCTCGCGGTGCGGGACCGACTTATCCGTTCGCATCGCTGCCCTGGCGAACTCCATCATGAATTCGCGGGTCGCACCCTGATTCTCGGCATCCGCGCCGAGCAGCAGGCGGGTGGTCTGCGGGACCGCGAGGCTCCAGTTGGACAGTCCGCACAGTGCGAGCAGCAGTCGGCCCGCGTGGCTGGCGTCGACATCGAACTGCTCTTTGGCTCGATCGAATTTCCGCAGGTAGTGCTGGGCGCGCCAGCCGTCGATATCGTGCGCGTCGGTGCCGCGGTGCAGCCCCTCCCAGAGCAAAAGCCTTAGCAGTTGCGGATTTGCGCGGTGATAGTCGAACAGCTTGCCCACATACTCACCGGGTTCGGTCTCGGCCAGGGGTTGGACCACATCCATGAATTCGCGCATGGTGTCGATCAGGATGACGTCGAAAAGTTTGTCCTTGCTGCCGAACAGGCCGTAGATGCGCTCCTTGTTCACCCCGGCCGCCTCGGCGATCCGGTCCACCCGCGCGCCGGCCAGGCCGTATTCGGCGAATTCGTCGCGCGCGGCACGCAGCAGGGCCTGCTTGGTCGCGTCACTGCGTTTCATCGTGACCGTCATGACCGCGACTTTACCATTTCATTAAACCAACTATTTGGTTGACAACTGCCAGGCAATGGGCCTAACTTCGTCCACATGGCAACGCCGACTCTTCAGCTTCCGGCCGGTATCCCGGCTCGGGCACGTACTCGCAGCGCGTCACCACGCGCGCACACCGGGCGTACCCTCCCTGTTTTCGTCCTGTCCGCTCTGCTGGCCACCGGCCAGATGTACATCCCGATCCCCCTGTTTACGGCCATGAAGGCCGACTGGAATGTGGGTGCGGGCGTAATGACCTGGATCATCAGCGCCTTCGCCTTCGGTTATGCGGGTGGCTTCGTGCTGTTCGGCCCGCTGTCGGATCGCTACGGCCACCGCCGGGTACTGGTCACCGGCATGATCACCGCTGCGGTGGTCACACTGTTGACCGGTTTATCGTTCAGTGCGCCGATCGCGGTTGGACTGCGCGTCGCGCAGGGACTTGTTGTCGGTTCGATACCGCCCGCGATCATGGCCTATATCGCCACCCGCATCGCGCCGGCGCATCGTGCGGTGGTCACCATGTCGGTGGCCACCTCTTTCCTGGCCGCGACGGTGCTGGCGCAGATCGCCTCGCAGGCCGTCGTCGCCGCGTTCCCGTGGCGCACCATGTTCATCGGTTCGTCGGTCGTGTTCGTAGCGCTCGCATTCGTGCTGCGTGCGGTCATGCTCGATGACGCTCCCACCGGCCGCGACAAGCCACTCGTGCACAGCTACGCCGCGATTCCGGCGGTGCTGCGCATCAAGGCGCTGCTGCCGATGCTGGCCGCGGGCGCGCTGGCCATGGCGGTAATGGTCGGTGTGTACACCGGCATCGAAATCACTGGATTGGTCAGGAGTTCCGGTGAGCTGCTCGCACTGCGTGCGGGTGCGCTGCCGGTGATGTTCGCACTGCCGCTGTTGGCCATCCCGCTCTCGCGCCTGACCAAGCCGGGCCAGATGGTGCTGGGCGTGTTGGTCGCAGCGACCGCCATGGTGATCGCCACTTTCGAAGGCACCCACCTCGCGGTCCTGACCATCCTGCTCGCCGTGCTGGTCGGCGGGCTCGGCGTCATCGCGCCCGCGGTCTTGCAGACGGCGGGGGAGCTGGGCGGTGAGGCTCGCGCCGCCGCATCCTCGGTCGCCATGTTCAGCTTCTACGTCGGTGCCACCGCCGGACCGCTGGTGGCCGCGGCCGCCGCGCCACACGGCTTTTCGGTGCTGGCGTGGACCCTGGCCATCCTGCTGGTCGCGGCGCTCGGCCTAACTCTGTTCGGGGTACGGATCCAGCGTTCGTCGCTGCCTGCTTAGTCGAATGCGCTCGGCCGACATCGGATTCGCCGATGTCGGCCGAGCGCGTTCGGACGCAACTGAATTTCAGACTGCGAGGGTTCCCATGCCGCGTAGGCGGCACCGTCTCACTTGAGGACGTACGGGGAAACCGAGCTTCGATGCTCGCTGATATCAAGGACTTTGCCCAGCGGGGGAAAGGCGCGCTGCGGGCAGTTGGCGCGTTCGCAGACTCGGCAGCCCGCACCGATCGGCGTGGCCTTCGCCTCGTCGAGATCGATGCCGTCGGCGTAGACGACGCGACCGGCGTGGCGCAGCTCGCAACCCAGACCGATCGCAAAGGTCTTGCTGGCCTGGCCATATCGGGTCGCGCGGCGTTCGACGGTGCGGGCGACCCACAGGTATTTGCGACCGTCGGGCATCTGGGCGATCTGCGTCATGATCTTGCCTGGATAGGCGAAGGTCTCGTAGACATTCCACAGCGGACAGGTGCCACCGCTCGAAGAGAAGTGGAAACCGGTGGCGGATTGGCGTTTCGACATATTGCCCGCGCGGTCCACGCGCACGAAGGAGAACGGTACGCCGCGCAGCTTGGGCCGCTGCAGAGTTGAGAGGCGATGGCAGATCGTCTCATAACTCTGGGTGAAGAAGGCCGACAGCCGCTCGATGTCGTAGCGGAAATCCTCGGCGACCTCGTGAAAGTGCGTGTAGGGCAATACGGTTGCCGCGGCGAAGTAATTCGCCAGGCCGAGCATGGCTAGCTTGCGGGTGTCCTCGGCGGCGAAATTGCCTTCCTCCACCAGTTTTTCGAGCAGATCACCGCATTCGAAGTAGGCGAGCTCGGCGGCGAGTTTGAAGGTGCGCTGTCCGCCGGACAGATGTGGCGCGATCTCGAGCCGCTGGGTCTGCGGGTCGTAACGGTGTAATACGCCCTCGCCGAGATCGATACGCTCGACAATGTTCACATCGTGTGCGCGCAACAGGCGGGCGATCTCGCTGTTCACATCCCCGCCGTGGAAGCGGATACGGGCGGTGAGTTCCTCTGCGGCGGTATCCAATTCGTGGATGTAGTTCTGCCGCTGGTAGAAGAAGTCGCGTACTTCCTCGTGCGGTTTGCTGATGGCCGCGCTGCCGGAGCCGTCGGCGAAGCGGTCCTCGGTGGCGGCGGCCAGCTGCGCGGAGGTATTGCGGTACCGGTTGTGCATATTGACCAGGGCCCGCGCCATGCTCGGATGCGCGGAGACCATATCCGCGATCTCCTGGGTATCGGCCTCGATGCCGAGCTCCTGGTCCATTACGACCTCTTGGAGTTCGGCAATGAGACGGGTGTCGTCCTGGGAAGAGAAAAACGTCGCGTCGACGCCGAACACTTCGCTGATCCGCAGCAGTACCGGTACGGTGAGCGGGCGCACATCGTGTTCGATCTGGTTGAGGTAACTCGCCGAGATCTCCAGCTTCTGGGCGAGTGAGACCTGGCTCAGTCCTCGCTCGGTCCGCAGCTGACGAAGCCGCGCCCCGACGTAAGTCTTGGCCATATGTCCAGTTTATGGGCGAATTCGCAAACCTGCCAATGGGTAATTAGCAGCAGAGCTGAGCGATATGTCACAGGGGCCGGTTACCGTCGAGTGATGCTGTTCTCGGATGTCGTGCAGGCCTCGGAGACCGTCCGGGCGACCCGGTCTCGGAAGACGAAGATCGCGACCCTGGCCGCGCTATTGTCCGCGGCCGCCCCGGATGAGCTGGAGCCGGTGGTCGCGTGGGTTTCCGGCGAACTACGGCAGGGGCGCATCGGCACCGGCTGGCGCACCTTGACCGCACTCGAATGCGAGCCGAGTGAGCTTGCGACGCTGACGGTTTCGTCGGTGGATAACATGCTCAGCGAATTGGCCACCACCTCCGGCCCCGGCTCCACGAACCGGCGCAGGGAATTGCTGCGCGGATTGTGGACCGCCGCGACCGCCGACCAGCAGGCCTTCCTGATGCGCCTGCTCGGCGGCGAGTTGCGTCAGGGTGCGCTCACCGCGATCGTCGCCGAGGCTGTCGCGGTGGCCGCCGCCGTGCCGATCGAGCTGGTCCGGCGGGCGTACATGCTGTCCGGCCAGCTGCCGGTCACGGCTGTCGCCGCGCTGACCGGCGGGGCCGAGGCGCTGAGCGAATTCCGGCTCGAGGTCGGCCGCCCGATCCAGCCCATGCTCGCCTCGCCCGGTGCGACGCTGGACGAGGCAATGACCGAATTCGGCGAAGAGGTAAGTGTCGAACACAAACTGGACGGCGCGCGCATCCAGGTGCACCGCGAGGGGTCGCGGGTGTGGGTATTCACCAGGACGCTGCGCGATATCACCGCCGGTGTGCCGGAACTGGTCGATCTGGTCGCCAAGCTCGACTGCACGAGTGTGGTGCTGGACGGAGAAACGTTGGCGCTCAACGATTCCGGACGGCCGCGTCCGTTCCAGGAGACGATGAGCCGCTTCGCCGAGATCAGCTCGACCAGGGACTTGCTGCTGCACCCGTACTTCTTCGACTGTCTGCATCTCAACGGCGAGGATCTGCTCGACGCCCCACTGCACAAGCGCCGCACGGCGCTGACCAGTGTGGCGGCCGCGCACAGCATCCCGGCCCTTATCCGACCCGACGCCGAGGCGGCCGCGGAGTACTTCGACGGCGCGCTGGCCGCCGGACACGAGGGCGTGATGGTCAAGTCGTTGATCGCACCGTATGCCGCGGGCCGCCGCGGCCGGTCCTGGCAGAAGATCAAGCCGACGCACACCCTCGACCTACTGGTGCTCGGCGCGGAATGGGGTTACGGCCGGCGCACCGGATATCTGTCGAATCTGCACCTCGGCGCGCGCGATCCGGAAACCGGGGATCCGGTAATGGTAGGCAAGACCTTCAAGGGCCTCACCGATGCGCTACTGCAGTGGCAGACCGCGGAATTCCCGCGGCACGAGCGCGCCCGCGACGAGCACACCGTCTACCTCTGGCCGGAACTCGTGGTGGAGATCGCCCTCGACGGTGTCCAGGTGAGTTCGCGCTATCCGGGCGGCGTCGCACTGCGCTTCGCCCGGGTCGTGCGCTATCGACCGGATAAATCCGCCGCCGATGTCGACACCATCGAAACGGTTCGTGCGCTGCTGCCGTGAACGAGTCGGCTCCGTAGCCGCCCGTCCGCCGAGTTGCCGGATCCGAACTCGGGCGGATTGTGTGGCTGCCGAGCACCATCGCGTCGAGCGCAGTCGAAACGTGGTGTCGGACGGCGCGACGAGCGGCGTTTCGACTGCGCTCGGCGCGCAGCCGGAGCTGATAGCGAAGCAACCTCTCTGGGCGGGGCACCGATGGTTGTTCGGTCGAGTGTCCGCCGCCAACAGAATTGTTATGCCGACCGTGCCGTCCGGTTCCCGGTGTTCGAGCTGGTCATAGGCCAGACTGGCTCCGGTTCAGTCCGGTACACGCGCGGAAACGGGGACTCGGCGTTGCTCGGTACAGCACGAAAACGAGAGACGGGGTCGCCCATCGGTCGGCCGATGCGGAAGGTGGCGTTGCTCGGTGCGGTGACCTGTATCGGGGTGGTAGCGGCGGTCGGTATGGCGGCGCCGGGAACGGCTGCGGCGGACCCGAATCCGACGGCCGATTTCCTGCATCCCGCGCGTGATCCCGCCTCGGTCATGCCTACCCCGCTGGATGACCCGTTCTACACACCGCCGCGGGGTTTCGAAAACCTACGTCCGGGCGCGGTGGTCGCGGCCCGTGTCGTCGATATCGGGTTGGAGCCGACGCCGGTCACCGCCACTGAACTGCTGATCCGATCGACCGATGCGAAGGGCCGTCCGGTGCCGGTGGTGGCCACCTTGCTCGTGCCATCGACACCGTGGCAGGGTTCGGGACCCCGCCCGCTCGTCGCCGACAATGTGCCGATCGATTCACTCGGCAACCTCTGTGCGCCGTCGCAGCAGCTCAAGATGGGGCTAGCGGCCGGTCTCCGCTCGGTGCAGGTGCCGCTGTCGAAGAACTACGCGGTGATCGTGCCCGATCACCAGGGCCCGCGACAGGCATATGCGGCTGGTCGCATGGCCGGACATGCCGTGCTGGACGCGATACGCGCCGCCGTACAGACGCCCGAGTTGGGGCTCTCGCCCGATGCGCCCACTATCGTGTCCGGGTACTCCGGCGGTGCGATTGCCTCGGGCTGGGCGGCGCAACTCGCACCGGCATACGCGGGCGAGCTGAATCTCGTCGGTGCGGTGGTCGGTGGCGTGCCCGCCGACTTCGGCATGCTGATCGACACGATGAACGGCGCCAATGCCGCCACCGGTGTTTTCCTGGCCGCAACCCTCGGGCTGGCCAGGGAGTATCCGGAGATGATGGCGCTGTTCAACGACAACGGTTGGCGGCTATCGCATTTCGCGAAGGATCTCTGCTTTCTGGACGCCGCGTTGCTCGGTGCGCTCGCGCCGATACCCGCGGAAACACTCACCGACGTGCCGCACCCGACGAAGCTGCCGATGATCAGGGAGATCCTGGCCGAGAACCGCCTCGGCACCGCCGCACCGCGAGTGCCGGTCTTCCTGTATCACGGCATCAACGAGTTCTGGCTGCCATTCGCCGGGGCCGAGCACCTCTACGACGACTGGTGCCGGTTGGGGGTTCCGGTGCGCTTCGAGGCCTACCCCGGCGAGCATCTGATCGTCGGCAATGTCGGGGCTCGGGCCGCCGATTCCTGGATCGATCAACGCTTCGCGGGTGCGCCCGCTCCGGTCGGCTGCTCGAAGATCAACAGGTAGAGCGCAGATTCACGGTAACCGATCGGAAATGTGTCCCGACAAGCGGCAACCGCATGGCAATCCGGATCGCGAGTGCCGCACACTGGAGGGGTGACCGCGGACCTCTTGGTACTCCTTATCGTCATCGTCACGGCACTCGCATTCGATTTCACCAACGGCTTCCACGACACCGCCAATGCCATGGCGACCTCGATCGCCACCGGCGCACTGCGGCCACGGATCGCCGTCGCGGTATCCGCGGTCCTGAATCTGCTCGGCGCATTCCTGTCGGTCGCGGTCGCCGCGACGGTGGCCAAGGGCATCGTCCGGCTCGACGCCGTGCAGGGCGAGGCGCTGCTCATCATCGTGTTCGCTGGTCTGGTCGGCGGCATTCTGTGGAATCTGCTGACCTGGCTGTTCGGCCTGCCGTCGAGTTCCTCGCACGCATTGTTCGGCGGCCTGATCGGCGCCACCATCGCCGCACTCGGTTGGGGCGGGGTGATCTGGGCGCACGGCGCGGACGGCGTGCTGACCAAGATCGTGTTGCCCGCCCTGCTCGCGCCGATCGTGGCCGCGCTGGTCTCCGCCATCGGCACCTGGGGCGTCTACCGGATTACCGGTCGGGCCGATCCCGACAAAGTGAACGAGGGCTTCCGCTGGGGCCAGATCGGGTCGGCGTCGCTGGTCTCGTTGGCGCACGGCACCAATGACGCGCAGAAGACCATGGGCGTGATCTTCCTGGCACTGGTCGCGCACGGCACCTTGACCAAGAACGACGAAATGCCGCTGTGGGTAATGGCGGCCTGTGCCGTCGCCATCGCGGCGGGCACCTACCTCGGCGGCTGGCGGATCATCCGCACCCTCGGCAAGGGCCTGGTCGAGATCGACTCACCGCAGGGGCTGACCGCCGAATCCTCTTCCGCCGCCATCATCCTCACCTCGGCCCATTTCGGGCTTCCGCTCTCGACCACACAGACCGCGACCGGATCCATTCTCGGCACCGGGCTCGGCAAGGGGGTGGAGGTGCGCTGGGGTGTGATGGGCCGGATGACGGTCGCCTGGCTGTTGACGCTGCCGCTGGCAGGTGTGGCCGGTGCGCTCTGCTGGGCCATCGCGCATTTCATCGGCGGATTGCCCGGTGTGCTGGTGGTATTCGCGCTGCTGATCGCGCTGTCGTTGGTGATGTATCTGCGGTCGCGGCGGGATCCGGTGGACACCACCAATGTCAATGAGTGGCCGGGCGACACGCCGGACTCCGACGCCGAGGTTGCGAAGAACACCGCGCCGGTCGCAGAGGACGGGCTCGCGCCGCCCGACGGATCGCCCGCGCCGGGACCTAATGCGCCCGCGCCGGGACCCAATAGTCGTTCGGCCCAGGTCTGAGGAGTCACATCGTGCACACACTCGTCACGAATCTGAACGCGCTATGGAAGGTGACCGTCGCGGGTCTGCTGCTCGGCGCCGGACTGCCGATCGTCTTCGCCGTCGGGGTGCGGCTCTGGTCGGTCGCCGATACTGTGCCCGCGGAAGGTGGCGCCGCCCAGCGCAATTACCCGGCACTGGTTGGGGCCTACGCCTGCTTCGCGTTGATCCTGGCCGCGATTGTCACCGGAATTCTGTACACCGCGAAGGCCTTCCTGGCCGCTCAATTCGGTATTCATCTGTTCGGAGCATGAGGAGGGCGAAATCGTGACTGATCCAGCGAAATCCGCTCAGGTCCGGCCGAATCTGCTCGGCCGGGTGATCGGCTGGTTGCGCGCCGGTTATCCACAGGGGATTCCGCGGTCGGACTATGTGGCCCTGTTCGCGGTGCTGCACCGCCATCTGACCGATTACGAGGTGGTGGCGATCGCCGAGGAGTTGGTTGACTCCAATCCGGACAGCGAGATCAGCCACGCCGATATCGAGGCGGCGATCGCGCGGATGGCGAAGGAGCAGCCGGACGCGCACGATATCGCCAGGGTCGCTTCACATCTGGCGGCGGGCGGCTGGCCGTTGGCGACCCCACTGACCGATCCCGAATCTGCCGATCCAACGGCCGGCTAGCGCACGGCCGATCGAGTTCCGTCGGGTGCGAGCGGCAGCGGCTGGCCTAGCCGTCCGGCGGCAGCGCGGTCTGATCGGTTCCCAGACGATTCACAGCTGGATTGCCGGCATTCTCGAGGTGATCGGAGCAGGATGATCGGTGTCGGCGAACGAGAAGCGGCTTCCAGCAATGGGGCCTTACCCCACGGCTTCCAATTCGCTCGACCCCGGCGGTTCACTGCTCGGACCGTCTTCCCGCCGACCGGCGGCGCCCACCCCTCGCTCGCGCCGCCGGTCCGCGAACTCCTCGTCGGGCAGCTGCGCAGCGGTCGGCCGGAGCGGAATCAGCCAGACGATCGCGGCGATCAGCGCGATGGTGGCGAGCAGGGTATACGAATCACCGAGCAGGAATTGCCATAGTGTCCAACGGAATTCGCGGCCCTCGGTCTGCGGTACCTGCCAGATCAGCCCCTGCGGCAGCAGCGGCAGCTCCGGATCCCATGCGCCGAACCGGTCGGACCGCAGCGGCCAGGCGAATACGAACAGATAGATGAGCGTGGGTACGGCGATCCGGACGGCGAGCGGACGGTGGCGCAGCACATGGATTACCCACAACAGGGCGGGGGCGATCCACACCCAGTAGTGGGTCCAGGAAATCGGCGAGACCAGCAGCATTACCGTGGCCGCGAGCAGTGCGCCCAACAATTCGTCACCGCGCAAGTGGGCGATCCGCGCCGCCGCCATTCCGGCCAGCGCGAGCAGTCCGGCGCAGACGAACGAGGATGTGGTGTCGTTCCAGGTCGACCATTCCAGGCGGCCGAACATGCCGTTGATCGACTGATTCTGCACATAGGCGAAGCCGATGCGGTTCTGCGAGGTCGTGGTCGTGGTCCAGAACTGCAGCGCTTGGGTCGGCCGGTACCAGAAGCCGATCGCCACCGTGGCGCCGAAGGTCGCGGCGGCCGTCGCGGCGGCCCGGAACTGGCGGGTGATGAGCAGATAGACGATGAAGACCGCCGGGGTCAGCTTCAGTCCGGTCGCGATGCCGATGAGGATGCCCCGATATCGGCTCTGCTCGGGCATGGCGAGATCCGCCAGGACCAAGGCCATGAGGATCGCGCTGAGCTGACCGAACCGGAACGTCTGCTGGACAGGTTCCAACCAGATCGCGGCGCCGGTGACGGCGATGCTCAATGCCAGCAAACCGGTTCCACGGCGGATTCGCTGAAGTCTGGCGGCGCTCCAGACGCTCACGAACAGTGACACCATGGTGAGCACCGTGACGCCGGTCCCGATGTAGTTGATCGGGAATCGCGACAGTTCGGCACAGATCCACGCGGCGAAGACGGGATACAGGAAGGGCAGGCCGAGCGGTCCGCGGCCGTCGTACAGCAGTGCGGGATGAGTCGCCGCGGCCGCACCGCCCCACATATAGACCTGGAGATCGACTTGGTGCCAGTACATCTGCCAGTTGGGCCGCAGAAATAGCAGCCAGGCGCCGATGGACAGGGAGGCGAATACTATTGCGGCACTGAGCGTTGATTTGTGCGAGACCTTGGGCTGCGTCCCCACACCGGCAGCGCGCTGTTCTCCTGTTTGCAGGATGACAGCCATGGAGTTGTTATTCCTTCATCAGGTGATACAGCTCGAGCGGACAGCAAATCCTTAGCTAAACTAAAGGCAATCCATCGTATCATCGCTGTTCACCGTCGGCTGCCCATAATTTTCCGGGGTCGGTGCGAGCTACCGGGCCAGCACCCGCAGCAGATGTTCCACCTCGGACCGGATCGCATCGCGGGCGGGCCGCAGGTACCTGCGCGGATCGGCAATGGTGGGATTGTCCGCGAACGCCGTCCGGATCGCTTCGGTGGCAAGGACATTCAGCCTGGTGGCGATATTGATTTTGGTCATTCCGTGCGCGACGGCGGCACTCAGACCCGCATCGGGGACGCCGGAGGATCCGTGCAGTACAAGGGGGACGGGAACTTTCGCGGCTAGTCGGGCAATCAGGTCGTTATCGAGTTCGGCCGTGCGGCTTTGCATGGCGTGCGAGGAGCCGACGGCCACGGCGAGGGCGTCCACGCCGGTCGTCGCGACGAATTCGACGGCCTCATCCGGATCGGTCCGAACACCAGGGGCGTGCGCACCATCCTTACCGCCCACCTCGCCGAGTTCGGCCTCGACGAAGACATCGCGGTCGTGGCACCAGCGGACGATATCGGCGGTGGCGGCGACATTTTCGGTGTAATCGAGGGTGGAACCGTCGAACATGACCGAGCCGATGCCGAGGTCGACCGCGGTGCGGACGAGTTCGAACGAGGTGGCATGGTCCAGGTGTACGGCGATATCCGCGCTGCTGTCAGCGGCAATTCGCAAGCAGGCCGACGCGATCGGGGCAAGAGTGCCGTGGTAGTGCACCGTATTCTGCGAAAGTTGGAGCAGCACCGGCCGTTTCGCCGTCTCGGCGGCTGCGGCGATGGCCTCGGCATGTTCGATGGTGATCACATTGAAGGCGCCGAGTCCGCCCGGGCGGGCGGCCGCGATCAGGTCCGCTACGGGTCTCGATGTCATGGGGAGGTCTCCTGCGGGGTGGCTAGTCGTTCGACGATCACCGTCGGTGCGATCTGGGTGCGTACGCGGCGGTCGATTTCACCGGCGACGGGGATGACGACCGCGGCGGCCGAGGTGGCTACGGCGTCGACCAGCACAGCGGGCCAGTCCGGGGTGTCCTTCGCATCCGACAGTGCCGCGATCACCGCGGCAGTCGCGGAATCGCCCGCGCCGGTGGGATTTCCGGCGAGCGCTTCGGGCAGCACCGCTGACCACGCGCCATCGGCGGTGACCACGACCATGCCCTCGGCGCCGCGGGTGGCGATGACAGCGCGCACCCCACGTTCGATGAGCGGCAATGCGGCCGTGACGACTTCGTCCGGGGTCACCGGTACGCGTCCGGTGAGCCGTTCCAGCTCTTCGGTATTCGGCATCAGCACGATGCCGGGGACCTGCGCGGCCAGGCGCAATGCCTCGCCGTCGACATCGCAGATGGTCGGGACACCGGCGGCGATGGCGGTGCGCGCGATTTCGGCGGGCAGGCTGTGGGCGATACCGCCCGGCAGTGATCCGGAGATGACCAGGCCGTTGATATCGGGCAGCATGCCTGCCACGCGAACCGAGAGTTGGTCGGCAGCATGTGGATTCGAGACCCGCGCGCCCGGTTCCCACAGTGCGGTCGCGGTTCCGTCACCGGATTCGCTGATCACCACAGTGCGCCGAACCCAGGGCAGTGCGTGCACGAAGTCGACCGGCATCTCCAGCTCGGCTGCGGCCGCGAAGGCATGGTCGGAGAAACCCGTCGCCCTAGCGTATTTTCCGATCTGATTGAGCACCCGTGTCACATTGATGCCCTTGCCGCCGATGCGCTGTTCGACCGAACGGACCCGATGGGCCTGGCCGCGCTCGAAATGCTCTACCCGGTAGGTCATGTCGTAGGCGGGATTCATTGTCACGGTGAGGATCACGTCAACAACTGTCCACGTCTGAGCACCCGGCGCAACTGTAGATTGTCATCGACTATCAGCAGGTCGGCGAAATGGTCGGTCCTGAAGTCGCCCACATCGGTCAGTCCCGCTGCCGCGGCCGGTACCGAAGTGGCGGCAATCACGGCCTCGCGCAACGGCACACCGCATTCTCGGACCGCCCAGGCGAGGCAGCGCAGGAGGTGTGCGGTGCCGCCCGCGATGGATCCATTGGATATCCGGGCCACGCCATCGGCGACGTGGACAACCTGCGGACCGAGCTGATATTCGCCGTCGGGCATCCCCGCGGCCTGCATCGCATCGGTGATCAGCGCGACCTGTCCGGGTGCGGTCGCGAAAACCAATGCGCCGAAACCGGAGTCGACGTGTACTCCATCGCCGATCAGCTCGACGACGACCTGGCGCTGCGCCGCGGCGACGAGTGCGGCGGCCACCGGGCCCGGCGTTCGGTGATGCAGTGGCGGCATTCCATTCGCCAAGTGCGTGACCAGATTGCCGAACCCATTGGGTCGCAGGGCCTGTCGGAACCGGGTGAAATCGGTATCGCTGTGGCCGAGCGACACCACCACGTCGCTGTCGGAAAGACGTTGGGCTACCTCGTCGAATCCGGGCAGCTCTGGGGCGATCGTCATGACCCGCAGATGGCCGTCGGCGGCGGCGAGCAGGCGTTCGGTCAGCTCCAGATCGGGGTCGCGCAGATATCGGGGATCCTGTGCACCGCACCGTGCGGCGGCCAGAAATGGTCCCTCGGCATGGATTCCGGCGATGGTGCCGTCCGCGGCAAGCGTACGCAGCGTGGCGACTTGCGCGATCATATCGGCCGGGGCGCCGGTGACAACGGTGGCCAGCACGGTGGTGGAGCCGTGCTTGTGATGAAATTCGGCGGCCGCGCGGGCTTCGTCGCCGTCGACGGTGTCGAAGCGGTGGCCGAAGCCGCCGTGGTTGTGAATATCGACGAGGCCGGGCAGTACAGTGCCGGAAAACGGCGGCACGGTCGAATCCGGATGTGCGGCAATCCAGTCCGCGAGTGACTGCACCCGATCGATCCGGCCTGCGCGTACGGACACGACGCCGTCGTCGAATTCGGATGTCGCCGATACGATCCGGCCGCGAATGTCGAGACTCATGCGGGCACCCTCGTATGGGCTCGGGCCAGCGCCATATCGGCGACGCGCGTTTCGCAGCGTGCGAGCGAAACCATCGGCTGGATGCGCCGCAGCCGACGCGCTGGACGCGCACCCGTCTCGACGCGAGTCACGTGAGCGCTCCCTGTCTGGCGAACAGGGCCGCACCCATGAGCCCCGCGCGGGCACCGAACTCGCCGAGCACCACTCTCGGTGCGGGCACCACGCGCAGGCGTTCGGCGATGGTGTGGTGCAGGGGCTCGGTGAGTGCGGCTCCGGCCCCGGCCAAGCCGCCGCCGAGAATGATCAGTTCGGGGCAGGCCGCGTGGATGAGGCCGAGCAGTCCGTCGGCGAGTGCGCTGATCGCTTCGTCGACGACGGCTTTGGCGTCGGAATCGGTATCCAGTATTGCGAAAACATCGGCTGCGCTCGCTGTTTCGTGTCCCGTGCGTTTCGCATAGGCCCGGGCGATGGACGCACCCGATGCCACGGTCTCCACGCAGCCGATATTGCCGCATGGACAGCGCAATCCGTCCGCATGCCGAACCGGGATATGGCCGTATTCGCCGGTCTGTCCATAGGCGCTGCGCATCAAACGGCCACCGACGGAAAGGGTGCCGCTGATACCGGTGCCCAGAATGACCACGCAGACGTCATCGTGACCGCGCCCGGCGCCGAACCGCCATTCGGCCCAGCCCGCCACCGCGACATCGTGCTCGATCAGCACCGGCATACCCCAGCGACCGGTGAACCGATCACCGATGTGCACATCACGCCAACCGACATTGCTACTGAATACCGCGATCGAACGGACCGGATCGACAATGCCCGGCAGCAGTACCGCCGCGCGTGCGACGCGATCGCGCTGGTCATCGGTCAACTCGGCGAGCAACTGGTCGCCGAGTGCCCCGATGGTTTCGAAGGCCGCCTCGCCCTGGGGCGTGGCCACCACACCCGCGGCGAGCACCATGCCCGCGGCGTCGGTGACCTCGCCCTTCATCGTGGTGCCGCCGACATCGAGGCCGAGCACCAGCAGATCATCGGTCAAGGCCGTGACCGGGGGCTGTTCCGTTCCCATATCCGCACAGTAGTTGCTGGTAGTGACCGGTCATCGATCCAGAACGACGGAACGGTTCAGGTTGCGCGGATGGTCCGGGTCGAGTCCTTGGTCGGCGGCGCGCAGCACGCAGAGTTGGTGCACACGGACCAGATCGGCCATCGGATCGATATCGCGGTGTTCGAAGTGCGCGCCGGTGACCGCCACATCTTCCGCGAAATTGGGGACGAGCGGCCCGAACGCCCACACGGCGCGGCCGGGGGTGGAGATGCTGATCGGGCCGTGCCGGTATTCGGTCTGCAGATACGACTCGGTCCACGACTGGCAGGATTCGCGCAGCTTGAGCCCCGCCTCCTCAGCGATAGCGGCCGCGAAACCCATCCCGACGAAGCTGATCTGCTCGGCACGACGCACGTCGGCCAGTGCTGTCGCCGGGGCTTCGGCGAGTACGGCCCTGGCCTGTTCGATGGCCGGACGCAGATCCGCGCCCAGATGCCAGCGCAGGATCGCCAGCGCGGTGGTGGCGAAGCGGGTCTGCACCACCGATTGCTCGTCGACCTCGTCGATCAGAATCGGATCGCCCAGGTCGAGCACCGGGGTGCCCGGACTGCTGCAGATGACCGTGCGCGGAATCCGGGTCGGTATCGCCCGCATCGCATCGACCACCTCGGTGGTAGTGCCGGAGCGGCAGATGACGAGGTAGCGGTCGTAATCGCGACCGGCGCGGACCTCGCTCGCGGGCCAGGCATCGGTTATGCCCTGGCCCGAACTCTCGCGCAGTGCCGCGATGGCACGGGACATGAACAGCGAGGTGCCGCAACCGATAACGGCGACGCGCTCGCCCGGTTGGGGCAGTACGGCGCGGTGTTCGGCGGCGGTGGTCTCGGCGCGGACCCAGTCGTCGGGCTGGGTGGCGACTTCGGCGGCCAGATGAGTCACGGGGGTGGGGCGAGCGGAGATCGGCACCACAACAGAATCGCCCCGAATGATCGTTCATGTCAAATTTACGAGCGAATCAGTCACATATGATCATTCTTGGGTCTAGCCTATCCGTAGCGACTGCATGCAGGTCGCTCGAAAGGGCCAGCACAGTCGATTCGTTCGCTCCATCATCGGCGGTGCGGTAGCGCCCGGAGTGAAAATTTGAAAGGTTCAGCTCGTGAAAAGACCCCTCCACGGTGTCCTCGCGGGGATCGCGCTGGTCACCGGCCTCGCGCTCGCCGTCACGTCCTGTGGTTTCGGCTCCAAGGATTCGGCCGATTCCGACAAGACGATCAACTTCCTTGCTCCCACCTACAGCGACGGTGCCAATGGCACGAAGGCGCTATGGGACCACATCATCGACGACTTCCAGAAGCAGAACCCGGACTACAAGGTCAATCTGCAGATGGAGTCCTGGGAGTCGATCAACGATGTGGTGAAGACCAAACTGCAGTCCAAGTCCACCACCCCGGATCTGCTGAATATCGACGCCTACGCCAGCTTCGCCGGGGACGGCATGCTCTATCCGGTCTCCGAGGTCGTTTCCCCGAATGTGCTGTCCGACGTGCAGCCCGGCTTCGCCAAGAACGCCTCGCTGAACGGCACGCAGTATGCGATGCCGCTGTTCGCCTCCACCCGCACCCTGTTCTATAACACCGATCTCTTCGCGAAGGCCGGGGTGAGCACGCCGCCCAAGACCTGGGCCGAGTTGACCGATGCCGCCAAGAAGATCCAGGCGCTCGGCGGCGGTGTCTCCGGCTACGGCTTGCCGCTGGGCAGTGAGGAATCGCAGGCCGAGACGTCGCTGTGGACCTTCGGTGCGGGCGGCAATTGGTCCGATGGCGACAAGATCACCGTGGATACCCCGCAGAATCTGGAGGGGGTCAAGGCCATGCGGGAGATCTTCGATGCCGGTGTCACCCAGCCGAATCCGGGTGCGACAAACCGCAAGGACGTCATCAATTCCTTCATCCAGGGCAAGATCGGGATGATCGAGGGCCTGCCGCCCACCATCGCCCAGATCGCCGATAAGAATCCGGGTCTGAAGTACGCCACCGCGCCTACACCGACCAAGGACGGTGCGCCGGTCACGCTCGGCGTGGCCGATCACCTGATGGCCTTCAAGAAGGACGGCAAGAAGGCCGAGACGATCAAGAAGTTCCTCGACTTCTTCTACTCGGCGAATGTGTACTCGAACTTCGTCAAGAACGAGCACTTCATCCCGATCACCACCAGTGCCACCGCGGTGCTCGCCGACGATCCGGTGACCAAGGCCTTCGCGGCGACCCTGCCGGTGGCCAAGTTCTACCCGAGCAATAACCCGAACTGGGCTGCCGCGCAGGGTGCCATGCATCAGCAGATGGGCACCATCGCGCAGGGTGCGGACCCGGCTCAGGTGTTGCAGCGGATTCAGGAAGCAGCGAAATAACGTGGGGCGCCCAGCGGCCCGAGCGACGAGCCCGGAGGAGGTAGCGCAGCGTGACCAGGGAGGGCCCCGGGAGGGTCGCAAATTGAACGGAGCTACCCGGGTACTCGCGGGGAAGAATTCGACACTGCGGGCCGTCCCCTGGATCGGGCCGTCCCTGGTGCTGATCGCGGCCATCGTCGCGTTCCCGGTCGGCTATATGGTCTGGACCAGCACCCGGGACCTGAGCGCCTACGGGCAGGACCGCGGTCCCGCCGGACTGGCCAATTACCGAAACCTCTTCGATATCAGCGAATTGGGATCGGTATTGGCGCATACCGTGGTCTGGGTGGTCAGCGTCGTGCTGATCACCCTGGTGCTCTCGGCGGGGCTCGCGCAGTTCCTGAACAAGGATTTCCCGGGACGCACCCTGGTGCGCATGGCGATTCTGGTGCCGTGGGCGGCCTCGGTCGTGATGACGACGACCATCTTCTATTACATGCTCGATCCCGATGTCGGCATCGCCAACCGGTTCCTGGTCGATATCGGGCTACTGGACCGCGGCTACGGCTTCACCAAGCAGCCGACGCCAGCCTTCCTGGTGGCGATCGGTGTCGCGGTCTTCGTCTCGATCCCGTTCACCACCTACACGATTCTGGCTGGGCTGCAATCGATTCCGGCCGAGATCGATGAGGCGGGACGGGTGGACGGCGCCAGTGCGTGGCAGCGCTATCGGTACCTCACACTGCCGCAACTGCGTCCGGCGATCGCGGTGGCCACGATCATCAACATCATCAATGTGTTCAACTCGCTGCCCATTCTGCAGGTAATCACCGGCAGCATCGCGGGCTTCGGTGCGGATACGACAACGACATTGACGTTCAAGCTGATTCGACAGAATCAACAGCTCGATACCGCTGCCGCCATGAGCGTGTTGAACTTCGCGCTGATCGTGGTCATCATCGCGATCTATGTGAAGGTCATCAAGCCGACCCAGCAGGTGGACGCATGACGACACAGGCCGACATTCACATCGAAGGTGTGGAAATCCCGCCGGACACCACGGTTGCCGAGGCCCCGACCGGCCGATCTCGGCGGCGGCGATGGGAACTCACCGCGGTCGGGGTGGTGCTTGCCGTCATCTTCCTGACCCCGTTCGTGGTGATGGTGCTCGGCTCGCTGAAGAGCCGCGCCGAAATCCTGCGCATCCCGCCGACATATCTGCCCGAGACCTGGCATCCGGACAACTACGCCACCATGTGGGATACCCCGGAGACGCCGCTGCCGTACAACTTGGCGAGCACGATCATCATCTCGGTCTGCGCCACTTTGCTGGTGCTCTTCGTGGCCATCCCGGCCGCGTATTACACGGCGCGGCACAAGTTCCCGGGACGCGCGATATTCCTCGCGCTGGTGCTGGTCACCCAGATGTTGCAGCCGACGGTATTGGTCACCGGCCTGATCCGAGAGTTCTTCACCCTCGGCATCAATGACACCTGGCTGGCCATGATCCTGGTGAACGCCGCATTCAACCTCTCGTTCGCGGTGTGGATTCTGCACAGCTTCTTCGCCGCCATCCCGGTGGAGATCGAGGAGGCCGCGCAGCTCGACGGTCTGGGTCGCTGGCAGATCCTGATCCGGGTGAGTCTGCCGCTGGTCTGGCCGGGCATTGTCACCGCGACGATTTTCGTTGTGGTGGCCTGCTGGAACGAATTCGCGGCGAGCCTGGTGGTGCTGACCACCCCCGAGAATCAGCCCCTTTCGGTGGCGCTGACAAAGTTCGTCGGGCAGTACGACACGGCGTGGCAGTACGTCTTCGCGATCTCGACTGTTGGCATCGTTCCGGTGGTCATCCTGTTCGCGTTCATCGAGAAGCGACTGGTCGCGGGGCTTACCGCGGGCAGCGTCAAGTAAGTCGTTGCGATGTCCGTGGCCCGGGGTAGGCGCTTCCGACCGGTAGCATCGAATCCGTGGCACGGCAGGATGATCAACCCAAGGAGGGCCGCAGTTACGGCGGGCTGTCCAAGCAACAGCGGGTAGCCCAGCGGCAGGCACGACTCATCGATGCCGCGCTGGAATTATTCGGCACCCAGGGCTATGCGGCCACCTCGATCGAACGGCTGTGTGCCGTCGCGAATGTTTCCACGCGCAGTTTCTACGAGGATATGGGTAGTCGCGAGGCATTGTTGATCGCACTGGTCAATCGCATTACCTCGCATGCGGTCGAACGTGCGCTGGAAAGTATGGCAAAGACCGCAGGACAACCGCTTTCCACACGGGTAGTCGATGCTTTCCGCGCCTATCTCGAGGTGACTTGTGCCGATCATCGTTCGGCGCGAGTGTGTTATGTCGAAGTCGTCGGCGTCAGTTCGGCAGTGGAGGATTGGCGCAGGCAGCAGCGCCGCCTGCTCTCATCACTGCTGATCAGCGAGGCGGAGCGAGCCGTCGAGCGCGGCGAGACCAAGGCGCGGCGATTCGATCTGTTCGCACTCGCGGTGATCGGTGCGGTGAATTCACTGGCCCAGGAGTTGGTGCGGACCACACATCCCGACACCGAGGTGGCGCTGGATGAAATATGCGAGGAGATCGCGTATTTCGTGAATTCTGGACTTGCGTTGAACTGATCAGCGAACCAAAATGGTTTGGGCCCAACCGTTATAGTGAGAGCAATGGTGTTCGAGGGATTCGTCGAATTCGATATCGAGACCGCCGAGGGTCGCGTGCATGGGCGGCGTGGTGGTGACGGGCCGCCCGTCTTGTTACTGCACGGGATACCCGAGACACACCTCATGTGGCATAAGGTCGCGTCGCGGTTGGCCGAGCGGTTCACCATCGTGGCAACGGATCTGCGGGGATTCGGCGACAGCGCCTCGCCGCCGAGTCGGCCGGACCACAGTCCGCACAGCATGCGGGCCATCGCCGCCGAACAGGTCGAGGTGATGGCGAGCCTCGGCCATGATCGGTTCAGCGTGGTCGGTCATGATCGTGGCGCGCGGTGCGCGTATCGCATGGCGCTGGATCATCCGGAAATCGTTACGCGTCTGGCGGTTCTGGATATCGTGCCGACCGCTGACAGCTTCCGTGCGGCGGATATGGACTTCAGCCTCGGATTCTGGGTGTGGTCCTTCCTCGCCGCACCGGCACCGATTCCGGAACGGCTCATTGCCGGTGATCCGGCGATTCTGGTGAATCATATGCTCGATAGCTGGGCAGAGGATCCCGGTGTTTTCTCGGATGAAATCCGTACGGAATACATCGCGAAATTCCGCGACCCGGATACCGTGCATGCGATTTGCGAGGAATATCGGGCCGCCGCGACCCTCGATTATGCGCATGACGAGGCTGACCGCGGGCAGCGGCAGATCGAATGTCCGCTGCTCGTATTGTGGAGTGCCACAGGCGCTGTCGGCAGTTGGCATAGGCCGCTGGAGGTATGGCGCCGCTGGGCGGACGATGTCCGTGGTGGTCCGCTCGACGTCGGACATTTCCTGCCGGAGGAAGCCCCGGAGCAGACCGCTCGCCACCTCCTGGCGTTCCTCTGACGCCTATCCGGGACTTCGAAGTCCCCGCCGCGCTAAACCACGTCCACTCGAACCCCGGCAGCTCGAATCGTCGCCACCGCGGCCGGATCCGCATCCGAATCCGTCACCAGCACATCGACCTGCTCGATCCCGCAGATCCGGGCCAGCGCTGAGCGCTCCAGTTTGTCCGCGGTGGCGACGACCGTCACCTGACCGGACCGCCGGACCATCTCGGTGGTCACCCCGGCTTCATCGATATGCCGACACTGCGCGCCGCCCTCGGCGGAAATCGCATTGACCCCGAGAATCAGTGCGTCCAAACGCAATTCGGCCAGTGCTCGCTCGGCCAACGGTCCATGCAACTCATAGGACTCCCGGCGCGCCACCCCACCGAGCACGATTGTGCGCATATGTGGCCGCAACACCATCTCGCCCGCGATATTGAGCGCGTTGGTGACGATGGTCAGTGGGTCACCGGCGGCATTGGCTAAATCGGTTCGTCCGGCCAATGCGCGTGCCACGGCGGTCGTCGTTGTCCCACCGTTCATTCCGACTACCGCACTCGGTTCGATAAGTCCCGCAGCGTGTTCGGCGATCCGCTGCTTCGGCTCATCCGCGCCCTGCCGGTAGCGCGCGGGCAGGTCGTAGGCGACCGAAGTCGCGACCACACCGCCGTGTGTCCTGGTCGCCAACTGCTGTTCGGCGAGTGCGGTGAAGTCGCGGCGTACCGTCGCCGTGGAAACCCCGAGGCGTTCGGCGGCCTCCTCTACCGAAAGCCGCCCGGTGTCGGCGAGCAGTTCCAGCAGTCGGTTCCATCGCTGCGGCCGGTCCGTCGGTCCGGTCATGTCAAGCCTTCCCGTCCACGCGAGCGACCTGCTGGTTTTCCACGCACGCGAACAATCTGAGCACAGGCACGTGCCGACCGTAGAGATTCGGCCGCCGTATTACCAAGTCGGACACCTTCATCACCGCGCCCGCAATCCATCGAGCACGAGATCGACCACCCGACGGACCGCGTCCGCATACGACTCACCGGGCCGGGTGTAGATCTGCAAGGTCATCAGCCCGGCCACCTCGCCGGGCTCGATATCGGCGCGCATAGCACCGGCCTGCTGCGCCTGCCTGGTCATCCGCGAGACCGATTCGACAATCCGTCCTCGCACCTCGTGCAACCGCGGATCGGCCTGTATCTCGGCGTGCAGATTCGGCTCGATCGCCGATGCGAGCGCCCCGACCCGTCGCTGCGCACATTCGTGCAGAAACCGCGCAAGCGCGGGCCACGCCGCATCCTCCTGCTCCAATGCGGTCGCCGCCATCTGCGCCAGTTCCGCGAGGTAGGACTGGGCAGTCTCGGCGATCAACGCATCCCGATCCGGGAAGTGCCGATACAGCGTGCCGACACCCACACCCGCCCGATCCGCGATCTCCTTCATCGGCACATCGACACCTTGCTCACGGAAGGTCACCAGCGTCGCGGCAATGATCTGATCCCGGTTGTTCCTGGCATCAGCCCTCTTCGGACCGGTCGTCGCCCTCACCTCCGAGTTCAAGTGGACGAAATCCTTCCGCTTACTGTACGCTCCCCATTAACCGGACGAAATTCGTCCACTTAATCGAAAGGTGTTGTCATGAACAAGACGGTTCTGATCTCCGGCGCGGGCATCGGCGGTGCGACCCTGGCGTACTGGCTGGCCGACCGCGGCTTCCAGGTCACGGTGGTCGAGCGGGCGACAGGCCAACGCTCGAGTGGCAATCCGGTCGACGTAAAGGGACCTGCCATCGATGTGGCCGAGCGCATGGGCATCATGCCGCACCTGCGCGCTGCGAATTCCGCTGTGTCCCAGATGAATTTCGTCAACGCGAGCGGCCGCCGCATCGCCGGGGTGGATCTGAAGGCCTTCCAGGGATCGGCGGGCGACCGCGAGGTCGAGATCCCTCGAGCCGATCTCGCCGCGATCCTGCTCGACGCCAGCCGCGACAGCGCCGAATTCCTGTGGGGCGATACCATTACCGGCCTGACCCAGCACACCGACGGCGTCGATGTCACCTTCGAACATGCCGATCCGCGCCGCTTCGACTTCGTGATCGGCGCGGACGGCCTGCATTCGGTGGTGCGCCGCCTGACCTTCGGCGATGAATCCGAATTCGTCCGGCACATGGGCATCTACATCGCGACCATCCGAGTCGATGAGCCATTCGGCAGCGACCGCGAAGTCCTCATCTACAACACGCCGGGACGGGCACTGTCGGTGCACCCGACGAAGGGTCGCGCCCTCGCGGCATTCATGTTCCGGCACAAGGGGGTTCCCGGTTTCGACCATCGCGACATCGAACTGCACAAGCGCCTGGTCATCGAGGCCTTCACCGACCAGGGCTGGCGGGTTCCCGAATTGCTGGACCGCGTCCGCGACACCGACGACCTGTTCTTCGACGCCGTCAGCAAGGGTGAACTCCCGCGCTGGTCGCACGGACGCATCGCGCTGCTCGGTGACGCCGCATCCTGCGTCTCACTGTTCGGCGACGGCTCCACCCTCGCGATCGCCGGGGCGTACACGTTGGCGGAGGAACTGGCGGGCGCACCGGAGGACCACCAGGCCGCGTTCCAGCGCTACGAGACCCGGCACCGGGTGCTGGTCGACCCCAAACTCAATGGCGTGGCCACCGCGGCATCGATGCTCATACCGGCGACGAAGGCCGGAATCGCACTGCGCAATACCGCAACTCGCGTCCTTCCCGCTGTCACGGCACTGCGTGATCGGGCCAGGTGCGCCGCTTGAAAGGCGCCGTTCACCACTGGCGATACCGCCGCAAATTTCGGCATCCGCTCGCGGAGAACAGGCTCGGCGTTGTCCCTTCGCCTCCTCTGTTCAGAGGGTGGTAGGGAGCCCGAAGCCCGGGAAGAGGGTGGCGTCGAGGAAGACCGTGATGCGGTCGATGGCTTCGTCGCGGAGGGTGAGTAGGTGGATGGAATGTGCCTGGTAGGTGTCGTTTTGGTCGCGCCGGTAGTAGGCGATGGCGGGTTGGGTGTTGGCGGAGGTCGGGATTGCGCGCCAGAGGTCGGGGGTGGAACCACATCTGTCGGTGAAGAAGGCGACGACGTGGGCGCGGCCCGCGAACCAGAGGAGGGCGGGCGGCATTTCGAGGACTACATCGTCGCGCAGTAACTTGGCGAAAGAAGCCATGTCGGCGTTGCCGAAGGTGGTTACGTAGCGGTCGATCATCGCGCGTTCGTCCGGGCTCAACGATTCCGAGATGCGGTCGAGCATGGGGGCGTCTTTCTCCAATTGGGCGCGGGCGCGTTGCAGTGCGCTATTGACTGCGGCGGTGGAGGTTTCGAGTAGGTCGGCGACCTCGGCTGCGGACCAGGCGAGTACGTCGCGCAGGATCAAGACCGCGCGCTGTCGGGCGGGTAGGTACTGCAGGGCCGCGATGAATGCGAGGCGGATGCCGCTGCGGGCCGCGATCACGGTTGCCGGATCGTCGGACGCGGTGCCGAGTAGTGCGTCGGGAATCGGCTCCAGCCAAGGGATTTCGGGATGACGCTGCGGTTTGGTGACCAAGGTTTCGCTGGGCCCGACAAGTCCGGTGGGCAGCGCCCGCCTGCCGCGCTGTTCGAGCGCGGTCAGGCAGGCGTTGGTGGCGATCCGATACAGCCAAGTGCGCAGCGACGCGCGCTGTTCGTCATAACGGTCGGCCGAGCGCCAGGCCCGCAGCATCGTCTCCTGAACCAGATCCTCGGCGTCGTGAATCGAGCCGAGCATCCGATAGCAGTGCGCGAGCAGTTCGGGCCGGTAGGGCGCGGTGCGCGCCGCGAAATCCGCACTGACCGTCATGGGTGCACAACCTACCGAGGAATCTGTGGCGCTGGTCATGCCTTCACCCCCGTATCGGCCGCCGAGTCGGAGGCAACCCCGTCGCTCGGTGTGCCCGTAGGGTCGGCCGACATGGTGTTCGGTGCGGGCGTACCGGCCGGAATCAGCAGGCCGATCGCGGCGCCCAGGAGCGCAAGCAGGGCAGCGGTCCCGATGGCGGCGGCGAAACCGTCACTGAAGGCCCGAGCGCTGGCGAAGCCGCCTACGGCCGCGAAAACCGCTGCCGGAACCGCGATTCCAAAGGCGCCGCCAAGTTGGCGCAGAGTGTTGTAGGTGCCCGATGCCGCCCCGACGGCGGGCATCGGAACGGCGCGCAGTACCGCACTTTGTGCGGCGGGAATCGCCATCGACACGCCTATGCCGGAGACGACGAAGGGCGCGATCATCGCCGCGTACGGCAGGTCCGGCCCAGCGGTGAGAGCAATCCACCCGTAACCGACGGCCTGCATGAGCAAACCGGTGACAACCAACGGACGCTCACCGAACCGGTTGACCTGCTTGCCTGCGATTGGTGCCACCAGGAACAGGGTGACCGTCCACGGCGCCAACCGCAGTCCGGCGCCGAGCGGACCTTGCTGCTGCACGATCTGCAGGAACTGGGCGAAGAAGAACGCGCCACTGAAAATCGAGGCGGCCAGCAGGAAGCCGACCGCATTGCCCGCGGAGAAGGCCCGCGAGGCAAAGAAGCGCATGGGAATCAGCGGCGCGCTGACGCGCAGTTCCCAGCGCGCGAATCCGACTGAAGCCACCGCGCCCACCAGGAAGGCGAGCACGACTTCGATACTGGTCCAACCGGATTCATTGCCGCGAATCAGGCCCCAGACGATCCCGAAAGCGGCGACGCTCACCAATGCGATTCCGAGAAAGTCCAGTCTGCGCGCCTCGCCCATACTTTCGGCGAGCCGCGTGCGCACCAATGGAATCAGCACCGCACCGATCGGCAGGTTCAACCAGAAGATCCACTGCCAGGCCAGGCCCTGCACCACCGCACCGCCGACCAGCGGCCCTCCGAGGGTGGCCAATCCGGTTGCCGCCGCGAATAATCCGAGCGCCTTGGTCCGCTGCTCCGGCTGGAAAGCCGCCGAGAGCAAGGCAACCGCCACGGGCATGATGGCGGCGGCCCCGATGCCCTGTGCCGTCCGCGCGGCGATCAACAGACCCAGATTCGGTGCCAGCGCACATCCGGCCGACGCCGCACTGAAAAGTGCCAGCCCGCCGACGAGCACCCGCCGACGGCCGTAGCGGTCACCGAGCGCCGCGCCCGCCATCAACAGCACGGCGAAACTGAGGTTGTATGCGTTGATCGTCCATTCCAGCTCGCCGATCGATGCGTGCAGGTCGAGCTGGATCGCATGCATCGCGGTCGTGACGACCAGTGCGTCGAGCACGATCATCAGGCCCGCGAATGATGTCAGCGCCAGCACCCAGCGCTGCCCCGTGGTCATCTTCATTGCATTCCTCCGATGGGTTGTGCGGATACATACCGGCGCCGTGGCGCCGATTCATCGGAGGTTGGGAAAAAAGCTTCAGGAACGCGAAGGCACGAGATCAGCGACGACAGGGGCTTCGCGCAAGGTGCGCACCCAGACGGCGAAGCCCCACGCGACGAAGCCCGCATAGATCAGATACAGCGTCGCCGACGGGTAATAGCCCGCCTTCAACAGCAATGGCACGCCGACGAGATCGACGGCGATCCAGATCAGCCAGAATTCGGCGAGCCCGCGTGCCATCCCGTAGGTCGCCAGCACCGATCCGGTGAAGATCCACGCCTCCGCCCACGGCCCGTAGGAACCGATCAACGCGAACAATCGAGCGAATGCGGCCGTGCCGACCAACATCGCGGCCACCAGCACCAGCCGTTCGCGCCCACTGGCCCAGCGCGGTACGACACCGCGGTGTTCGAGTCCGGTTTCGGCACGAGCATGCCGATGCCAGCTCCACCAGCCGTACACGCTGACCGCGATGAACATCAGCTGACGCCCGGCTTGTCCGGCCATATTCAAATGCTGTGGAGTGTTGAAGATTCCGCCGACGAAAACGGTGAACAGCAGGGCATTGCCCGCGATCCCGATCGGCCAGGCCCACACCCGCCGCCGCATACCGCCGACCGCGGAGGCCAGACCGAAGCCATTGCCGATGATCTCGCGCCAGAGGATCTCCGAGCCCGCGATATGCAGCTTGGCGTCGAGCAGCGCGAAAAGTGGGTTCACCTCCGCTGTAACCCGAGCGGGTCGCTATCTCATCCCAACCTGCGGGTTCGACGCAGGCGGATCGGAAATCACGTAACGATTGCGCAATCTGGGGTGGCGATTCGCAATATCCGTGCAACGACCTGCTCCTAGTGTTTTGGTCATGACGGCGAGCGGTACCGAGGAGCCCACTGGCGGGACGGGCATCCACATCAGCGGTTTGACGAAGACATTCCGGGTCGGGCGGAAGACGGTGCAGGCGCTGGACGAGGTGGAGCTGCATACCGAACAGGGCGCGTTCTTATCCCTGCTCGGCCCATCGGGCTGCGGCAAGTCGACGGTGCTGCGCATCCTGGCCGGACTGGAGACACCGACCGCGGGTAAGGCGCTCATCGACGGTGAAACGCCCGCCCAACTGCGCAGCCGCCACGAACTCGGCATCGCCTTCCAGGATTCGGCGCTGCTGCCGTGGCGTTCGGTGGAATCCAATATCAAGCTGCCCCTGCAGGTCGCGGGCATTTCACCGGATCCGGGACTGATCGCGGATCTGGTCCGGCTGGTCGGCCTCGAGGGCTTCGAGAAGGCCAAACCGGCGCAGCTGTCCGGCGGTATGCGCCAACGTGTTTCGATTGCGCGCGCCCTGGTCGTCAAGCCGACCGTCCTACTGCTCGACGAGCCCTTCGGCGCACTCGACGATATGACCCGGCAGCGGCTGAATCTGGAATTGCTGCGGATCTGGACCGAGAAGCCCGCGACCACCCTCATGGTTACGCACGGCATCGCGGAGGCGGTGTTCCTCTCCGATGTGGTCGCGGTGATGAGTCCGCGGCCGGGCCGGGTGCTGGAACTGGTGAAGATCGATCTGCCGCGCCCGCGCACGCCCGAGATGATGCGCACGCCGGAATTCCACAAGTTGCACGACTACCTCTCCGAGCTGTTGTTCGGGAAGTCCGGCAAGGGCGGTGTCGCATGAGTGAGCGCAGCGAGCGAATGCTGAATACAGCCGAGCGAATCGTAGTGCGGTCGTGCACAACCGGAACGGTCCGTGAGGTGTGGGCATGAATGGCATTCGAGAGCCGCGGTCGCGTGACCTGACCAGATGCCTGGCCCACGCACGCCAGGGCTGGCAGCGGGTCAGGCATGATCGGCCGCGGCAGCCGGTGGTATGCCGCCGACGCCGCCGAGGGGGTGCGGCATGAAACGGATCGGTGGACTGATCGGCGTCTTGGGATTGGTCGCGATCTGGTGGCTGCTGGCGGCGCTGGAGGTCGCGGGCGGCACCATCCCCAGCCCGTGGACCGTTCTGCACAACATGTACACCGATGGCTGGGATCTGTACGGCCCCAACTTCCGGATCACTGCGCTGGGCGCGCTGAAGGGGTTCATCTGGGGTAATGCGTTGGCCATCGGTCTGGCATTCCTGATCGTGCTGATCCCGTGGATCGAACCGCTGGCCACCCAGCTCGCTATCCTCAGTTACTGCATCCCGCTGCTCGCGCTCGGGCCGATCATCCTGGTGGTCTTCGGCGGTCGCACCCCGACGGTATTCCTCGCGGCGATGTACTGCTTCTTCACCACCATGGTCGGCACGGTCACCGGACTGCGCTCGGCCGATGTCACGAGCCTCGACTTGATCCGCGCCTACGGCGGTGGTCGCTGGCAGCAGCTCTATCGGGTGCAGGCGATCGCGGCGCTGCCGAATATGTTCGCGGCGTTGAAGATTGCCGCCCCGTCGGCCGTGCTCGGTGCGATCATCGGCGAGTACCTCGGCGGGGTGGACAGCGGCATCGGTGTCGCACTGACCGCCGCGCAATCCGCCTATAACGTGCCGCGCACCTGGGGCATGGCACTGGCTGCCGCCGCACTCGCAGGGCTCGGCTACGCGATTGTCGCGATTGTCGCTCGATTGGTCACCCCGTGGACCGGCCAGGAGGCGAGATGAGCCGCGCACTAGCGCCGCGTCCAGATAGCTTGCTCGCCGACTGTAGTGATATGGCGGTCGAATACGGCGTGGGCGACCACCATTTGACTCCGCTCGGCGGAACTCCGCAGCGAGTTGGCGTACGTCGGGCAAAGCAGTGCGCGTTGGGCAAGACCGCGCGCGGCCCGTTTGGAGGAGTGCGATGACCGACGAACTCGTGCCGATGGACAACGTGACTGCCGCCGCGCCGCCACCCGTCGAGGCGAGCACGCGGCCCCAGCGCAGCGCCGCCGCCCTCGCCGTCCTCACCCGCATCGGCCGCTTCCTGTTCCCCCTGGTCACCGCGCTGCTGCTGATGCTGGTGATCTGGTACGTCTTCCTGAAGGCCTTCCCTCAAGTCGGCCCCCGAGTAGGCAAAACACCCAGCGATATCTGGAAGTACCTGTTCAACTCTTCCGGCGCACACACCGCACGCCAGGCGATCTTCGACGACCTGCAGATCACCCTGCGTGACGCCGCGATCGGTTTCGGCGTCGGCATGCTGGCGGCTCTCGTCGTCGCGGCGCTGTTCGTCTCGTTCTCGGTGGTCGAGCAGACATTCATGCCCGTGGCCATGCTCTTGCGTTCGGTGCCCCTGGTGGCGCTGACCCCGATCATCGTGCTGGTGTTCGGTCGCGGACTGGCCGGTGTGACGGTGCTCGCGGCGATCGTGGTGTTTTTCCCGGCACTGGTCATGATCATGGCCGGTTTGCGCAATGCACCGCGGCAAGCGATGGACCTGGTGGCCGCATACGGCGGCTCCCGCTGGACCGGACTGCGCATGGTCGCCGTGCCCGCCGCCCTGCCCTCGGTCTTCGCGGCGGCGCGAATCTCGGTGCCCGGCGCGTTGATCGGCGCATTGCTCGGTGAATGGTTGGGTAGTGGAACCGGGTTGGGGGCCAGTCTGATTCGCGCTATCCCGACCTTCCAATACAGCAAGCTGTGGGCCTCGATCGTTATCGTGACCATTGTTTCGGTGCTGCTGTACGCGATCGTCGGCGTCATCGAGAATCTGGTACTGGCGCGCTTCGGGCCCGAAGCGGGCCGCCGCTGACCGGTCAGTTTTCGTAAAATCAGTGCTCGGAACGCCAAAGTAAAGAAATCGAAACGGAATCCCCCTAGATTCGGCCCATGAACCCCGTACAACGCTCTTCGTTCGGGCCGCACCTGAACCGGCGATCCCTGCTTCGTTACTCCGCGCTGGCCGGCGCAGCATTGGGCGGCGCGAGCCTGCTGGCCGCATGCGGCGATGATTCGAAAGACTCGTCGGGCGGGTCGGTGGCGGACGGATCCAAGTACGGTTCCGTCGCGATCCAGCTGTCCTGGCTCAAGAACATCGAATTCGCGGGCGAATACTTCGCCGATTCGAAGGGCTACTACAAGGAGGCCGGATTCGGTTCGGTGAATCTGATTGCCGGTGGTGCGGCGAGCACCTCGGTCGAGGCAGGCCTGGACACCGGCAAGGTCTGGCTCGGCACCTCGGCCCCGCAGACCACCGCCCCCGCGATCCTGGAGGGCCTACCCGCCAAGATCGTCGCGACCACCTATCAGAAGAACCCGTTCTGCATCGTCAGCTCCGCCGCCAAGCCGATCAAGACCCCGCAGGATATGAAGGGCCGCAAGATCGGCGTCCAGGACACCAATCAGCTGATCTTCAACGCCCTGTTGAACGCCAACGGTATGAAGCCCAGCGATGTGACCATCGTGCCCGCGCAATACGATCCGACCCCGCTGGCCAACGGCGAGGTCGACGGCTGGGTCAGCTATGTGACCAATGAGCCGATCACGTTGACCGCCAAGGGATTTCAGAATGTCAATTTCCTCTTCGCGGACTACAACCTGCCGCTGGTGGCCGAGACCCTGACGGTCAAGCAGTCCACCATCGATAAGGAACGCGACAAGCTGAAGGCCTTCCTGATCGCCGAGATCAAGGGCTGGAAGGATGCGGTGGCGAATCCGGCCGAATCGGGGCGCCTGGCGGTCGAGGTGTACGGAAAGGATCAGAAACTCGATCTGAACGAACAGACTCAGGAGGCGACCGCGCAGAACGGCCTCGTCGTTTCCGCGGATTCGACCGCCAATGGTTTGCTGACCATGACTGATCAGTTGATCGAGCAGAATATCGCCGCACTGCGCAATGCCAAGATCGATATCAAGGCCGACCAGCTGTTCGACCTCTCGGTGCTGCGCGAGGTGTACGCGGAGAATCCTGGCCTGAAGTAGCGCTAAAGTGCCACCGGGGCGCTGGCCGGGAATTCCCTGAATTGCGGTTCGGCGCTCCGGTTTTCGGTGATCTGACGCCCGGCTCCGGAGCGGGCGACAAGCAGTTCGGCGGCGATCGAAACGGCGACTTCGGCGGCGGTGCGTGCCCCGATATCGAGACCGGCGGGGGAGTGCAGGCGGGCCAGAGTCGCGTCATCGAAACCGCCCGCCCTCAGATCCTCGATGCGTCTCAGGTGTGCGGACCAGGAGCCGTTGGCGGCGAGGTAACCCAGTTCGGGTAGCCGAAGTGCCACCGTGAGCAGTGGGATTTCGAACGTCGGATCGTGCCCGAGGACGACAATCGCCGTGCTGCCATCGATTTCGCCCGCCGCCGAGAGCGTATTCAGGTACCGGTGCGGCCAGTCGACGACCACCTCGGCGCCCGGGAAGGCTTCGGGTGTTGCGAAGGTGTCGCGGGAATCGCAGATCGTGACGCGGTAGCCGAGCAGTTTGGCCTGTACGGACAGTGCTGCGGCAAAGGCGTTGGCGCCGAAGATGATCAGCCGTGGCGGCGGCGGGAACGAGGCCACGAACACATCGGATTCGGGCAGCGCTACCAGTTCGGTCGCATGCCGCTGCGGGGTGATCAGATGCTGTCCGATCAGATCCGGATCCGGATTCCACACCACGGTGAACAGGCTAACTCTGCGGTGCGCGGCGATTTCGGCGGCTATGGAGGGGAATTCCGGAAAGTCCCGGCGTGAGAACGGCTCGACGAAAACATCGACCATGCCGCCGGAGTCCAATCCGGGCTCGCCCGGCGGGACACCGAGGCGGTGCAGTCCGCGTCGACCGCTGCGCGCGGCATCGGCGGCGGCCTCGATCACTGTCGACTCGACGCTGCCGCCGAGGAGCGAACCGTAGACCGCGCCATTGGCATCTACCAGGATCGATGTCCCGACCGGCAGCGGTCCGGAACCAACAGTTCGCACGACGGTGGCCAGTCCACCTGTTCGGCCCGAATGCCACACCCGCAATAGGTCGTCGACGATGTCCCGCATCTGTTCAGCTCCGCTCACGCGTGCGGCGTGGCCGGGAAGTCACGATCATCGCCTGTCGCCAAATCGTCGCACGTGACGCACACCATATCGTTATTACCGGCCAAATAGGTGCGCCCGCCGGAATCTCTAACGGCTGCCTGATACACCGAGGTCCAATGCTTGTGGGACATCACGACGGGATGCCCGGGTGTGGTGTGGAACACAGCCCGCGCCAAGCCGGTCGGTGCCGCGAAGGCCGCGGCGACGACTCGGGCGACCACATCGGCTCCGACGTCGGGGGTATCCACCGGCATGATCGCGACGTACTCGGCGGGCGTATGCGCGACGGCTCGCAAACCCGCCCGCAGTGAGGCCCCGAGGCCGGTCGCCCAGTCCGCTGCCCACACATGATCGACACCCTTGGGTAGATCGACCGCATCCGGTGACGGTCCGGTCGCGCCGAGCACCACGATCACCGGATCGCAGCCGCCGTCGCGCAGGGCCGCTAGCGCCGACCGCAGCCAGGCGCCGCCCTCGGCCAATGCCTTGGGCATCCCGTAGCGCGTCCCGGCGCCCGCGGCCAGGACGATGCCCGCGCAGACCGGTTCGGGTGATACAGCCATGAGCAGACGGTAGCCCGGCCGCGTAGCTGATGGGTTACGGAAAAGTGCTGTGACGTCGACGGCCGGACGCCGACGACACGCCGGAAGTGATCTATCCCTATTCGACTGGCGACCGGGTCGGTCGTATTCGATGCTGGTCCGATGACACACGACGGGTTGGGCCTCGCGGAATTCAACGCATTGCCCGAAGCGAAGGCGAATGCGGCCTTGCTCGTGTGTTGCGCTTCGCCGGAATGGGCGCGGGCTCTGGTCGCCGGACGGCCGTACGCGAATACTGATGCCGTATTCGATGCTGCCGACGCGGTGCTGGCGGAATTGTCGGAGGCGGAGGTCGATCGCGCACTCGACGGACATCCGCGTATCGGTGCCCGGCCCCATACTGCGGCATCCGCGCGGGAGCAGGCCGGGGTCGCCGGGGCCGAGGATGCCGTGCGGGTGCGGCTGGCCGAGGGCAATCTGGCCTATGAGGAGAAGTTCGGCCATATCTACCTGGTGTGCGCGACCGGTAAGTCCGGGGACGAGCTGCTGGAATTGCTCAGTGCCCGGCTCGGAAATGATCCGGAGACCGAAAGGCTGGTTATGCGAAGGGAATTGGCGAAGATCAATCGGATTCGGTTGGCGCGGCTGCTGGTCGGGGATGCCGAATGAGCACGCTTAGTACACATGTGCTCGATGCCGCCGCCGGCGCGCCGGCTGCCGGTATCGCAGTGGTGCTCTATCGGGACACCGAGGTGCTCGGTTCCGGAACAACCGATGACGACGGCCGGATCGCTTCCCTCGGTACTTCACTGCCACCCGAGACGTATCGGCTGGTGTTCGATACCGGCGCATACTTCGCCGAGCGGGAGATCGAATCGTTCTATCCGGAGGTCTGCGTCACATTCGTCGTCATCGAAGAGCGGCACTACCACGTCCCATTGTTGTTGTCGCCCTTCGCCTTTTCCACCTACCGAGGGAGCTGAGCCGGCTATGGAGCTGACCGGACCGATCGTGCTGTCCGACAACCGGTATGGAAAGGCGGAGAATCGCATCGTCCGGATTTATCGGGACCAGCCGCGTCACGAGATCCGCGATGTGAACGTATCCACGGTGCTGCGTGGCGATTTCGCCAATGCGTATGTCGCCGGTGACCAGTCGAAGGTATTGCCCACCGATAGCCAGAAGCAGACCGCCTACGCGTACGCGAAAAAGCCTGGGCTGCAACCGATCGAAGACTATGCGCTAACGCTCGCCGCACATTTTGTCGACGAGATCGCACCGGTCGACAGCGCGCGCATCGAGGTCGAAGAGTATGCCTGGCAGCGCGTTACCGTCGACGGCAGCGAGCACGATCACACCTGGGTGCGGCAGGGGCCAGAGGTGCGGACCGCGACGGTCACGGTCGCGGGTAAGGGCGAGCGGCAGCAGGCCTGGGTGATCGGCGGGGTCAAGGATCTGGTGATCCTCAAGTCGACCGGCTCGGAATTCGCCGACTTCCTCACCGACGATTTCACCGTGCTCGCGCCGACGAGCGACCGGATGCTCGCGACATCCCTCGTCGCGCAGTGGCGATTCGCCGCTACGACCGACGTGGACTGGGATGCGGTGTACGCGGGCGTCCGGCAGCGGATGGTCGAGGTCTTCGCGACGCTGCATTCGAAGGCTATGCAGCAGACGCTCTTCGAAATGGGCAAGGCCGCACTCGAGGCCTTTCCGGTGCTCGCCGAAATCCGGCTGGCCGCGCCGAATAAGCATCATTTCGACTACGACCTCGCTCGATTCGGCATCGCGAACCACGGCGAGGTCTTTCACGCCGATGACCGGCCCTACGGGCTCATCCATGCCACTGTGCAGCGGGAAGATGCCCCGGAAGCCGGGCCCGCATGGCTACCGTAGGCACTATGACGACAACGACGGTCATCGACGGGTGCGCCGTGGCGACCGTCGATCCGAACGGCACCGAATACCGTCGCGGGTATGTGACGGTGCAGGGCAACCGGATCACCGCGGTCGGTGCGGGTGACGCGCCCGATCTCGGCGCGGACACGCACCGCATCGATGGCCGCGGCTGCCTGCTCACGCCCGGACTGGTGAACACCCATCACCATCTCTACCAGTGGGTCACTCGGGGTCTGGCCGCGGATAACACGCTGTTCGAATGGCTCACCACGCTCTATCCGATCTGGGCCGGTATCGATGAAGATGCGGTTCGCGTCGCCGCGACCGGTGCGCTCGCCGCGCTGGCCCGGACGGGCTGCACCACCTCCACCGACCATCACTACGTATTCCCGCGCGAAGGTGGCGACCTGCTCGGCGCGGAGATCGCCGCGGCCGCCGAGGTCGGCTTGCGATTCCATCCGACGCGCGGCTCGATGGATCTCGGGCAGAGCTCAGGTGGTTTGCCGCCCGACGAGGTGGTGGAGACCCTCGACGCCATTCTCACCGCGAGCGCGGATGCCGTTGCCCGCTGGCATGATCCGTCATTCGACTCGATGCTGCGGATCGCACTCGCACCGTGTTCGCCGTTCTCGGTGACCACGGAGTTGCTGCGCGAATCCGCGGTACTAGCACGCGATCTCGGCGTACGCCTGCATACCCATCTGGCCGAGACGATCGATGAAGCGCAGTTCTGTGCGGATAAGTTCGGCTGCACACCCGCGCAGTACATGGAGCGACTCGGTTGGCTCGGCTCGGATGTCTGGTACGCACATGGCATCCACCTGGACGACGCTGCCATCGACACCATGGCGAAAACCGGTACCGGAGTGGCGCATTGCCCCACCTCGAATGCGCGGATCGGCGCGGGTACGGCGCGCACGGCGGATCTGGTCGCGGCGGGCGTGCCGGTCGGCCTCGGCGTGGACGGTGCGGCGAGCAATGAATCCAGTTCGATGATCGAGGAGCCGCGCAATGCGCTGCTCTATGCGAGGGCCAAGGGCGGACCGCGTGCGATCAGCACTCGAAAAGCGTTGGAGCTGGCCACTATCGGTGGTGCGCGGGTGCTGGGGCGAGAAGCCGAAATCGGGTCGATCGAACCGGGCAAGCTTGCCGATCTCGCCCTGTGGCGCCTCGATACACCCGCACACGCGGGCATCGATGACCCGGTGACCGCATTGATTCTCGGCTCGGCACCGCCACTGGCGGCATTGATCGTCAACGGGCGCATGGTCGTTCGAGATGGTGAGGTGCGCACGGTGGACGAGGCGAAGGTCGGCGGCGAGGTCGCGCGGGCGCAGGCGGCGCTCGTCGCGAAGGCGGGATAGCGCCGTCACGGCTGTCGCCTTCGTATCGAGCGAGCTTGATGCGCGCGGCGATCGGCGCTGCGCAGACACTACGACCAATACCCATCGGAGTTTGCTCGTCTGTTCCGAATATTGCTTAGCTGAGCAAGACGCACTAATGTTTTGCTTATGCAAGCAAGGAGTGGCTCAGGTAAGCGTGAGGCGCGGACCTTCACCGAGACCGCGCGCCGCGCGCAGATCGTGGAGGCCGCGATCGAGGTGATCGCCGAGGCCGGCTATCCGAATGCGTCGTTTGCGAAGATCGCCAACCAGGCGGGGCTGAGTAGTACCGGCATGATCTCCTACCACTTCGAGGGCAAAGATGATCTGATCCGCGAGGTGGCCACCGAGATCGTGCGCGTGAATACGGAATTCGTCGTCGCCAAGCTCGACGCCGAGTCCGGATATACCGCTCAATTACGCACCTGGTTCACGGCCAACCTGGCACTGCTCGGCGAGTACCCCCGACATCAGCGGGCGCTGGCAAGCATCATCGCCAACATCCGTCCCGACGACCCGCAGAAGTTCGGCCTGGTCGAGCATCTGGCCGAGATCACCCGTGCCGAGGAGCGGTGGATGCGAGAAGCGCAGCGGGCCGGCGCATTTCGCGACTTCGATCCCGCCATCATGGTGCTGGCCATCCGGGGCGCGCGGGAGGCGGCCATTACCCGAGCCGGCCTCGACCCCGACTTCGATACCGCGGCCTGCGCACGCGAACTGGCCGACCTATTCGATTACGCCACACGGAGGCAATCGTGATCACGTCCCGAGCCGAGATGAACCAGCAGCAGTCGATTGCGGCGGATCGCACGTCGCGACAGAAAAATGCCGCTGCGCGCCGCCTCGTCGCGCGACAATTGATCGTGGAACTGGTGCTGCCGATCGGCGGCTACTACGGCTTGCGTGCGGCGGGAGTGAATCCGTGGCTGGCGCTGATCGCGCCCGCCGCGCTCACCGTGCCATTCCTCACCTACCACGCGATCCGGCAGCGCCGCGTCGACACGGTGGCGCTGTTCACTCTCACCATGATCGTGGTGGGCGCGGTGATGTCGCTGGTGACCGGTGATCCCCGCACGCTGATGGTGCGTGACAGCTGGATCTTCGGCGTGCTAGGCCTGTGGATCTTGGCCACCCTGTTCACCCAGCAGCCCTTCATACGCACAACTTCCCGCGCGATCGTCACGGCGAAGATCGGCGAGGAGGGCTACCGGCAGTGGGATGCACGCTGGGATAACGACTCCCAATTCCGCCGCCAGCTGCGAGTGCTGACCGCGGTCTGGGGGTCAACCTTCTCCGGAGACGCACTGGTACGCGTTGTGCTCGCCTACACGCTCCCGATCGACTCGGTCCCGCTGGTGAGCAGCCTGCAATGGCTGGTAGTCCTTGCCGGGGTGTGGACCTTTCACACCGTCTACGTCACCAGGAAAGGACTGAAAGTCTGAGCTGGTGTATACGGTCGCACGCGGTATCCCGAGCTCGCAATGTGCCGAGAGTGCCTGTGCCACCGGAAATCTTGAGTCGTTGCTGATGTCACTGAAGTCGATACGTGTGTTTGCAGCCCGGTTTGGCTCTCGCTGCGCCGACCTCCACCAACCCGTATCCCGGCAGCGCCACGCGGATCCGGTTCGGCGCTCCGATGCCGCAACGCCTTGGTTTCTGCGACGGATCCAGTCGTGCGACGGCTGTACCCGGATACACAACCCGATCGCCGGGCCCGGTCCGTCGTGTGCAGACCGGACCTGGCTGGTCTTCGGGGGCAAACGCGTATTCAGTGGGTCGGGCGAGTTGCCGTGGTTAAGACGAATGTCCTGATCAGACGGTATTGCTGGATACTGGAACTACAGACGTCGCGGACTGCGCGGTTCCGTGGGTAACGACCGCGCAACCTGGGACGGGTGTCGCGCAACATCGCGGCAACCCACGGCTTCTACTGTGGCGGTAGCGGTAGTGGAGCGAGGTGTGGTGTGGATCTGGACACGATTCGAGATGTGATTGTGGCGCGGGGGCGGGCCGACCTGGCTGTTGTGGGCGGGGGTTGTGCGGTACTCGCCGGGGGGACGTTCTTGTTCTCGGAGCCGCAGCAGGAGCTGGATCGGCTGGTCGATATAACCGCGCTCGGGTGGGCTGCTCTGACGGAGACGGGGGAGGGGTTGGAGATCGCGGCTACCTGCACGTTGGCGGAGTTGGCCGGGGCTGGGGTCGGGCGGGAGTTGGGGGTGGCGGTGTTGCGGGTGGAGTGGCCGGGGACGGCGTTGTTCGCGCGTGCGTGTCGGGCGTTGGTGGCCTCGCACAAGATATGGCGGACGGCGACGGTGGGCGGGAATGTGTGTTTGTCGTTGCCCGCCGGGGCGGTGTTGGGGGCGCTGGTGGCATTGGACGGCGTCGCGCTGGTGTGGTCGCCGGATGGCGATGATCGGCGGATTCCCTTGCGGGAGTTCGTGCTCGGGCCGGGACGCAATGTGCTCGGTCCCGGTGAGGTGTTGCGGTCGATCACCGTTCCGACTCGAAGTCTGCACGCGCGCACCGCATTCCGGAAGATCGCGCTGGCTCCGCTCGGTCGCTCCGGTGCGGTTGTGATGGGTCGGCGCGAGGCGGACGGCCGCTGCGCACTGACCATAACCGCGGCGACGACCCGCCCCATAGTGCTGGATTTCGATGGGACGCCCGGTGATGCGGAGGTGCGGGGTGCGGTAGCAGCCATCGATCCGACACTGTGGTTCGACGATCCGCACGGAGCACCGGACTGGCGTCGCCATGTCGCCGGTGTGCTCGCTCGCGAGGTCGCGGCCGAGCTACGCGCCGAAGCCGGTGATAGGCAATGAGATTCGAGGTCGATGGTCACTTGGTGCGGGCCGAACCTCGCCCGGGGCAATGCCTGCGTTCGCTGTTGCGCGAACACGGCCATTTCGCGGTGAAAAAAGGTTGTGATGCGGGCGATTGCGGTGCGTGCACCGTGCAACTGGACGGTGTGCCGGTGCACTCGTGCATCATTCCCGCCTATCGTGCCGCGGACCGCTCCATCACCACCGCTTCCGGCCTCGGTACCGCCGAAGAGCCGCACCCCGTCCAGCAGCGGTTCGTGGACTCGGCGGCCTTCCAATGCGGTTTCTGCACCGCGGGCATGGTGGTCACCGCCGCGGGTCTCGGCTGCGGTGGCCGGAGCGCCCCGGATCCCGAGGCACTGCCAGAGCTCATGAAGGGAAATCTCTGTCGCTGCACCGGATATAGCACGATTGCCGATGCCCTGGGCGCTGCTTCCCCCTCGGATCCTGATGGCGTATCGGCGCATGGTGCGGACGCGACCATATACCTGAACCCTGCTGCTCGGCACGTCTCATCGGAGGAGGCCACTGGACGAGCGGGCACCGGTGTCGGCGCGCCCGCCGGACCTCGAATTGTCACGGGTGCAGAACCCTTCACCTTCGACGTCAGCCCCGAGGGCGAGGACGCACCTCCGACGGCCCCGCTACATATCGCCGTCCTGCCGAGCCCGCACCCCCACGCGCGAATCGTCTCCATCGACACCTCGGCCGCCGAAAACCTGCCGGGCGTGTATGCGGTGCTCACCTACGCGGACGCCCCCGATCTCGCCTTTTCCACCGCACGCCACGAACTGCGAGTCGACGATCCGGATGACACCTATGTGCTGGATCGCACGGTGCGATTCATCGGACAGCGGGTCGCCGCCGTGGTGGCGCAGAGCCTGGATATCGCCCGCGCAGGTTGCCGAGCACTACAGGTCGAATACGAAATCCTGCCGGCGGTATTCGATCCGGCCGATGCATTGCTTTCGGACGCGCCGAAACTGCATGCCGATAAACCGGATTCGGCTCGTATCGCCGATCCAGAACGCAATCTGATCGCCGAGATCAACGGTGCGGTCGGTGACGTCGAGGCGGGCCTCGCCGCGGCGGCACAGGTGGTCAGTGGTGTCTGGCACTCCCCGCGGGCCCAGCACGTACATCTGGAAACCCACGGCGGTATCGGCTGGTTGGACGCGGACGGCAGGCTGGTCATCCGCTGCAGCACACAGGTCCCGTTCCTGGTGCGCGACGAGGTGTGCCAGATATTCGGGCTACCGCGTGACCGGGTGCGCGTATTCGCCAAGCGCGTGGGCGGTGGATTCGGCGCCAAACAGGAGATGCTGGCCGAGGACCTGATAGCGCTGGCGGTACTGCGCACCGGTCGTCCCGTGCAATACGAATTCACCCGCTCCGATGAATTCACCAGCGCCACTTGCCGTCATCCGATGCGGGTGGCGGTCACCGCGGGCGCGAATGCCGACGGCGTGCTGACCGCACTGTCGATCGACGTGCTCGCCGATGCCGGTGCCTACGGCAATCACAGTGCGGGCGTGCTGTTCCACGGCGTCGGCGAATCCATCGAGGTCTACCGTTGCGCCAATAAGCGCGTCGAGGCGAAGACGGTCTACACCAACAACATTCCCTCCGGCGCATTCCGCGGCTACGGCCTCGGCCAGATCATCTTCGGCGTCGAATCGGCCATGGATGAACTGGCGCGCGCGCTCGATATCGACCCGTTCGAATTCCGCCGCCGCAATGTCATCGTCCCCGGCGACGCATTCGTCGGCGCGGAAGTGGGCGACAGCGATCTGGACTTCGGCAGCTACGGCCTCGATCAATGCCTCGACCTCGCCGAACGATCCTTGCTGCGCGGCAATGGTGTTCGCGCTCCCGGTCCGCAATGGCGCGTAGGTACCGGTATGGCGCTGGCCATGATCGCCACCATCCCACCGCGCGGCCACCGCTCCGAGGCAACCGTCGCCTTGCTCCCCGACGGACGCTACGAACTCCGGGTCGGCACAGTCGAATTCGGCAACGGCACCACAACAGTGCACGCCCAACTCGCGGCAACGGCACTGCACACCGACATGCGCCGCATTGTGATCCGGCAATCGGACACCGATGTCGTCGGCCACGACACCGGCGCCTTCGGATCCACCGGCATCACCGTCGCGGGCAAGGCCTCCTATGCCGCAGCCGTGGCATTGCGCGAGCACATCCTGGTCCGGGCCGCCAAGCTGACCGGTCGCGCCGAAGCGGAGTGCGTCCTGGTTGCCGATGGCGTCCGCTGCGGCGATCGACTGATCGGCGCCACCGAGCTCCTGGCCGACGGCGAGTTGTCCGGACACGGCGAACACGCGGGCAGCCCGCGATCGGTCAGCTTCAATGTGCAGGCATTCCGGGTCGCCGTGCAGCCCGAGACCGGGTTGGTGCGCATCCTGCAATCCGTCCAGGCCGCCGACGCGGGCACGGTGCTCAATCCGGTGCAATGCCGCGGCCAGGTGGTCGGCGGCGTGGCGCAAGCCATCGGCACCGCGCTCTACGAGGACATGCGCTGCGCGCAAGGCGAGGTAACCACGCGGACGCTGCGGCACTATCACATCCCGCAGTTCGCCGATCTGCCGCACACCGAGGTCTACTTCGCCGAAACCGCCGATGACCTGGGCCCGCTCGGCGCCAAGTCGATGAGCGAATCCCCGTACAACCCGGTCGCCCCCGCCTTGGCGAATGCCATCCGCGATGCTGTCGGGGTACGACAGACCGGTTTGCCGATGACGGCGGACCGGATCTGGCGCGCCCTTCAGGAAGGAGACCAGGGGTGAGCACTCAGCGACGTGAGCGTCAGGCCCGGAGGAGGCAGCGTGCGTAACCACCCGGGTCCGGGAAACACAGCGCCGGCGAGCGGCGCAAATTCGACACGGCTACCCGAGAACGCCCGCGCTCGCATCGACGCGATGCTCGACACGGTCGACGCCGAGTTGCGGACCCGGTATCCGGGCTCCGACGGCCGGGTCCAGCCGATCCACACCGCCTACGTCCCCGCCGACCGGGCCACGGCCACGACCCCCGTCGAATGGGGTGCGGCGGCGATAGAACTGCTCGATCGCCACCATGATCTGCTCGCCGGAATCGACGGCACAGCCGCGCTGCCCGCCGTGCGCAGCCAACTCGAGCAGCGGCCGATCCAGGATCTGCGCATCGACTTCGAAGACGGTTACGGATTCCGCGCCGACGCCGAGGAGGACCAGGCCGCCACCGATGCCGGCGCGACACTCGCCGCGTGGGCGCAGCAACCCGGTGGGCCGACCAGCTTCGGCATCCGGATGAAGGGCTTGGCGGGTATCGAACGCACTCGCGCCCTGCGCACCCTCGAGCTGGTCTTGGATGCCGCGGGCGGTGTGCCGCGGGGTTTCGTCTTCACCGTCCCGAAAATCCGTGCGGCGCACCAGGCTGCGGCGCTGGTCACCCTGTGTGACGGACTCGAGCGCGGCTGCGGGCTCGATGCGGGCACCCTGCGATTCGAACTGCAGATCGAGAGCCCGCAGGCGATTATCGCCGCCGACGGCAGCGTCCCGGTCGCCAAGATGCTTCGCATGTCCGAAGGCCGTTGCAGTGCTTTGCATTTCGGCACCTATGACTACACCGCAGCGTGCGGTATCGCCGCACCCGATCAGGCGCTCGACCATCCGACGGCGGACTACGCGAAGTCGATCATGCAGGTGGCCGCGGCCCAGACGGGTGTGTGGATCTGTGACGGCTCCACCCAGATCGTGCCGGACCGCGATCCGGAATCCGCACTGCGCAACCATCATCGGCTTGTCGGCCGGGCGCTGCGCCTGGGTTACTACCAGGGCTGGGACATGCATCCGGGCCACCTGATCACCCGCTGGCTGGCCACCTACGAATTCTTCCGTCGCGCCATCGACGTCGCGGTGCCACGTCTGGTCGCCTACCTCGACCGGCGCTGCGGCGGCGTCATGGACGAGCCCGCCACCGCGGAAGCCTTGGCGGCCACCGTTTTACGCGGCCTGAACTGCGGCGCACGCACCGCCGATGAGCTGCGCGCGCTCGCACCGGTACTGACTCCCGGGGTGCTGCGGGCACTCGTCGCGCGCGAGCCGATTCCGCAGGAGACGCTGTGAACTACGCAGGAGGTGTAATGAGTGGAGCATCGCGTAGCGATTCCGTGGACGGTGATCGGCGGGCGACGGGTGGGCCCGACGCCGCAGTTTTCACGCTGCTGCCCGACCTTGCCGTCCGGGCGCTCGGCGGCTCGGTCATCTGGGCCAACGACGAATTCTTCGCCGAGAAAGAGAATTTGATCAATCCGGGACCGTCGGAATACCGACCGTCGACCTTCGGACACAAGGGCCAGATCTACGACGGCTGGGAAACCCGCAGGCACCGCGGCCGCCCCGGCGACGATTGCGCCATCGTGCGGCTGGGCGTACCCGGCGTGATCCGCGGCATCGTGGTGGACACCGCCTGGTTCAAGGGCAACTATCCGCCCGCGGTTTCGCTCTCAGCACTCGAGATCGACGGCTATCCATCCGCGGAAACCATCGCCGAGCGCGACGACTGGGTGACCCTGATCGACCGGGCCCCGGTAACCGGTGACAGCCGCAATCCATTCTCGATCGAGAACGAAAACCGTTGGACCCATGTGAAACTCACCATGCACCCGGACGGCGGCGTCGCCCGGCTGCGCGTGCACGGCGAGGGCAGGCCCGACCCGAATCTGCTCGGCCTTGGCCCACTGGACCTGGCCGCCCTGGAAAACGGCGCCCTGGTCCTCGACTGTTCCAACCGCTTCTACAGTTCGCCGAACCAACTGCTCTACCCGGGTCTCGCGCGAAAAATGGGTGACGGCTGGGAAACCGCCCGCCGCCGCGACGACAGCAACGACTGGGTGCGGATCCGGCTGGCCGGACCCGGCCTCATCCGCCTCGCGGAGATCGATACGTCGTACTTCCTCGGTAATAGCCCAGGCTCGGCCCGACTCACCGGCCGCACCACCGACGGCACCGAACTCGAATTGCTCCCGCGCACCGAACTGCTGCCCGATACCAGGCACCGCTTCGTGATTGCGCCGATGGCGGCCTCGGTGGAGGAGGTCCGACTGGATATATACCCGGACGGCGGGCTCGCACGGCTGCGCCTCTACGGCGAACTCGGGGGCTGAGTGGCATGGGTGAACGAGATTTCGTCGGCTACGGCGCGACGCCACCGGATCCGCAGTGGCCCGATGGTGCGAAGATCGCGGTCCAGTTCGTCCTCAATTACGAAGAGGGCGCGGAGCACAATGTGCTCGACGGCGATCCGCATTCGGAGACTTTTCTCTCGGAAATGACTCCCGCGCAAGCGTTTCCGAATCGCCACATGAGCATGGAATCGCTCTACGAATACGGCTCTCGCGCCGGACTGTGGCGCGTACTGCGCGTCTTCGCACGCCGCGACCTACCGCTGACCATCTTCGCCGTCGCCCACGCTATGCAGCGAAATCCGGAGGCGGTGGCGGCCTTTCAGGAACTCGGTCACGAAATCGCCAGTCACGGCCTGCGCTGGCAGTCCTACCAACTCACCGACCGCGACATCGAGCGCGAGCATATGGCCGAGGCCGTGCGCATCCTCACCGAACTAACCGGCGCGGCCCCGCTCGGTTGGTACACCGGCCGCGATTCACCGCACACCAGGGAACTGGTGGTCGAACACGGCGGTTTCGTCTACGACTCGGACTCCTACGCCGACGATCTCCCGTACTGGGTCACCGTGCGTGGCAGGAACCACCTGGTCGTCCCGTACACCCTCGACACCAACGACATGCGCTTCGCCTCACCCGCGGGCTTCCCGAGCGGCGAACAATTCTTCGCCCACCTCCGCGACGCCTTCGATGTGCTCTATCGCGAAGGCGCGGAGGGCAGTCCGAAGATGCTGTCGATCGGTCTGCACTGTCGTCTGGTCGGCCGTCCGGCTCGCATAGCCGCCCTCGAGCACTTCCTCGACCATGTCCAGTCTCATAACGATGTCTGGATCACCCGACGCATCGATATCGCCGAACACTGGCACCGTACCCACCAACCGATCGGCCGCGACTAGCGGCAGCGAGTGTGCCCGACAACCGCGCAAATTCCGCGGTGATGACACCGAAGGCGGTTACGGATAGGTCGTTCGGATCGCGTCAGGCAAACTGATTGCGGACGAACGACAGCGAATTCGCCAATGACGCGTTGACCGTCCCGTCGTGATCGTAGGGGTAGACGTAGAACGTGACCGGCTGCTGATTGGCCGCGAGCACTGCGGCGAACCGCAGTGTCTGCGGGGCGATCACATCCGTATCGAGCAGGCCCTGGCCCAGGAACAGTGGCTTGTCGTAACCGGATTCGGGCAGGCCCATATACCCGGATAACAGTCCGTGCAGGTTCGGAATCTGTGCGAGCGGCCGTGCGAACAGGTCGCCGACCAGCACGTCGTTCGCGCCCAGCGCGTCGGCCAGCGGGGTGACGCACATCTCGCGGGCCCGGCCGAGCCATTCGCGGCCGGAGTCGGTCAGGACGGACTCGATGTCAAGCTGCGGATAGGTCGTGCGCAACCCGTTCAGGATGTAGAGCAGGTACGCGGTGCTGTGGTGGTTCAACTCGACAGCTGGCACCTGCGGCCCGAGCAGCTGCAGTATGTCTTCGATATACGCGGGTACGCCGGTGCCGACCGCGCCGCGGTAATCGAGTTCCGGTCCGCCGAATTCGGTCGCGTACCGGGCGGTGAACACGGCCGCACCGCCGCCCTGTGACTGCCCGACGACCATCCACCTCTTCGCCAGCGACGAGTACTGTCTGGTCGCGGCCTTGACCGCGTCGACGACATTGTGTGCTTCCACGCGTCCATCGAGGTAGGGATGGTCGCCCGGCGTACCGAGTCCGGCATAGTCCGCGGCCACGATCGCGTATCCCTGTCGCAGCCAGGTCCCCAGATACGCCCAGTCCCGTTCGACCGCGCTGGGTCCGGCGATGCTGTAGGCGCAATTGTCGCCGAGCCCGACGGTGCCGTGCGCCCACGCGATCACCGGCCAGCCACCCTCGGGTGCCTCCCCGGGCGGGAAATAGACCGCGGCGCTGGCCACCGTCGGCGCATCGTTCGTGGTGGTCGTCGCATACAAGATGCGGCTGGAATCCACCGACCCGGGCAGCGTCGCCACCGCGGCCAGCGGCGCGACGGATTCCACCGTGCTCGGATCGGCGCTCGCCGCGGGCGACTGCACGCCAAGGCCACATACGACGGCAACGGCGAGCCACAGTTTCCGCATAAAAAGCTCCTCTCGGACGCTGAGCGTCTCTCCCCGATGGACTCGGTCCGTCAATCGAACCATCGCGCCCATCTCGAGGTGGCGGGGACCACACAGACGCTTGTGAAGGTGCTCACAACCCGGAATGCCGAGCGCGTCGGATGGCGGGCCGGGGAGCGATCGCAAACAGTACGAGCGTTACGCTAAAACCGCACGTCAGAGCTACCGGCGGGTAGGTTGCATGCTTGCAATTCGCAGGCAAATTTCGCAAGGTTAGCAAAGGCCGGTCGAAACCTAGCTCCGATTCACACTTGCAACAGGTAGACGGCTATTTCCTGGTGTGCAATCGTGTGGAAGTACACCCCATTGGCCTAGCAAGCCTGCAAATTGCCGCCACAGCAGTTCGAGCGATGCTCGACCGTGGGGCACCGAAACGAAGAAGTGGAGTCAGAGATGTCGAACGCCGGCACCCCGAAGACCGCTGCGGAGATCCAGCAGGATTGGGACACCAACCCGCGCTGGAAGGGCATCACCCGCAACTACACCGCCGAGCAGGTGTCGAAGCTGCAGGGCACCGTCGTCGAAGAGGCCACCCTCGCCCGTCGTGGCTCGGAGATCCTCTGGGATCTGGTCAACAACGAGGACTACATCAACTCCCTCGGTGCCCTCACCGGTAACCAGGCGGTTCAGCAGGTCCGTGCCGGCCTGAAGGCCATCTACCTGTCCGGTTGGCAGGTCGCCGGCGACGCGAACCTGTCCGGCCACACCTACCCGGACCAGTCGCTGTACCCGGCCAACTCGGTTCCGTCCGTGGTCCGCCGCATCAACAACGCGTTGCTGCGCGCCGACGAGATCGCCAAGGTCGAGGGCGACACCTCCGTCTCCAACTGGCTGGCCCCGATCGTCGCCGACGCCGAGGCCGGCTTCGGTGGCGCGCTGAACGCCTACGAACTGCAGAAGGCCATGATCGCCGCCGGTGCCGCCGGTGTGCACTGGGAAGACCAGCTGGCCTCCGAGAAGAAGTGTGGCCACCTGGGCGGCAAGGTGCTGATCCCGACCCAGCAGCACATCCGCACCCTGACCTCCGCGCGTCTGGCCGCCGACGTCGCCGACGTGCCGTCGGTGATCATCGCCCGCACCGACGCCGAGGCCGCCACCCTGATCACCTCGGACGTGGACGAGCGCGACCGTGAGTTCCTGGACGGCACCCGCACCGCCGAGGGCTTCTTCGGTGTGAAGAACGGCATCGAGCCCTGCATCGCGCGCGCCAAGGCCTACGCCCCCTACGCCGACCTCATCTGGATGGAGACCGGCGTGCCGGACCTCGAGGTCGCCCGCAAGTTCGCCGAGTCCGTCCGCAGCGAGTTCCCGGACCAGCTGCTGGCCTACAACTGCTCGCCGTCCTTCAACTGGAAGGCCCACCTGGACGACGCGACCATCGCGAAGTTCCAGCGTGAGCTCGGCGCGATGGGCTTCAAGTTCCAGTTCATCACCCTGGCCGGCTTCCACTCGCTCAACTACGGCATGTTCGACCTGGCCCACGGCTACGCCCGCGAGGGCATGACCGCCTTCGTCGACCTGCAGGAGCGCGAGTTCAAGGCCGCCGCCGAGCGTGGATTCACCGCCATCAAGCACCAGCGTGAGGTCGGTGCCGGCTACTTCGACACCATCGCCACCACCGTGGACCCGAACACCTCGACGGCGGCCCTGAAGGGTTCCACCGAAGAGGGCCAGTTCCACTGAGCTGAAGTGAACGATGGCCATCGCTCGGTCTGAGTCGGTCGAACACCGGGGTGTACCAGCGTTCGACGCTGAACCGACCCCGACGGAGCGAGTCTTACGAGCGACGTTCGCGGCCCGTCTCGCGTCCGAGTCGTCGAAGCGCATGCGCCGTAGGCGCGAGTCTCGACGGCTCGGACGCGAGACATCAGGGGGCCGCGAACATGCCGCGCGGAGCGCGGCCATCCAACACCGCCCTCCCGGCTGAACAGCCCCAGCCGGGAGGGCATCCCTATACCTTGGACCATCGAAGGCCGACTCTTATCGGAGCACCCTTCGTCATCAGCCACCCGACAGCCAGACAAAAACAGCAGGAGCGGGACGTGAGCAGCGAGAAGATTCAGCGCGTCGGCATCATCGGTGCCGGACAGATGGGTGCCGGAATCGCGGAAGTGTGTGCGCGGGCGCATATCGATGTGCTCGTCTACGAACAGACCCGGGAGCTAGCCGCCGCGGGCCGCGCTCGCATCCTGCGCTCGCTGGATCGCGGCGTGAGTAGCGGCAAGATCACCGAGCGCGAGCGCGAACAGGCCGCATGGCGGCTGCGGTTCACCTCCGACCTCGGCGATTTCGCCGACCGCCAGCTGGTGGTCGAGGCGGTGCTCGAGGACGAGAAGGTGAAGACCGCCATCTTCGCCGAACTCGACAAGGTCGTCACCGATCCGGACGCCGTGCTGGCCTCCAACACCTCCTCCATCCCGATCATGAAGATCGCCGTCGCCACCGCCAACCCGGAGCGCGTGGTCGGCATGCACTTCTTCAACCCGGTGCCGGTGCTGCCGCTGGTTGAGCTGGTCACCACGTTGAAGACCAGCGCGGCCGTGTCCGCGCGGGCCGAGGCCTTCGCCGGCGAGGTGCTCGGCAAGCAGGTCGTGCGCTCGGCCGACCGCTCCGGCTTCGTGGTGAACGCGCTGCTGGTTCCGTACCTGCTCTCGGCCATCCGGATGGTCGAATCCGGCTTCGCCACCAAGGAAGACGTCGACAAGGCGATGGTGCTCGGCTGCGCCCACCCGATGGGTCCGCTGGCGCTCACCGACCTGGTCGGCCTCGACACCGTGAAATCCATTGCCGACTCCATGTACCAGGAGTTCAAGGAGCCGCTGTACTCGGCGCCGCCGCTGCTGATGCGCATGGTCGAGGCCGGTCTACTCGGCAAGAAGACCGGCGCAGGTTTCTACCAGTACAAGGTCTGATAACGCGTCGCTTCTGGTCTGATACCGCGGTGGTGGCGCCACTCGGACGAGAGCCATCAGACGTCGCAAATCAGACAGAGTAGACGCTGTCAGCGGATTACTCTGTTGAAGACGTGCTGTCGTGGGCGCCTGCCACTGTTATGCCCTACGCAAGCACCACGGAGCGAGTCTTACGAGCGACCGTTCGCGGCCCGTCTCGCGTCCGAGTCGTCGAAGCGCATGCGCCGTAGGCGCGAGTCTCGTCGGCTCGGACGCGAGACACCAGGGGGCCGCGAACAC